>CBINOL010000021.1:0-47748 GCA_966252285.1 uncultured Caulobacter sp.
GGGGTGCAGACCTACAAGGCCGACTTCGACTGGAAGATCGTCGAGCCGGTCCGCCTGCGCGGCGGCTACAACCGCGCCATCCGCGCCCCGAGCGTCGGCGAGCTCTACGCTCCGGTCTCCACCGGTTCGGTGGCCATCGGCACGGCCTCGTCGACCACCACCAACGGCGACCCCTGCGACGTGCGCTCGTCGTACCGCACCGGCGCCAACGCCGCGGCCGTCCGCAGCCTCTGCCTGGCGCAGGGCGTGCCGACCGCGATCATCGACAGCTACCAGCTGGGCACGGCCCAGGTGTTCGCCCTCACCGGCGGCAACCCGGACCTGCAGGAAGAAACCGCCGACACCTACTCGTTCGGCGCCGTCCTGCGCTCGCCGTTCGAGAACCCGCTGCTCAGCCGCCTGACGGCCTCGATCGACTGGTACGACATCAAGGTGAAGGACGCGATCGGCAGCCTGTCGATCGTCAACGCCTTCCAGTTCTGCTTCAACTCGGGCGGCTCCAACCCGACCTACGATCCGAGCAACTACTACTGCTCGCTGCTGACCCGTAACTCGGCCAGCGGCGTGCCGACCAACCCCGTCCAGCCGCTGCTGAACCTGGGCCAGTTCCAGACCACCGGCGTCGACGTGCAGGTCGACTGGAGCTTCGACTTCGCCGACAGCGCGCTCGACATGATCCCGGGCTCCTTCGCCCTGAACGTGGCCCTGGGCTACACCGACAAGTTCAAGATCCAGAACCTGCCGGGCGCGCCGGTCTACGACTATGTCGGCACCATCGGCACGGGCGTGGAAAGCACTGCCGGCACGGCTCACCCGAAGTGGAAGTCGGTCACCTCGGGCACCTACACCTGGGGTCCGGCGAGCGTCGGCCTGCGCTGGCGCTGGATCGAGGCCATGGAGAACTCGGCCAAGGTCGTCACCCCGACCAGCACCTCGCGCGGCGTGAAGGCCTACAACGCCTTCGACCTCAACGGCCGCGTCGAGCTGCCCTGGGACACCGCCCTGCGCTTCGGCGTCAACAACCTGTTCGACAAGGCTCCGCCGCAGGTGGGCGACACCGAGGGCAACTACGATCCGCAGAACTACGACGTGCTCGGCCGCTCCTACTACGTGGGCATCCGCAAGCGCTTCTAGTCGAAGCCTGAAGCCAACCCGGGCGCGCTTCTCCCCCTTTGCGCGCCCGGCGCTCGCCGCCCAGTCAGCCCCGGCGGCGGCGAGGAAGGGCGCCGGTCTTGGCGGACCGGCGCCCTTTTCGCGTTCCTCCCTCTTTCACTCCCGTCATTCCCGCCCTTGTGGCGGGAACCCCTCTGTCAGCCGCAAGGGCGGGAGGGGCGGCGTGCTCAGCACGCCGCTGGCGCTTCACATGCGGGCGGAACCAGGGCTTCCCGCCACAAGGGCGGGAATGACGGGAGGTTGGGGGATGGCCAACTAGTGGATCAGCAGGCCCGCCGCCGCCATCAGTCCCCCGGCCCCCAGGGCCAGCGCCCCGAGGATCGGCCAGGGCGAGACCGGCGAGGGCGGATCCCAACTCGTGATCTCGGCGTCGACGGCGCGCACCGCCTCGAAGGCGTCGCGGCGGCGGGGGTGGGCCACCCAGGTCTCGAACTCTTCCAGGTCGCCTTGCCCGGCCTCGGGCGAGCGCAGGCGGTCCAGCCAGGCGGCGGCTTCGCGAAGGTCGTCGTCGGTTCGGGTCATGCGTACTTGCTCCTGGCCGCGATCATGCGGGCTGGTGTTGCGTGCGTGTTTCCCGCGGGACGCGTCGCGATATCGCCGGCTGTCCCGCGACCCTCCGTTCCCGAAACAGATGCGCCAACGGGCTGAGGTGGCGGTTTCGTCAAACCGCAACCTTGCCGCAACACTGGCGAAACCGAGAGCGGCCATGCCCTCCGCTGGCTAGGCGCGTGGGGCGTGCTCATGGATTTCCTGGAACAGACGACGTTTCACAACCGCATCTGCGAGACGCTGGAGGCCGCCATGGCCGCCGGCCAGAGCGTCGACGCCGCCGCCGTCCGGGCCGAGCGGACCTGCGCCGCCGGCCAGTGGCTGCACGGCGAGGGCCACCGGCGCATGCCCGGAAGCCATCTGCACCTGCACTGCCTGGAAGCGCACCGCGACTTCCACCGTATCGCCGGCCAGGTGGCCGACCAGATCAACCGCGGCGCGCTCGCCGACGCCCGCCGGGCGGTCCGCAACGGCGGGGCGCTGGCCGGCGCCAAGGCCGAACTCGCCGCCGCCTTCCGCAAGCTGCGCGTGGCGATGGAGGCGGCGGCGGGGTAGGGGCGAAAACCTCGTCCTTCGACAAGCTCAGGATGAGGTTTTTCATCGCTGGCGCCAGAATTGGTCCTCTTCCTGAGCTTGTCGAAGGACGAGGACCACCCACTGTGTTCAGCTTCTAATTGCCCTCCAACCCCGTCCAGCCCCCGCCGATCGCCTGCACCAGCGCCACCGCCGCCGTCTGGCGCGAGACGCGGGCCGACGCCAGGTCGCGGCGGGCCGAGAGGGCCGAGGCCTGGGCGCTGACGACGTCGGTATAGGCCACCTGGCCGGCGCGATACTGGTTCAGCAGCATCTGCTCGGTCTGGTCGGCGGCCTTGGAGGCGGTCTCCAGGAGGGCGTACTGGCGCTCGAGCACCCGCACCGCCGTCAGCTGGTTCTCCACGTCCTGGAAGGCGGTCAGCGCGGTCTGGCGGTAGTTGGCGGCGGCGGCGTCGTACGAGGCGCGGGCCTGGGCGACCTGGGCCTTGCGGGCGCCGGCGTCGAAAAGGGTCTGGGCCGCCGACAGCCCCAGCGACCAGGTGTTGGCCGAGGCCGAGAACAGGTCGCCCAGCACGCTGGCGGTCGAACTGCCTGATCCACTGAGCGTGAAGCTCGGGAAATAGGCCGCGCGGGCCACGCCGATCTGGGCGTTGGCGGCGGCCACGCGGCGCTCGGCGGCGGCGACGTCGGGACGGCGCTCCAGCAGGGTCGAGGGCAGGCCGGTCGGGATTTCCGGCACGGAGGCGGTCCAGTTCGGATTGGCGGCGATGCGGAAGCCGCTGGCCGGCTGGCCGACCAGCACGGCGATGGCGTTCTCGTAGGTTGCCCGGGTCTGGGTCAGGCCCTCCAGGCTCGACTGGGCGTTGGCCAGGGTGGTCTGGGCCTGCAGCACGTCCGAGCGCGGGGCGATGCCGGCGTCGTAGCGGTTCTGGGTGATCTTCAGGCTGCGCTGGTAGCCGTCGACCGTGGCCTGGACGAGGGCGATCTCGATGTCGCTCTGGCGCAGGCCCAGATAGTTGGTCGCCAGTTCGCCCTGGGCCGACAGCTGGGCGGCCGCCAGGTCGGCGGCGCTGGCCTGGGCGCTGGCGTTCGCATTGCCGATCGAGGCGCGGATGCGTCCCCAGACGTCGGGCTCCCAGCTGGCGCCGATGCTGGCGGTGTAGCGCTTGGTGTCGCCCGAGCTGGTGGCCCCGCCGGCGCCCGGCGCGCTGCTGGTCCCGCCGCCCCCCGAACGGGTGCCCGAGGCCGACAGGTCGATGCTGGGGAACAGCGAGGCGCGCTGCTCGCGCACCAGGGCGCGGGCCTGGCGATAGGCGGCCTCGGCGGCGGCGATGGTCTGGTTGTCCACCTTCACCCGCTCGGCCAGGGCGTTCAGCTGGGTATCGCCCAGCAAGGTCCACCAGTCGCCGCGATCCAGGTGATCGGACGGCGTGGCGGCCTTCCAGCCGTCCATCGCCTTCCATGCAGCAGGGGGCGGCGAGGCGAGCTTGGGCGTCTCGTAGGCCGGCGTCGTCGAGCAGGCGGCGACCAGAGCCAGGAGGGGCAGGGCGGTCAGGAGGCGGGCGGTCATCGGGCGAGCTCCGGCGCGGAGGGCATGTGGGTCAGGTCGCGCTCGTCGCGCCGCTTGCCGCGCAGGCGGTCGAGATAGACGTAGACCACGGGGGTGGTGATGAGGGTCAGAAGCTGGCTGGCGATCAGGCCGCCGATGATGGTGATACCCAGCGGCCGGCGCAGTTCGGCGCCTTCGCCAAAGCCGATGGCCAGGGGCAGTGCGCCCAGAGCCGCGGCCAGGGTCGTCATCAGGATCGGGCGGAAGCGCAGGAGGCTGGCCTCCCGCACCGCTTCGATCGCCGTCAGGCCCCGGCCGCGCTGGGCCTCCAGGGCGAAGTCGATGATCAGGATGGCGTTCTTCTTGACGATGCCCAGCAGCAGGAACACTCCGATCAGGGCGATGATCGAGAACTCCATGCCAAACAGCAGGAGCGCCAGCACCGCCCCGACGCCGGCGGCCGGCAGGGTCGACAGCACCGTCACCGGGTGGACGTAGCTCTCGTAGAGGATGCCCAGCACGATGTAGATCGCCACGATGGCCGCGGCGATCAGGAACGGCTGCTGCTTCATCTGCTCGTTGTAGCTGCGGGCGCTGCCCTGGAAGCTGCCGCGCACGCTGGTCGGCAGGCCGATGTCGGCCTCGGCCTGGGTGATGGCCGCCTGGGCCTGAGACAGCGACACGCCGTCCGGCAGGTTGAACGACACGGTGGTCGCAAGCTCGCCGTTCTGGTGGTTGACCGAGGTGGGCGTGGCGCTCTGGGCGACGCTGGCGATGGCGGTCAGCGGCGTCATCGGGGTGGCCGTGGTGTTCAGCGCCGAGCCGGTGGAGGCGTCGCGCAGCGACGGGTTCACGGCCGCCCCGCTGGTGCTGGACGAGCTGGTTGAAGTGCTGCTGGTCGTCGGCACGTAGACGTCGTTCAGCGCCTCGGGGCCCTGGGCGAACTGCTGCTGCCACTCCATGATCACCGAGTACTGGTTGACGTCCTCGTAGATCGTCGCGACCTGGCGCTGGCCAAAGGCGTTGTAGAGCGCGTTGTCGACGGCGCGGGGCGTGACGCCCATGCGCGAGGCGCTGTCGCGGTCGATGGTGACGAAGGTCTCGACGCCGTTCTCCGACTGGTCGCTGTCGACGTCGGTCATGACGTCGGAATGCTCCTTCATCGCCTCGGCCAGCTTCGGGGCCCATTCCTTGAGGGCGTCGCTGGAGTCGCTGGTCAGGGTGTACTGGTAAGTCGAATTGCTCGACCGGCCGCCCATGCGCAGGTCCTGCACCGGATTGAGGAAGATCGAGACGCCGGTCACCTTCTGCAGCTGCGGCCGCAGGCGGGCGATCACCGCCGAGCCCTTCTCCTTGCGCTCGCTGGCGGGCTTGAGATTGACGAACATGAAGCCGCCGCCGGCCCGGGCGCCGCCGGTGAAGCCGACCACGGTGTCGACGGCGGGGTCCTTGCGGATAATCTCGACCACGGCGCGCAGCTTCTGCTCCATGGTCTGGAACGAGACGCTCTGGTCGGCGCGGATGCCGGCCATCAGCTGGCCGTTGTCCTGTTGCGGGAAGAAGCCCTTGGGCACGGCGATGTAGAGCCAGATGGTCATGCCGATGACGGCGGCCAGCATGAACAGCACCAGCGGCTTGGCGTGCAGCGCCCAGTCCAGCGAGCGGGCGTAGATCGCCTGGATCCTGTCGAACACCCGCTCGAAGAAGCGGGCGACGGGTCCTTCCTTGTGACCCTCGGGGCGGGCCTTCAGCAGGTAGGCGCACATCATCGGCGTGGTCGTCAGGCTGATGACCAGCGAGATCAGCACCGCCGCCGACAGGGTGACGGCGAACTCGCGGAACAGACGCCCGACCTGGCCGCCCATGAACAGCAGCGGGATGAAGACGGCGACCAGCGAAACGCTGATCGACAGCACGGTGAAGCCGACCTCGCGCGCGCCCAGGGTGGCGGCCTTGAAGCGCTCCATGCCCGCCTCGATGTGGCGCTGGGTGTTCTCCAGCACGACGATGGCGTCGTCGACGACGAACCCGGTGGCGACCGTGATGGCCATCAGGGACAGGTTGTTGAGCGAGAAGCCCAGCAGGTACATCACCCCGAAGGTGCCCAGCAGCGAGACGATCGTCGCCGCCGCCGGGATGAAGGTCGCCCGGCCGCTGCGCAGGAAGGCGCTGACCACCAGCACCACCAGCACGATCGAGATCAGCAGGGTGACCTCGATCTCGTGCAGCGAGGCGCGGATCGAGTTTGTGCTGTCGCTGGCCACCTGCACGTTGATGTCGGCGGGCAGCTGTTCGCGCAGTTCCGGCAGGGCGGCGCGCACGCTGTCGACGGTCTCGATGATGTTGGCGCCGGGCTGGCGGGTGATCAGCACGATGATCGCCGGCTTGCCGTTGAACAGGCCGATGGTGCGGGTGTCGGCGACGCTGTCGGTGACGCTGGCCACGTCCGACAGCTTGACCCCGGCCTCGCCGCGCCAGGCGACCAGCAGGCCCGCGTAGTCGGCCGCCTTGCGGCCGCTGCTGGAGGTGTAGATCTGGAAGCGCTTGCCGTCGCCCTCGACCGCGCCTTTCGGGCGGTTGGCGTTGGCCGACTGGATGGCCGCGCGCACGTCTTCCAGGCTCACCCCGTACTTGTTGAGCAGGAACGGATTGACCGAGATCCGCACGGCCGGCAGCGAGCCGCCGCCGATCTCGACGTCGCCGACGCCCTTCACCTGCGAGATGCGCTGGGCCACGACGTTGGAGACCGCGTCGTAGATCTGGCCGGGGGTCTTGGTGTCCGACGTCAGGGCCAGGATGATCACCGGCGCGTCCGACGGGTTCATCTTGCGATAGGTCGGGTTGCTGCGCAGCGTGGCGGGCAGGTCGGCGCGGGCGGCGTTGATGGCGGCCTGGACCTCGCGCGCGGCGCCGTCGATCTTGCGGTTGAGGTCGAACTGCAGGGTCACCCGCGTCGAGCCCGACGAGCTCTGCGAGGTCATCTCGTTGACGCCGGAGATCACGCCCAGGCGCCGCTCCAGGGGCGTGGCGACGCTGGAGGCCATGGTCTCGGGGCTCGCCCCCGACAGGCTGGCCGACACCGAGATGGTCGGATAGTCCACCTGCGGCAGCGGCGAGACCGGCAGCACGAAGAAGGCGAAGATGCCGGCCAAAGCCAGGCCGATGGTCAAGAGGACCGTGGCCACCGGCCGGCGGATGAAGGGCGCCGACAGGTTCATGACGGCAGCCCCGGCAGCGGCTGGTCGACGCGGTCCTCATCGCTCTCGTCGCGGCGCTTCTTGCCCGAGGGCGCGATGCGGTCGAAGGCCAGATAGACCACGGGCGTCGTGAACATGGTCAGCAGTTGGCTGACCAGCAGGCCGCCGAAGATGGCGATACCCAGCGGACGGCGCAGCTCGGCGCCTTCGCCAAAGCCCAGCATCAGCGGCACGGCGGCGAACAGGGCCGCCAGGGTGGTCATCAGGATCGGGCGGAAGCGCAGGATGGCGGCCTGGAAGATGGCCTCTTCCGGCGACTTGCCCTCGTTGCGCTCGGCCTCGATGGCGAAGTCGATCATCATGATCGCGTTCTTCTTGACGATGCCGATCAGCAGGATGATGCCGATGATCCCGATCACGCCCAGGTCATGCCCGGTCAGCCACAGGGCCAGAAGCGCGCCGACGCCGGCCGAGGGCAGGGTCGACAGGATGGTCAGCGGGTGGATGTAGCTCTCGTAGAGCACGCCCAGCACGATGTAGACGCAGACCACGGCCGCCAGGATCAGCCACAGCTGGTTTGAGAGCGAGTTCTCGTAGGCCCCGGCCGCGCCCAGGAAGGTGTGGGTCACCGACGAAGGCATGCCGATGTCCTTCATCGCCGCGCGGATCTCATCGACGGCGTGGCCCAGCGAGACGCCAGGCGCGGTGTCGAAGCCGATCGTGGTGGCCGGGAACTGGGCGACGTGGGTCACCTGCAGCGGCGACTGCTGCTCCTTGATGGTCGAGAAGGCCGCCAAGGGCGTCGGCGAGCCGCCGCCGGTGCGCAGGTTCAGGTTTCCCAGCGACGAGGGATCGGTCAGCAGGCCGGGCTTGGCCTCCAGGATCACCCGGTACTGGTTGGTCTCGGTGAAGATGGTCGAGACGATCCGCTGGCCAAACGCGCTGTAGAGGGCGTCGTCGACGTCCGAGGCGGTGATCGAAAGCCTCGCTGCGGTGTCGCGGTCGATGTCGATATAGGCCGCGGCCCCGGTGGCCGAGGCGTCGCTGTAGATGTTGCGCACGGCCTTCACGGTCGCGAGCTTCTCGGACAGCTTGCCGGCCCATTCCTTGACGGTGGCGGTGTCGGCGCCTTCCAGCGACAGGCGGTACTGGGTCGGGCCGCTCTCGGCGTCGATGGTCAGGTCCTGGGTCGGCTGGAGAT
Source organism: uncultured Caulobacter sp. (assembly GCA_966252285.1). Classification (GTDB taxonomy): domain Bacteria; phylum Pseudomonadota; class Alphaproteobacteria; order Caulobacterales; family Caulobacteraceae; genus Caulobacter. The sequence goes on from CBINOL010000021.1 coordinate 8,204, forward strand.
AGAGGGTGACGCCCGGCACGGCGGCCACGCGGTCGCGCAGCCGCTGCATGATCTTCTCCTGCGAGCCCTTGCGGTCGCCCTTCAGGTTGATCTGCATCTGGCCGGTGTGGAGCATGCTGTTGTTGGCCCCGTCGACGCCGATGAACGACGCGACGCTGGCCACGGCCGGGTCCTCGAGGATCGCCGCGGCCGCCTGCTGCTGCAGGCCGGCCATGCGCTCGTACGACACCGACTGCTCGACCTCGGTGCGGGCCTGCAGCTGGCCGGTGTCCTGGGTGGGGAACAGGCCCTTGGGGATGATCATGTAGAGCACGCCGGTCAGCACCAGGGTGGCGACGGCGACGACCAGGGTGGCCTTCTGGCGGGCCATGACCCAGGCCAGAGCGGTCTCGTAACGAGCCTCGATCTTCTCGAAGACCTCCTGGGCCTTGCGGCCGACGCGGCCGGGCTTGTCTTCCTCGTGGCTCTTCAGCCAGCGGGCCGACAGCATGGGGGTCAGGGTCAGCGACACCACGGCCGAGATCAGGATGGTGATCGCCAGGCTGACGGCGAACTCGCGGAACAGGCGCCCGACCACGTCGCCCATGAACAGTAGCGGGATCAGCACCGCGATCAGCGAGATGGTCAGCGAGATGATGGTGAAGCCGATCTCGCGCGCGCCCTTCAGCGCCGCCTGCATCGGTTTCTCGCCCTTCTCCATGTGACGGATGATGTTCTCGATCATCACGATGGCGTCGTCGACGACGAAGCCGGTGGCGATGGTCAGGGCCATCAGCGAGAGGTTGTTGAGGCTGTAGCCCAAGAGGTACATCACCCCGCACGAGCCGATCAGCGAGATCGGCACGGCAAGGCTGGCGATCACCGTGGCGCGCAGGCTGTGCAGGAAGAAGAAGATCACCAGCACGACCATCACCACGGCCAGCACCAGCTCCATCTCCACGTGGTGCACAGAGGCGCGGATGCCGGTGGTGCGATCGGCCAGCACCTCGACCTTCAGCGTCGCCGGCAGCCCGGCCTGCAGCTCGGGCAGCTTCTCCTTGATGGCGTCGACGGTCTTGATGACGTTGGCGCCCGGCTGGCGCTGGACGTTGACGATGATCGCCGGCGTCTTGCCGGCCCAGGCGCCCAGGCGGGTGTTTTCGGCGCTCTGCACCACGTTGGCCACGTCGCGGATGCGGATCGGGGCCTCGTTCTTGTAGGTGACGATCAGGTTCAGATAGTCGTCGACCGTCAGCAGCTGGTCGTTGGCGTTGATGGTGTAGGTGCGGGTGGGGCCGTCGAAGCTGCCCTTGGCGCTGTTGGCGTTGGAGTTGTCGATGGCGCTCTGCAGCTCGGCCAGGGTCAGGCCGTAGGAGGCCATGGCCTGGGTGTCGGCCTGGATGCGGATCGCCGGCTTCTGGCCGCCGCTCAAGCTGACCAGGCCCACGCCCGAGACCTGGCTGATCTTCTGCGCCAGGCGCGTGTTGACGAGGTTCTGCACCTCGGTCAGCGGCAGGGTGTCGGACGTGATCGACAGGGTCAGCACCGGCGCGTCGGCCGGGTTGACCTTGGCGTAGACCGGCGGGGCGGGCAGGTCGGCCGGCAGCAGCGAGTTGGCCGCGTTCATCGCCGCCTGCACTTCCTGCTCGGCGACGTCGAGGGTCTCACCCAGGTTGAACTGCAGGGTGATGACGCTGGCCCCGGCCGTGCTGACCGAACTCATGCGCGCCAGGCCCGACATCTCGCCCAGCTGGCGTTCCAGCGGCGCGGTGACGGTCTGGCTCATCACCTCGGGGCTGGCCCCCGGATAGAGGGTCTGCACCTGGATGGTGGGGTAGTCGACCTGCGGCAGGGCCGACAGCGGCAGCAGCCTGAAGCCGACCAGGCCGGCCAGCACAATGGCCGCCATGAACAGGGCCGTGGCGACCGGCCGCTGGATGAAGGGGCGCGAGGGGTTCATCGACCGTCCGCCGGCTTACTCGGGACGCCGGCGGCCTTCACCGCCGCCGGGAGGCGCGCCTTCCGGGCGCTTGCCGCGTTGGCCCTTCTCGCCGCGCTGTCCGCCCTGGCGCTGGGCCGCCTGGCCCGGCAGTTGCACCTTGCCGCCCTCGGTCAGGCGATCGCCGCCCTCGGTAATGACCTTGTCGCCCACGGCGAGGCCTTGGGTGATCGCCACCTGGGTCGTCGTCGACTGGCCGGCGGTCACCTTGGTCTTGGTGACGGTCTGGTCGCTCTTGAGCTTCCAGACGAAAGCGCCGTCCGAACCCTGGCGCACGGCGGTGGCCGGCACGACCACGGCGTCCTTGAGGGTGTCGAGCTGGATGCGGACATTGACGAACTGGCTGGGGAACAGCTTGCCGCCGCTGTTGGGGAAGCGGGCCTTGCCCTTCACCGTGCCGGTGCCGGTGTCCACCAGGTTGTCCAGCGTCGAGAACGTGCCCTGGTCCAGGGTGTTGGTGCGCGTGCGGTCCAGCACCGTCACCGGCAGGGTCGCGCCGCCGAAGACGCGCTGCGAGATGCGCGGCACGTCGTCCTGCGGGACGGTGAACTCGACGTCGATCGGCGACAGGGTGGTGATCACCGCAACCCCGCTGGCGTCGCCCGAGGCGACATAGTTGCCGACGTCCACCACGCGCAGGCCCACGCGGCCGCTGACCGGCGCGGTGATGCGCGAGAAGCCGACGTTCAGGCGGGCCGTGCCGACCGCGGCGCGGTCGCTCATCACCGTGCCTTCCAGCTGCTTGACGGTGGCGGCCTGGGTGTCGACCTCCTGGCGGGCGATGGAGTCCTGCTCCAGCAGGGTCTGGTAGCGCTTGAGGGTCAGGCGGGCGACGGCCAACTGGGCCTCGTCGCGAGTGAGATTCCCCTGCGCCTCCATCAGCGCCATCTGGAATTGCCGCTGGTCGATCTGGACCAGGGTCTGGCCGGCCTGGACCATCTGGCCCTCGCGGAACAGCACCTGGGTGATGACGCCCGAAACCTGCGGCTTGACGGTCACGGTCGCGGCCGGGGTCACCGTGCCCAGCGCCTCGATCACCACCGGCAGGTCGGCCTTGGCCGCCGTGGCCACCGCCACGGTGCTGGCCGGACCGCCGCGACGGCCGCCGCCGCCCGGAGGGCCGCCGGGACCGCCGGGGCCGCCCGGACCCATGTCGCCGCCGGGACCGCCGCCGCCCTGCAGCAGGGTCCAGGCCAGGACGCCGACGCCGGCCAGGGCGGCCAGGGCGACGGCGCCGCCGATGATCCGCGCCCGGCGGCTGGGCTTGCGGACGGCGAGGGACGGGCGGGGATCGGTCATGGACGGCCTCTGGGCGCGGACGGTGCGGCGGCGAAGATGGTCGAAAACGCCGTCGTCCCTGGAGGACCCCGGCGGAAGCTTAAGCGATGCACGAAAAGTCGGGTCGCCGACCTTGGCGACCCGACGCTCAAGCTAAACTGCTAGAGACGGCATTTGATCCATCGGCCGCCCTGGCCGCGGTACGCGTCGCGCTTGACGTCGTAGGAGCGGTACTTGGCCTTGCAGGCGCGCACGTGGCGGGCTTGCTTGCTTTCCTTGCCCGGCTTGGCCTGCTCGTGGCGCGGGGCGGGCGCATCGTGGCGGTCGTGGCCCTGAGCCAGGACCGGGGTGGACAGGGCGAGGGCGCCAAGGGCGAGCGCGGTGACGACGACTTTCATGTCGATCTCCAGTGTATTGGGATCGACTGGCTAACAACGTCACGTCGCGACGATGTTGCGGCTTTGAAACGGCTTTCGGCGAACTTGCAACACGCCGTGGCGGGAGTTGGGCGGTGGCGTTCGCGCCTACCCCCAACTCTCGTCATTCCCGCCCTTGTGGCGGGAACCCCTCTGTCAGCCGCAAGGACGAATGGGGCGGCGTGCCAAGCACGCCGCTTGCGCTTCACGTGCGAGCGGAACCAGAGCTTCCCGGCACGAGGGCGGGAATGACGGGCGGGGAAGGGGGAGCTACCCCCGGATCAGCGCCTCGCGCTCGGCCGCGGTCAGCGGGCGCCAGCGGCCTTCGGGCAGGTCGCCCAGTTCGATCGGGCCGACGCGGTGGCGGAAAAGGTCGATGACGTCCAGTTCGACGAGATCGCACATGCGGCGGATCTGGCGGTTGCGGCCCTCGGTCAGCACGAAGCGCAGGGTCTCCTGGCCCAGGCGGTCGACGACGGCGCGCTTGAGCTTGCGGCCGTCGAGTTCAAGGCCGTGGCGCAGCCAGTCGATCTTCTCGCGGGTCAGTTCGCCCCGCACCCGGACGCGGTATTCCTTTTCCAGCGTCGATTCCGGGCCGATGACGGCCTTGGCCACCACACCGTCCTCCGACAGGATCAGGAGACCCCGGGAGTCCATGTCCAGGCGCCCGACGGGAGCCAGCTTGCTGTCGCGGCCGGGCACGGGGCCGGGCTGGCCGAACTGGGCGGCCTTGGTCAGCAGGCGCACGGCCGGGATCTGCTCGCCTTCCGGCTGGGACGAGACGATGCCGACCGGCTTGTGGATCATCACCGTCATCGCCGCGCCGAGCTTGGCGGTCGCGCCGTCGTTCAGCACCAGGGTCTGGCCGGGCAGGATCTTGCGGCCGGCGTCTTCCACCACCTCGCCGTCGATGGTCACCAGGCCCTGGCCGATCAGGGCCTCGGCCTCGCGGCGCGAGCACACGCCGCTCTGGGCCAGCCACTTGTTGACGCGCTGAGGCTCGGCCTCGTCGTAGGTGCGGGTCCAGGCCATGGGATCAGTCGGCTTTCGGGGGATAGGCGTGGGTCTGGCCGCGCGGGTCTTCCACCGCGCCGTCGTCGAGATAGTTGGGGCCGATCGGAACCTTGCCGTGGCCGTCGGGGATGTCGAGCACATAGGTCGGCTGGCACAGGCCCGAATAGCGGCCGCGGATGGCCTTCATCAGCGCCTGGCCTTCCTCGACGCTGGTGCGCAGGTGGCTGGTGCCGGGGGCGAGATCCCCCTGGTGCAGGTAGTAGGGCTTGATCCGCGTCTCGACGAGCGCCCGCATCAGCGCGCCCAGGCTCTCCGGATCGTCGTTGACGCCCTTCAGCAGCACGGTCTGGCCGATCATCGGCACGCCCGCGTCGACCAGGCGCGCGCAGGCGGCGCGGGCGGCGGGGGTCAGCTCGCGGGCGTGGTTGGCGTGCAGGGCGACATAGACGGCCTTGGAGCCCCGCTTGAGCGCCGCGACCAGTTCGGGCGTCACGGCCTCCGGATCCACGGACGGGATGCGGGTGTGAAAGCGCACGACCTTGACGTGCTCGATCGCCTCCAGCCGGTCCATCAGGTCGGCGATGCGGCGCGGCGACAGCACGAAGGGGTCGCCGCCGGTGACGATCACCTCCCAGATCTGCGGGCGGGCGGCGACATAGGCGAAGGCCGCGTCCAGTTCGTCGGGCGACAGGGTCTTGAGGCCCTCGGGCCCGACCATCTCGCGCCGGAAGCAGAACCGGCAATAGACCGCGCAGGTGTGGGTGGGCTTCAGCAGCACGCGGTCGGGATAGCGGTGGACGATCCCCTCGACCGGGCTGTGGGCGAAGTCGCCGATCGGGTCTTCGGACTCGGCGGGCAGGGTCGTCAGCTCGGCGTCGGTAGGCACGAACTGACGGGCGATCGGGTCGAACGGATCGGCCTCGTCGATCAGCTGCGCCATGTCGGGCGTGATGGCCACCGCGTACTGGGCGGCCACGCGCTCCAGCGCCGGCAGGCGGTCGGCGGCGACGAGTCCGGCGTCGGCCAGCGCGCTGGCGCTGCGAAGGGTCTTCTTGGCGGCGATCATGATCGCTGCGGGATATGCGCCGAACGGGCGTGGTTGGCAAATCTGGGGGTGGGCGCGCCTCACCGCGGGCTGTGGATCGGCACGCTGCCGGGCCAGGGCTCGGGGCTGAAGGGCGAGGAGGGGGCGCGGCCGAGCGCGCCCATCAGGGCGAGCGCCAGGGCGCCGCCGACGAGCAGCAGTTTCATCGTCTTGATCCTGTTAGATGCGGTGGTGGAGAAGGGCGGCCGCAGAGAGACAATCTCAAATCCAGGCCTGCTTTACGAACGATGCCTTCTGCGCCAAGCTGTGAGCCTGGCTAACAAGTGAGGCGCGCGTGCGGCTTCCGCCCTTCGGCTCCCTGGTCGCCCTGGAGGCGGCCTATCGCCATCGCGGCTACAGCCGCGCGGCCGACGAACTGCATGTCACCCACGGCGCGGTCAGCCAGCAGATCCGCAAGCTGGAGGAGGAGCTGGGCGCGGTGCTGTTCCGGCGCGAGGGCAACGACATGGTCCCCACGCCAACCGCCCGGCGGCTGGCCGAGCACGTCGCCGAGGCGTTGGCCATCCTCAAGGCCGGGGTGCAGACCGCGCGCCAGACCCTGGCGGGGCCGCTGGTGGTCAGCGCCACCTCGGCCTTCGCCAGCCGCTGGCTGGTCACGCGCCTGGCCCGCCTGGCCGCCGACACCGGCGAGGCCGACCTGCAGTTGCGCATCGAGGACCGCAAGGCCGACCTGCGCACCGACGGCGTCGACATCGCCCTGCGCTTCGGGCGTGGACCCTGGGAGGGGCTGGAGTCGATCCCGCTGCTGGGCGAGCGGCTGTTTCCGGTCTGCTCGCCGGGCTTTCTCGAAAGACATCCGATGAGCGGTCCGGCCGACCTCCTGACCGTGCCGCTGCTGCGTCACACCGGCGTGCACTGGGCCGTGTGGTTCCGGGGCATGGGCCTGGAGCCGCCGGAGATGATCACCGGCATCGCCTTCGACGACACCTCGGTGATGCTCGACGCCGCCGCGCAAGGCATCGGCGTCGCCCTGGCCCGCGAAGGCCTGTCCGAACGCGACCTGCGCGACGGCCGGCTGGTGCGGCCCTTCGCCGGCGAGGTCGAGGTCGAGACCGGCCACCACGTCGTCTGGCGCGCCGATGCGCCCCGGCTTGCGCGGATCCTGAAGGTGCGCGACTGGCTGCTGGCCGAGGTGGGGCGGGAGGCGTGAATTCTCACGTTCGTCATCCCGGCCGGAGCGCGTAGCGCGGAGAGCCGGGACCCAGGGGCCGCCGTAACGCGTCGCCCGCCGCCGCCGGGAGGTGAACCCTTGACCGAGCCCAGTCCCCTAGGTCCCGGATAAGCCCTTCGGGCTTTCCGGGATGACGAATTTCAGGGGCGCCGACCTTACGCGCCCGGCGACCAGTCCGCGCCGGGGATGGTGTTGACCATCCACGGAATGCCGAACCTGTCGGTCAGGCTGCCGTAGCCGGGCGACCAGAAGGTGGGCGCGAACGGCATGCCGACCTTGCCGCCTTCGGACAGGGCGTCGAACACCCGCCTGGCCTCGGCGGCGTCTTCGGTATGGAAGGTGACGTCGAAGCCGTTCTTGGGCTTGTCGATGTTGGGGGCGAACTCGGGCGGCATGTCGGCGCCCATCAGCGACTGGTCGCCGACGTCGAGCCAGGCGTGCATCAACCAGTCCTTGTATTTCGCATCGACCGGCATGTCGGCGGGGCCTTCGCCGAACGGAAAGGCGGCGGTGACCTTGCCGCCCAGCACCTGGGCGTAGAACTCGAAGGCCTGGCGGCAATCGCCCTGGAAGCTCAGGCTGGTGACGATCTTCATGGCGTCCTCCCTGGACATGTTTCCTTTGGGGAAACTAGCGCAGGAGAACGACGATCTGTCGACGGGAGTCGGGGGAGGTTCTCAGACCTCCGCCACCGGAACCCACAGCACCTCGTCGATGCGCCGCGCGCCCGTGGCCAGCAGCGCCAGGCGGTCGAAGCCCAGGGCCGAGCCCGCCGAGGCCGGCATGTGCTCCAGCGCCGCCAGGAAGTCCTCGTCGATGGGATAGCGCTCGCCATAGACCCGCTGCTTCTCGTCCATCTCGGCGATGAAGCGGCGGCGCTGCTCGGCCGCGTCGGTCAGCTCGCCGAAGGCGTTGGCCAGCTCCACCCCGCAGGCATAGAGCTCGAAGCGCTCGGCGACGCGCGGGTCCGACGGCTTGGGCCGGGCCAGGGCGGCTTCCGCCGTGGGATATTCGCACAGCACCGTGGGGCGGCCGCTGCCGAGATTGGGCTCGACCTTCTCGACGATCACCCGGCTGAAGACGTCGGCCCAGGTGTCGTCGGCCGAGACCCGGATCCCCGCCGCCGTGGCCGAGGCCGCCAGGGCGTCGCGATCGGTCGCTCCGCCCTCGCCGAGGCTGGCAAGCAGGTCGACGCCGGCGTGGCGCATGAAGGCGTCGGCCACCGTCAGCCGCTCGGGCGCGGCGAAGGGATCGCAGTCCAGGCCCCGGAAGCTGAACCGCGTCGTCCCCGCCGTCTGCGCCGCCAGCGCCATCAGCGCTGCGCAGTCGTCCATCAGGGTCTCGTAGGGCTCGCCGACCCGGTACCACTCCAGCATGGTGAATTCCGGATGGTGCAGCGGTCCGCGCTCGCGATTGCGCCACACCTTGCCCAGGCTGAAGATCCGCTGCTCGCCCGCGGCTAGCAGCTTCTTGCAGGCGAACTCGGGCGAGGTGTGCAGGTGCAACGGCGCGCGCTGGCCCGTCAGGCTGATCGCTTCCGTCGAGAAGGCGTGCAGGTGCGCCTCGTTGCCGGGCGAGACCTGCAGGCAGGCCGCGTCGATCTCCAGGAAGTCGCGGGCCGCGAACCAGCTCCGCACCGCGGCCGTGATCCGATTGCGGGCCAGCAGGAACGGACGACGGTCCTGGTGCTTGCCGGGGCTCCACCAGGGAGAAGGAGAGGGGGCTGACACTTTGGCTCTCGGCGGCTCGAAACGACGGAAGGGCTGGCGATCTAGCCCCGTTCGCTATAGAGGGGCACACGGATTCATCTGCAATATAAGCGCGCGCCTATGTGCGCCGTCGCCCGATCTTCGAGGACTCTCACGTGAAGGTAGCCGCCAGCTCGCTCCGCAAGGGCGCCGTCGTCGACATGGAAGGCAAGCTCTATGTCGTCCTGACCGTCGACAACATCCACCCGGGCAAGGGCACCCCGGTGACCCAGCTCAACATGCGCCGCATCAGCGACGGCGTGAAGGTTTCGGAGCGCTACCGCACCACCGAGCAGGTCGAGCGCGCCTTCGTCGACCAGCGTAACCACACCTTCCTGTACCAGGACGGCGAGGGCTTCCACTTCATGAACCCGGAAAGCTACGACCAGCTCGTGGCCACCGAGGAAGTGATCGGCGACGCCGCGCCGTACCTGCAGGAGAACATGACGGTCCAGCTGTCGACCCACAACGACGTGCCGATCGCCATCGAACTGCCGCGCACCGTGGTCCTCGAGATCGTCGAGACCGAACCGTCGGTGAAGGGCCAGACCGCTTCGTCGTCGTACAAGCCGGCCGTGCTCAGCAACGGCGTCAAGACCACCGTGCCGCCCTACATCACCGTGGGCACCCGCGTGATCATCCTGACGGAAGACAACAGCTATCAGGAACGCGCCAAGGACTGATCGTCCTTCGCGGCGTGGAATTGAAGAACCCCGGCGACCGAAAGGCCGCCGGGGTTTTTTCTTGGGCGCTACTCGGCCGCCGCGACCTGGGGCGGGGCCAGGCGCGAGAGGGCCTCGGCCACGCCCGCGCCGTAGGCCGGGTCGGCCTTGGCGCAGTTGGCGATGTGGCGCTGCTGGATGTCGGCGCTGGCGCCGCCCAGCGAGCGGGCGGTGTTGTCGAACAGGGCCTGCTTCTGGCCGGCGTCCATCAGCCGGAACAGGTCGCCCGGCTGCTGGTAGTGGTCGTCGTCGACGCGGTGGTCCCAGTGGGCGGCCGCGCCCTCGATGGCCAGCGGCGGCTCGGCCATGTGCGGGTGGTCGATCCATTCGCCGCGGCTGTTGGGCCAGTAGGTCGGGGTGGCGCCGAGATTGCCGTCGACCCGCATCGCCCCGTCGCGGTGGTAGCTGTGATAGGGGCACTTGGGCGCGTTCACCGGGATGTGCACGTGGTTCACCCCCAGGCGGTAGCGCTGGGCGTCGCCGTACGAGAAGAGGCGCGCCTGCAGCATCTTGTCGGGCGAGAAGCCGATCCCCGGCACGATGTTGGCCGGCGTGAAGGCGGCCTGCTCGACCTCGGCGAAGACGTTCTGCGGATTGCGGTTCAGCTCCAGCACGCCGGCCTCGATGAGCGGAAACTCGCCCTTGGGCCAGATCTTGGTCAGGTCGAACGGGTTGAAGCGGAAAGCCTTGGCTTGCGCGTCGGTCATGATCTGCACGTAGAGGGTCCAGCGCGGGAACTCGCCGCGCTCGATGGCCTCGAACAGGTCGCGCTGGCTGCTTTCACGGTCCTTGCCGACCAGCACCTCGGCCTCGCCGTCGGTCAGGTTCTCGATCGGCTGTTGGCTGCGGAAGTGGAATTTCACCCACACCCGCTCGTTGGCCGCGTCGATGAAGCTGAAGGTGTGGCTGCCGAAGCCGTGCATGTGGCGATAGCCGCGCGGCAGGCCGCGCTCGCTCATCACGATCGTCACCTGATGCAGGGCCTCGGGCAGCAGGGTCCAGAAGTCCCAGTTGTTCTGGGCGCTGCGCATGCCCGTGCGCGGGTCGCGCTTGACCGCGTGGTTGAGGTCGGGGAAGCGCAGCGGGTCGCGGAAGAAGAACACCGGGGTGTTGTTGCCCACCAGGTCCCAGTTGCCGTCCTCGGTGTAGAACTTCACCGCGAAGCCGCGGATGTCGCGCTCGGCGTCGGCCGCCCCGCGTTCGCCGGCCACGGTCGAGAAGCGCAGGAACACCGGCGTTTCCTTGCCCACTTCCGAGAACAGCCTGGCCTTGGTGAAGCGGGTGATGTCGCTGGTCACCGTGAAGGTCCCGTAGGCGCCGGAACCCTTGGCGTGCATGCGCCGCTCGGGGATCACCTCGCGGTCGAAATGGGCCAGCTTCTCCAGCAGCCAGATATCCTGCAGCAGGGCCGGACCGCGCGGCCCGGCGGTCTCGATGTTGACGTTGTCATGGACGGGCGCGCCGTTGGCGCGGGTGAAACGGGCGTCCGACATGGCGGCCTCCAGCGGTGTTGCGTGGCGGCGAGACTCGCCGATGGGGCCGCTTCGGGGCTTGAACGATCGCGTCGTTCAGAAGGTGCAAGTCGGGGCGAGGCGTAACGTCGCTATGGACAAAATTCGCCGCCTCGCTCTTGACCTAGTGTTACGTAATAACATTTAAGTCGCCTCGACCGTTCGCACCCGGAGTACCCCATGGCTCGCCACAACCACCTGCAACGGGGTCTCGACGGCGCTGCGATCGGCCTTTCGAGCCTGTGCCTGGTGCACTGCCTGGCCTTGCCGGCCATGGCCGCCCTGTTGCCGCTGGCCGCGAACCTGTCTCACGCCGAGTGGCTGCACCCGCTGTTCCTGGCCATGGCCGCGCCGATCTCGGTCTTCGCCCTGGCGCGCTCGGGCAACTGGCGGCGCCCCGGCATGGTGGCCCTGGCGGCCGCCGGCCTGTCGCTGATGGCGGCCGGCGCATTCGTGCCGATGAACGAGTGGGCCGAAGCCGCCCTCACCAGCCTGGGCGGCCTTGCCTTGGCCGGCGTCCACCTGCTCAACGCCCGGATCTGCTCCTGCGCCGAACAGGCGGAACTGGAGCCGGCGGCTTAAGGAGCCTCGTCCAGGAACGCCGCCACCCAGAAGAACGGCGCGTTCCAGTTCACCGCCACCTCGTTCTGGGTGAAGGCGTCGATGCTGTCGGTCCAGCAGGTCTGGGCCGCGCACTTGCCTTCCATCGTCTTGGCGACCTCGTCGCTGAAGGCGGTGTTGTTGGGCCCGCCGGAGATCACGCCGGGCGGCGGGGCGGGGTACTTGCCCTTGCCGACCCAGAAGCGGTGGTGCGGATGCTTCATCGGCCGCGCGCCCCAGCCCGTCACATAGGACTGGTCCAGCGGGTTGCGGCCCAGCACATAGTCCATGGCGTCGGCGGCGGCCTGGCGATAGGCGGCCTTGCCGGTGAAGTCATAGGCCAGGCCCAGCACCATGGCGCGGTTCATGACCACGCCGTTCGAGCCCCAGACGTATCGCGTCCCTGAATCCGGCAGGCGATAGCCGGCCTGCAGGTCCTCGGCGGCGTACCTGTCGGCGGCGGCGACCACGCCCGCGCGGGCGGCCTCGCGCACCGACCCGAGAACCTTGTCCGACAGGGCCAGCGAGATCACCCCCAGCGTCGAGGTCGAGCCCCAGCCGGGCGCCTCGGCCGGCTTGCCGGCGGCCGGCATGTAGGGCGAGGCCTGCACGACGTCGCCATAGGCCGCGTCGCCGGTGGTCGCCCACAGCTCGGCCGCGGCCCAGACCAGCTCGTCCGAAAGCTCGCCGTCGCCATAGCCGCCCCCGCCGTTGAACTGGCTGTGGGCGTAGATCTCGGGATTGCGCCGCGCCGCGTCGAAGGCGGCCCGGGCCACCTTCAGGCAGCGGGCCGAGAAGGCCGGGTCGACGTCCTTCCACACCCGCGCGCACTGGGCGGCGACGGCGGCCAGGTTGAGGGTCGCGCCGGTGGTTGGATGGAAAAGGTAGCGCGGGGCCGGGTCCTCGTGCGGCGCGGTGGGCACGCCGGTCCAATAGGCGTCGGTCAGCTTCTGGTGGGCCATGCCCGAGGCGTCGACATCGGTGAGCGCCAGCTGCCCCTGGCCCTGCTTGCCGATCGGCAGGGCCATGCTTGTTCCGGGCGGAACCTGCATGCGCAGCAGGAACTCCAGCTCCCAGCGGGCTTCGTCCAGCAGGTCGGAGACGCCGTTGCCGGCCTCGGGGATGCGCTGGGCGCCGTCGGCGAAGTCGGGCGTCTTGCCCCGGGCGGTCAGGCGCTCGTGATAGTTCACGAGCGTCCACACCGCGATGCCGCCATTGACCACGTACTTGCCGTGGTCGCCGGCGTCGTACCAGCCCTTGCTGGCGTTCAGCTCGTAGCCGCAGCCGGCCCAGACCTGGCCGCGCTGGTCCTGGCCGTTGAAGCAGGTGGCGCGGTCCGGCGCGTGGGCGGCGGGACGCGCCAGCTTGGGATCGTCGCCATTCTTGGCCTCGATCGCGATCCCGCTGCGGTTCTGGTAGAAGAAGGCCAGGGCGTCGCGCTTGAGCCGGGCATAGGGATGGGCGTCGATCGCGAACGGCCGGCTGGCCCGCTGGCCCACTTTCAGCCGATAGCCATAGCCGGCCGGGGCGGCCGAGAAATCGATCTGGTGCAGGCTTTCGCCCGACGCCGCGTCGGGGCCGACCACGCGGGTCTGGCCCTTGGCGACGACCCGGCCGTCCTTGTCTTCCAGCGTCCAGGCCAGCGGCGTCGTCGAGGTCTCCGGCAGCACAGCCAGCTTGCCCGCGCTCTCCAGCACGCCGACCTGGTTCAGGCGGATCGGCGCGATCGGCTCTGCCGCGAGGCTGGGCGAGGCGAGGGCGGCCAGGGCGGTCGCCGCCAGCAGGGCGAGCATCGAACGGTGCGGCAAGGGCTTCCTCCGGGACGCGAAACAGATGGGCGTCTTTTCGCGCCCCGGCGAGACCCTAGGCGATATCTGACAGCGTTGTCACGTCCTGGTGTGGCGGGCCCGGGCGAGCCGAGCCCGCCGTCGACCCTAGTAGCCCACGAACGGCAGCGAGGAGTGGTGGACGATGATCCGCAGCGCGCCGCGCTCGTCTTTCTTGAACACCCAGGTCTTGTCGACCACGGTCGCGTTGCCCTCGGCGTCGCGCAGTTCCAGCCGGCCCATGGTGCTGGCCACCGCGCCGTTGATCTGGATGCCGACCGGCTTGTAGGTCACGCTGCGCCACGGCAGCAGGGCGAACCCGTCGTCATAGGGATAGGCTTTGTCGTGACCGACGAAATAGGCCATGGCGCCGACCTTGGTCGTGCGGAAGGTCTGCGGGTGGCGGGTCAGGGTCGGCTTGAACAGCACAGGACCCAGTTGATAGCCGTAGGCCTTGTCGATGAAGTCGCTGGCGACGGCCTTGGCCTTCTCGAAGTTGTTCTCGTTGCCGTCGTAGGCGACCGAGATCGACACCAGGCCTTTGCCCCAGGCCTCGGTCGCGGCGATGACCTCGGCCTCGGAGACGCGCGGGGTGATCGGCTGGGCGAGGCCGGCGGCGGGCGAGGCCGCGACGGCGGCCAGGGCGACCGCGCAGGCGATCAGGGAGCGGCGGGTGGTCAAGGTCATCGGGTCGTACCTCCGTGGGAAAGCGGCGGCCGACATGGACCGCGCGCGATGGCTGGATGCGGACGCTGACTGGCTACTGGGTCTTTCGGGCGCGAGCGGCGTCCTCGAAGACGAGGTGGCGCTTTGGGGGACAGCGGCCGCGCCGCCCGTGCAGGAACGGATGCGCCGGCGCCGCGTGACATGATGGTCGCCCCCCGAAGGCGCCGCAGGCACCTTCGGGAGAATTCGCGAGTTTTGCAATCTATGAATGTATTGCGCGCGGATGCACCCAGCAGCCCGCCGTCAGGTTAGGGGGATGCTCATCCGCAGCCAGCGCACGTCGAGGTCGCCGTCCAGGTAATCGGCGCGGTCGGCCAGGAAGCCGAGGATGTAGGGCTCGTCGAAGTGCTTCAGCAGGGCGGCGCGGTCGCTCCAGGCCTCGTAGAAGACGAAGAGGTCGCGGTCGGCTCGGTCGCGATGCACGTGATAGGCCACGCAGCCGGCTTCCTGGCGCGTCGGCGCGACCAGCGACACCAGACGCTCTTCCAGCTGGTCGGCCATGCCGGGACGGGCGCGGGCCGTGCCGACCAGGGCGTAGGGGCCGGTTTCGTCGGCATCGGGCATGGGCGGGCCGAAGGGGGTGTTGGACATGTCGGATCTCGCAGGTAAGAATATGCCCTTACCTAAAACTCTTCGAAGGTATGGTTCAATCCTTACCTTTGTGATGGATGTCCGATGCCCGACGCCGAAGGCCACCCCGAACCCGACGAGATGCAGCTGGGCGCCTTGCTGGCCGCGCTGGCCGACCCGCTGCGCCGCCGCGTGATCGCCGAACTGGTGCGCGCCGAGCCGCTGACCGAGCGCACCTGCGTCTCCTTCGGCCTGCCGGTCAGCAAGGCCTCTCTGACCCACCACTTCCGGGTGCTGCGCGAGGCGGGCCTGATCCGCCAGGTCGACCGTGGCAACAGCCGGGCCGCCCAACTGCGCCGCGACGAGATCGAGGCCCGCTTCCCCGGCCTGCTGGCCTTGGTCGAAGCGGAGGACCACGCCCTCTAGACACCGGTGTCGTTCCCGCTACGACAGGGGGTAACGAGACAAGAGGGAGGCGGCCGGATGATCGATCGTCGCGCGATGATGCTGCTGGCCGGCGCGAGCCTGGCCGCCGGTCCGGCCTGGGCGCAGGATGGTGATGCGGCGCTGAAGACCCTGCTCGACGGCTTCGCCAAGGGCGCAACCGCCGCCGACAGGCTGAAGGCCCTTTCGGCGTTCGATCCTCTGACCCTCTCGCCCAAGGCTCGCCTCGACTACGACGCCGTGCGCATCGCCACGACGGCCGAAGCCGAGCTGGTGCGCCGCTTTCCGTTCGGCGCGGGCGCGGCCGGGCCCTATGTCGTCACCACCCGCTCGGGCGCCTGGCAGAAGGCCTCGGAGGCCTGGGGCGACGCGGCGCCGGCGATGGTCGCGCGCATCCGGGCCGAGACCGACCGCATCCGCAAGGACGCCGCCGCCGGCGTCGTCCCGCCGGCCTTCCTGATCGACCGCCTGGACAAGGCCCTGGTCGAGGCGCGGTCGAAGTCCTCGCCGTCGGTGGGCGGCGCGCTGAACGGCCAGCGCGAGGCCCTGCTGGCCCTGGAGCCCCGCGCCGGAACCGCCGCCGGCGTCCGCTTCAAGGACCGCGAGGCCTATTACGCCGCCATGCTGAAGACCCAGCTGGGCGCGTCTATGGCCCCCGCGCAGGCCCGTCGCCTGCTGGACGACGCCATCAAGGCTCTGCACGCCCGCGCCGACGCGCTGCTGAAGGCGCAAGGGCTGACACAGGGCGGAGTGGGCGAGCGCCTGCGGGCGCTGATGGCCGACGAGCGCTACCTCTACACGGACGACGACGCCGGCCGCGATCGCGCCATCGCCGACATGGCCCCGTGGCTGGCCAAGGCCCGCGCACGCCTGCCCCAGGCCTTCGGAAACCTGCCCGGCGCGGTCGACGCGGTTTCGGTGCGGCGCATGTCGCCCGCCGACGAGGCGACGGGGCGTCAAGGCTATCGCGATCTGCCGTCGGCGGATGGGAAGAAGCCCGGCGCCTACTATGTGGACCTCAAGCGCATTCGCGACCGGCCCAGCTGGAGCCTGCCGGCCGTGGTGCACCACGAGGTGCTGCCCGGTCACATGCTGCAGATTCCCAAGGAGGAGCTGTCGGGCGCGCACCCCTATCGCTCGCGGGTGGCCTGTCCGGCGGCCATGGAGGGCTGGGCCGTCTATGCCGAGCACCTGGCCTGGGAGACGGGCGCCTTCGACGGCGAGCCTTTGGCAGAGATCGGGGGGCTCTACTGGATCCTGTTCCGCGCCGCCCGGGCCCGCATGGACATCGGCATCCACCTGGACGGCTGGACGCCCGAGCGGGCCATGGCCTTCCTGGCCGAGGTGCAGGGATCGCCGGTGATCTTCGCGCCCTTCGCCCAGGAGGTCGAACGCGCCGCCGTCGCCCCGGGCGCCGCGGCCGGGCAGGGGATCTACTGGCTGGAACTGGCGCGCCTGCGCCGCGCGTGGGGCGGAACCCTGCGCGAGTTCCACGGCAAGGTGCTGGACCGCGGGACGCTGCCGCTGGCGATGCTTTGATCCTTCTCCCCTTGCGGGAGAAGGTGGCGGCCGAAGGCCGACGGATGAGGGGTCTCTCAAACACGAGAAACTTCCGCCCGATCTGACCGCCGTACACAGTTTCGAGGTCTGTCGACCCCTCACCCGACCGGCTTCGCGGGCCACCCTCTCCCGCAAGGGGAGAGGGCCCCAGTTGCTCAGGCCGCCCCGACGTACTTCAGCAGCGTCACCATGTTCTCGATGTAGCTGCCGGTCGAGATCCCGATCTTCGGCTTGTCGGTCACGTAGGGCGAGGTGTCGCTCGCGTCGCCCACGTGGGTGCGGCTGAAGTCGCCTGGGGCCGGGGTGGGCGAGCCGTCGCCGATATAGGGGTTGCTGGTCGCCTTCAGTTCGGTCGGCCACCAGCCGGCCTCGTTCAGCGCGGCGATCAGGCCCGCGGCCTTGTCGGGCGCGCCGGCGGTCGCATCGCCCTTCAGGGCGCCGACGTTCAGGTCGGAGACCGAGACATCCTTCAGGGTGTAGTACTTCGGCAGCGCCTGGCGGCCGCCCTTCAGCGGCGAGGCCTTGCTGGCGATCTCGGGCGGGGTGGCCTTCAGCGTCTCCAGCCGCTTGCGCAGGGCGGGGATGTTGACGCCCCGGAACGAGGAATAGTGCGCCACCGTGTTCTCGGGGTTGCCGTCGACATAGTAGCGGCCGTTGACGACGTTGCTGCCGGTGCGGTGCACGAACAGGGGCTTGTTCGTGCCGATCTCGACGAAGGTCGGGAACTGGCGGCCCTTCTGGTATTCGACCGGCAGCCGGGTGGTCTCCAGCCAGTCGAGGGCCTCGCCGAGGCGCGCCAGGTACTTCGGATCGCCCGTCAGCTCGTAGAAGCCCATGCAGGCGGTGATATTGGCGGCCGTGGTGTGGGTGGCGAAAGCCTCGGGCTCGTAGGTGCGCGCGCCCGACGGCTTGAGGTCGGAGACCTTGTGCTGCAGGCCCCAGCCGGCCTGGGGCAGCGGCTGCTGGCAGGCCACGAAACAGTCCATGGCCTTCTTCACCGCCGGCAGCACGCGCGGGTCGCCCAGCGCCTGCCAGACCATGATCAGGAACTCGATGTTCTCGCCGGCCACGTCGTCGTTGAAGGTGATGTAGCCGGTGTAGTCGGGACGGCCGTGATGGTGGAACTCGTCCTTCAGCGGGAAGCGCTGGGGCCAGCCGCCGACCGGGTACTGGCTGTCGAGGACGAACTGGATGGCCTTGTCCAGGGCCGGCTTGAAGGCCGCATCCTTCTTCTCGACATAGAGCCGCAGCAGGAACTGCGAGCTTTCGGCCGTGCCGGCGTCGTCGAAGGTGGCGTTGCCGTAGTAGTGCTGGAATTCCTCGAGCCGCCAGCCGTTCTTGCCGATGGTGTCGTACCACTTCTTGATCGACTGCTCGCCGGCCAGGTCGCCCAGATAGTTCCAGCCGCCGGCCGGGTGCTGGATCTTGATCAGGGCGCCGGCCACCTGCTTGGCGGCCTCGTAGTAATATTCGTCGCCGGTGGCGTGATAGGCGTCGAGGAACAGGTGGCCCATGGTCGCCGTGCCGGGCGGCTGCACCCAGATCATCGTCGGATAGGCCTCCATCTCGCCCCAGCGGCGCGAGAAGTCGGGCAGGTAGCTCCAGACATAGCCGCCCTGGTAGGCGACCTTCTCGACCATGAAGGTGGTGGCCCGCTTCATCGTCGCCAGCGCCGCTTCCTTGCTCGGCGCCTCGGCCGCCAGGGCCTTGAAGGGCGCCAGGCCCGCGGCGGCGGCGAAGGCGGCCGCGGAGGTCGCCAGCAGGCGGCGGCGGGAGAGGGGGCTGAGCGGCATCGACGCGATAACTCCAGAGCGGGCGGGCGCGACGCGGGGACGCAGGCGGCAGGGTCCGGAGGCTGGTCGCGAAGCCTGTTTCCAAGCTGCGCCTTGGTTTCCTTCCCCGTCGAGGCGCAAAGCCTCGAATCCTTGCCGCCGTTGGCCCGGCGCGCGTTTGGATGACACAATGTCCACCGGTGTCATACTTGGCAAGCGCCCTGTTGGCGAGACGGCGTGGAATTTCCCCTGAGACGTGTGCGACAGGCCGCCGCGTTGTCTCAGGAGGCGATATCCAACAAATGACCACCATCGGTTCATGAGGCGACGCCGCCGCGCCGGATGGCAGCGGGCGACGCCGTCCTGTTGGGGAACAGGACGACACCCCCGGGTCCTATGACCCGGGGGTGTTTTCATATGTGCTGTCGCACCTAACCGGCTGAGAGCGTTAACAAATCCCTTCGGCCTGCGTCGCGCGGTCGCATGGAGAACGACGTTCATTCGCAGTAAAGAATCAAACCATGCCGAGCCAAAACGATCATCTCAAGGAAGCCGAACGGCTGGAGCGTCAGGCCGAGATCGCCGACAGCGCCCACGCCCGCGAAGCCCTTCGCCGCATGGCCCAGACCTCGCGGATCACCGCCGCCATGGTCGGACTGATGGAAGCCTGCGCCGAGGACGCGCCCGCCGGCGCCTGCTGAGGCGGCGCGGCGCCACGCGTTCCTGACGACCGTCGCGGCCTCGCGCAACTTCGGCTCCGCCTGGAGCCGAGCGACGGAGGGGGCATGGGGCAGAAGCTCATGGACGATGGCGTGCTGGCCAGCGCCGGCGCCTATTTCCACAGCGTGCTGGAAGCCAGCCAGGACTGCATCCGCGTCATCAGCCGCGCCGGCCTGATCGAATACATGAACGTGCGCGGTCGCGAGCTGTTCGAGATCGACGATTTCGAAGGCCGCAACCGCGACCGCTACTGGCCCGACATGTGGCCCCCCGAAAGCCGCCCCGCCGTCGAGGACGCCCTCAACAAGGCCCTGGCCGGCGGCTCCTCGTCGTTCCGCGCCCTGTGTCCGACCGCCAAGGGCAATGTCCGCTGGTGGGACACCACGGTCTCGCCGGTGCTGGACGAGGGGGGCAGGGTGGTGCGGGTGCTGGCCGCCTCGCGCGACGTCACCGCCGCCATGCTGGCCGAGCGCCACCGTCAGCTGCTGGTCAACGAGCTCAATCACCGGGTCAAGAACACCCTGGCCATCGTCCAGTCGATCGCGGCCCAGTCGCTGCGCAACGCCGGCGTCGATCCGGCCGTGCGGCGGGCCTTCGAGGGCCGGCTGATGGCCATCGCCGCCACCCACAACGTGCTGACCGACGAGAACTGGGCCGCCGCCAGCCTGCGCCAGATCGTCGAGGGCTCGCTGCGCCCCTATCGCAACGCCGACCACGAAGTGCGGGTCGACGGACCCGACCTGATGGTCTCGCCCAAGCCGGCGGTGGTCATGGCCCTGGCCTTCCACGAACTGGCCATCAACGCCCTGAAGTACGGCGCGCTGTCGGCGCCCGGCGGCGAGGTCGAGGTGCGCTGGACCTCGCAGCCCGGCGCGCGCCTCCTGGTCACCTGGACCGAGCGCGGCGGCCCGCCGGTGGCGCGCCCCTCGCGGCGCGGCTTCGGCTCGCGGATCATCGAGCTGGCCCTGGCCAGCGAACTGGACGGAGAGGTCGAGCTCGACTACCGCCCCGAGGGCCTGGTCTGCACCCTGCACGCTCCGCTGGCGGCGCTCGACCGGGTGGACGCCTTCATGGCGCTGCAGGCTTGAGGGGGGGATCGGCGGCCCCCGCCTGAGACGAAAACCTCGTCCTTCGACAGGCTCAGGATGAGGTTTTTTGACTGTCCTGGGCCGATCAATGGTCCTCATCCTGAGCTTGTCGAAGGACGAGGGCCACTCGCCGGGCTGGGCAACCTCTATCCTGCTGTGACGCTTTCCTGCCGCAAGTTCTTGCCATTCAGGCGAGGGCTGAAACAGGAAACGGGGGCCGAGTGGCCGATTTCGACTGGCGATCCTGGACGGTGAAGGCGCGGCATGGCGCGCTGGCCGTGGCCGCTTTCGTCGCCGCGAGAGCCCGTGGAACAGTCCCCTTCGTCCGTCGCCATCCGCGCTGGATGGGCTTCTTCGGCCTGATCTTCGCCGTCCTGCTGGCCGCCTTCGTCTGGATCGGCGTCAGCCTGCCGCTGTCGCGATCGCTGGAGCCGCTGGACAGCCCGGCCGTCGTGCTGCTGGACGCCCAGGGCAAGCCCTTCGCCCGACGCGGGGCCTACAAGGAAGCGCCCGTCGTCGTCTCCGAACTGCCCAAGTACGTGCCCGACGCCTTCATCGCCATCGAGGACCGGCGCTTCCGCCGCCACTTCGGCCTGGATCTCTGGGGCATGGGCCGGGCGGCGGCGGTCAACATCAAGGCCGGCAGGGCCCGCGAAGGCGCCAGCACCATCACCCAGCAGCTGGCCAAGAACGCCTTCCTCAGCAACGAGCGCACCCTTCGCCGCAAGGCGCAGGAGGCGGTGATCGCCGTGTGGCTGGAGCTGCGCCTTTCGAAGGACGAGATCCTCGCCCGCTATCTGTCGAGCATCTATTTTGGCGACGGGGTCTATGGCCTGGGCGCGGCCTCGCGGCACTATTTCGGCCGCGCGCCCGAGAAGCTGACCCTGGGCCAGGCCGCGATCCTGGCCGGCATGGTCAATGCGCCCAGCCGCCTGGACCCCGTCGACAATCCCAAGGCCGCCGCCGCCCGCGCCGACCGGGTGCTGGCCGACATGGTCGAGGTCAAGTTCATCACTCCCGAGCAGGCCGCCAGCGCCCGCGGCGCCCGCGCCCGGGCCACCCGCGCCAGCCTGCCGGTCGGCGGCTACTTCGCCGATTGGGTCTCGCCCCAGATCGCCGACGCCTTCGAGACCGCCCGCTATGGCGAGGTCCGTGTGCCCACGACGCTGGACGGCCGCCTGCAGCGCCGCGCCGAGCAGGCGGTCAACAACGCCCTGGCCCGGTCTGGAACCCGGCTGAAGGCCGGACAGGCGGCGCTGGTCGCCATGCGTCCCGACGGCAAGGTGGTGGCCATGGTCGGCGGCCGCTCCTACGCCAAGAGCCAGTTCAACCGCGCGGTCCAGGCCAAGCGCCAGCCGGGCAGCGCCTTCAAGCTGTTCGTCTATCTGGCCGCCCTGCGCGACGGCGCCCATCCCGACATGCGGGTGGTCGGCGATCCGGTGACCATCAACGGCTGGACGCCGAGGAACTACGAGGGCGGCGCGGGCAGCGACCTGACCCTGCGCGACGCCTTCGCCCAGTCCAACAACATCATCGCCGCCCGCATCTGGCAGACGGCCGGCGGCGAGGCGGTGGTGCAGGCCGCCCGCGATCTTGGGATCACCTCACCGCTCAAGGCGACCGACGCCAGCCTGTCGCTGGGCGCGGCCGAAACCACCCTGCTGGAGCTGACCTCCGCCTACGCCGCCGTCGCCTCGGGCCACATGCCGGTCGCGCCCTATGGCCGCCCGCGCAAGGACGGCGAGGCTGCTACGCCCAGCCGCCAGCTCGACACCGCCCAGCGCGCGGCGCTCTACGAACTGCTCGGCGCGGTGGTCGAGGAGGGCACCGGCCGCGCGGCCCGCACGGGCCAGCTGACCTACGGCAAGACCGGCACCACCCAGGAGCACCGCGACGCCGTCTTCGTCGGCTTCACCGGCGACCTGGTGGTGGGGGTGTGGGTCGGCAACGACGATCATTCGCCGATGAACGGCGTCACCGGCGGCGGCCTGCCGGCCCAGATCTGGCGCGACTTCGTCGGCCAGGGCCTGAAAGCGGGCCTGATCGCCCGCGACCGCGCCCCGATCCCGCGCGTGCAGCCGCCTTCGGAGGAAGAGGGGCTGGAGCGCGAGCTGGAACAGGACCTTGGCGGCATTCCGCGCTGGCTGCGGCGGATCTTCGGCGGGTGACGCGGTTGTAACTGGACGCTCGCCGGGCGGCGTGGCCTCCTTGGCTCAACCAAGGAGAGACCGATGCCGCTTCCCAAGCCGCCGCCGAAGTCCAAATGGGCCGCCGCCATGCAGGACGGCCAGGCCAAGCGCGAGGCCAAGGCCGCCAAGTCCCGCAGAGCCGCCCAAGCCGCGACCGAAGCCGGCTGCGATGCCGCCGTGACCACGGCCGTCATCGCGGCGATGGTGGCTACGATCTAGGGGAAGCATCTGGCGCCTCAGATCCTCCCCCCGAAGGGGGAGGTGGCCCGGAGGGCCGGAGGGGGAAATGTCTGATGAGGCTGGGGCGTCCCAACGCTGGCAGTCCCTTCCCCCTCAGTCGCT
Source organism: uncultured Caulobacter sp. (assembly GCA_966252285.1). Taxonomy (GTDB): domain Bacteria; phylum Pseudomonadota; class Alphaproteobacteria; order Caulobacterales; family Caulobacteraceae; genus Caulobacter. The sequence continues at coordinate 30,984 of CBINOL010000021.1, forward strand.
CCGCGACAGCTCCCCCTTCAGGGGGAGCATTTTACCGGCAAACCTCAACACACCGCCGCGCCAGCGCGTCCGTCGCATCGACGAACGGCACGGTCAGGTCGTCCTGGCCCATGACCAGCGGCACTTCGGTGCAGCCCGCCACCACGGCCTGCGCGCCCAGTCCCACCAGCCGGTGGGCCAGCGCCGCCATGGTCTGGCGCGAGGCCGCCGACAGATCGCCGCGCTTGATGCGGTAGAGCAGGGCCATGAACTCGACCTGTTCGTGGTCGCCCAGCGTCACGGCCTCCAGCCCCAGGTGGGCCAGCCGGTCGCGATAGATCGAAAGCCCGCCGGCCGTGCCCAGCACGCCGATGCGGGTCGCGCCGCCGATGCGGGCGGCCTCCACCGCCGTTTCCGGCAGGTCGATCAGCGGCAGGCCGCTGGACTTCACCTGCTCGGCGAAGGCGTGGGCGGTGTTGCAGGCGATGGCCAGAACCTCGGCCCCCGCGTCGCGCAGGCCCGCGGCCATGGCCGCCAGCACGGGGCCGGCCGCGTCGCCGTCGGTGTTGCGGTCAGGGATCTTGGGATTGATGTCGACCAGCACCCGGATGTGGTCCTGCTCGCGCACCACAGGGGTCGCCGCCTGCAGCTTGGCCAGGAAGTCGAGGGTGGCAGCCGGACCCATGCCGCCCAGCACGCCGAGGACCTTGCTCATCGGGTCTATCTCCTAGCCCAGCGCCGGCTCCAGCACCGACTGGTAGCCGAACAGCCCCTGGGCGCCGCCGGTGTGCAGGAACACCACCCGCTCGTTCTTGAACGTGCCCTTGCGGGCCTGGTCGATCAGGCCCTTCATCGCCTTGCCCGAATAGACCGGGTCCAGCAGCAGGCCCTCGGTGCGCGCCGCCAGCGCCAGGGCGTCGATTACGCCCTGATCGACCAGGCCGTAGCCTTCGCCCACATAGTCGCAGTCGGCCACGACGGCCTCGCGGCGCACCCGGCCGGCCGCGCCGATCGTCTCGGCGGTGGCGACGGCCAGGTTGAAGACGTTCTCTTCCTGCTTGGCCTTGGGGGCGCGCACGCCGAAGCCAAGGATGGGGATGTCGACCGACAGCGCCGCGAAGCCGGCGACCAGGCCCGCATGGGTGCCGGCGCTGCCGGTGGCGGTGACCAGGCGGTCGATCTTCAGATCAAGGCCGTCGGCCTGCACCACCAGCTCACGGGCGCAGTCGACATAGCCCAGGGCGCCCACCGTGTTGGAGCCGCCGCCGGGGATCACATAGGGCTTGCCGCCGCGCCGGCGGACGAGCTCGGCGGTGGCCTCCAGCTCCTCGTTCATGTCGGTCCCGGCGGGCACGAAGCGGATCGAAGCGCCCATCAGCCGGTCGAGCAGCACATTGCCGTTGCCCATGTAGTCGCCGGCCTTCGAGCCCGTGCGTTCCTCGAGGATCACCTCGGTCGAAAGACCGTAGCGGGCGCCGGCGGCGATGGTCTGGCGTACGTGGTTGGACTGCACGGCCCCTTGCGTCACCAGGGTGTCGGCGCCCAGGGCCAGGGCCTCGCCGAGCAGGAACTCCAGCTTGCGGGTCTTGTTGCCGCCGCCGGCCAGGCCCGTGCAGTCGTCGCGCTTGACCCAGAGGTCGATCCCCAGTTCCGCGCCCAGGCGGGGCAGGGGCTCCAGCGGCGTCGGCAGGTGGGCGAAGCGGGCGCGGGGAAAGCGGGCCAGGTGCATGCGGGAACTCCGATCCGGACGCCTGGAGATAGGCCGCGCGGGAGCGGCTGGCAAAGCGTTTCGGCGAGGCGTTGGGCGTGAAACGGTGCTATGCTGGCGCTCGCCTGGCGGCCTCGACGTCGCTGGGCGCAAAAAGCCTGTCCCCGCGTACCCGCGGCTTGGTTTTCCCCATCCCCGCGGGCCCGTCGGAAGGCCGGGCGGACGTTGGGAGAAAACGCATGAAAGCCAAGATCCTCAAGTCTCGGCCGCCGCCGCGCATCGCTCGCTCCGGCGCGAGAATGCTGCGCGGCTGGATCCTCGGCGTCGCCGTGCTGGCGATGCTGCCCCCGGCCGCGAACGCGGCGGGTTCCGTGCTGATCATCGGCGGAGGCATCGCCAAGGACTGCTCCGAGGCCGTGATCCGGGGACGCTACGACGACGACACCATGCGGCTGTGCACCTCGGCGCTGGAGGTCGAGACCCTGTCGATGGGCGACCGGGCCCGCACCCTGGTCAATCGCGGCGTGATCCAGCTGCGCCGGCAGGCCTATGTCGAGGCGCGGGCCGACTTCGATGAGGCCGGCCGCATCGAGCCGAAGCTCGGCGAGGTCTATGTCAACCGAGGCGCGGCCCTGGTGGCCGAGGATCGCTTCGCCGAGGGGCTGAGCGAGATCGACCGGGGCCTGGCCCTGGGCGTCAGGCAGCCCGAGCGCGCCTACTACAACCGCGCCCTGGCCCACGAGAACCTCGGCGACGTCAAGGCGGCCTATTACGACTTCCAGCGCGCGGCCGAGCTTGATCCGAAATGGACGGCGCCGAAGGAAGAGCTGGCGCGTTTCTCGTTCAAGAGCCGCTGAGGCCGCGCCTTTCCGGCGCGCGGGGCGGCGACGGAGGCGTGGCATGAAGCTGTTGTTGGCGGGAGCGGTCGCGACGGGTCTGGCGCTGGCGGCGAGCGCGGCGAGCGCCCAGACGGATGCTGGCCTGGCCGACGCGCGCCTGGCCCAGGAGCGCGCGGCCGCCCGGATGGAGATCGAGACCTTGCGCCAGGAGCAGATGGCGCAGGCCCGGCAGGTCCAGGCCGCCCGCGACCGCGCGGCAGCGGCCCAGACCCTGCGCTCGCTGCAGGCGCAGGGCGCGAGCGCCGGCCAGCCCTACCGGCCGCCGCCGGCGGAGGTCCTGCCCGAGCGGGGCGATCCGTCGGCGGGGCTGTCGCTGCGGCTGGACGAACTGGACCGCTTGACCGACGCGCGGCTGGCGCGGAGCAATGAGGTGCTGCGGGCCATCAAGCCCGCTTCGGAACGCTAGAGGGTCTTGCGCGCATGGAATGGGAAGGCGGCCGGCAGTCCGGCAACATCGAGGACCGGCGCGGCCTCGGACCCGTGGCGGCGGCCGGCGGCGGCATCGGCGCCCTGGTGCTGGCGGCGGTGGGCTATTTCGTGTTCGGCGTCGATCCGCAGACCACGCTGAACGCCGTGGAGGGCGTGCAGGCGCCGGCGGCTCAGCAGCAGGAAGGCCGGCGCGGCTCGGTGCAGGACGAGGGCGGCCGGTTCGTCGACGTCATCGAGACCTCCAACACCGACGTCTGGGGCCCGATCTTCGCCCGTTCGGGCGGCCGCTACGTCCCGCCGACCTCGGTCGTGCTCTATGACGACCAGACCGGCACCGGCTGCGGCCTTGGCCAATCGGCGATGGGTCCGTTCTATTGCCCGGCCGACCGCAAGGTCTATCTCGACCTCAGCTTCTGGAACGAGCTGGAGAGCCGCTTCGGGGCCAAGGGCGAGTTCGCCCGCGCCTATGTGATCAGCCACGAGATCGGCCACCACATCCAGAACCAGCTGGGCGCCACCCGCCAGGCCGACCGCCTGGGCCGTCGCGGCGCCGAGAGCGGCTCGGTGCGGCTGGAGCTGCAGGCCGACTGCTATGCGGGGGTCTGGGCCCGCCACGCGCCTGAGGTCTCCAACATCCGCATCACCCGCGCCGACATCGAGGACGGCCTGGGCGCGGCGGCCGCTGTCGGCGACGACGCCATCCAGTCCAAGGCGCAGGGGCGGGTGATGCCCGACAGCTTCACCCACGGCACCAGCGAGCAGCGCATGCGCTGGTTCGGCAAGGGCTACGACGCCGGCAGGCCCGCCGCCTGCGACACCTTCGCCACGGACGACCTCTAGGGATCAGGCGGCCGCGTCGCGCGGCCGGGTCCGCCGCAGTTCCTGGTAGATCGCCGCCAGCACCAGCCATGACAGCAAGCCCGTGAGGGCGTGCATGGTCGAGGTGATCGCGGGGTGGAACCCTACCGGTTTCATCATCAGCGCGGGCAGCATGGCCCGGAGGGCGTAGAGCATGATGATGAACAGGGCCAGGCCCAGCTGGATCAGGAACAGCAGCCCTCGGCGGCCCTTGGTCAGTTGCAGGGCGCGCCCAAGGGCCTGGCGCGGCGATCTGGTCTCGGTGACGGCGATGGCGGCGGCGGGACCTATGAAGGCGTAGATCGCCAGTCCGACGGCCTCGGCCGCCAGGCTCAGCTTGAAGCCGTTCATCGCCATGTCCTTCAGCGTGGCGTCCGGCGCCCGGGTCATCGTCGCCAGACCCGTCGAGACAATGGCCGGCAGGCTGATGAACACGGCCATGAGGTAGATCGCCGGAAAGCTCGACAGAGCCGCGCCGGCCGCCGACGACACCGACCGCTGCGCCAGAACAAGATGCAGGAGCGCGCCGCCGACCAGCGATCCCAGCGCAAGCCGGATCAGCGAGCTCGTCGCGTCGGCCGCGACGGCGTAGGCGACGGGAGCATCGTCGAGCCCCGGCAGACGGTCGACGGCCAGGTCGAGCACAGCGCGCGCCAGGGCGAACACCACGGCGATCGCCAGAACGCCGAGCCCGTGGGCCTTCAGCATGCGCCCCAAGGCGGCGAACATGCCCTTGATCGAAAAGCGGTCGTTCATGATTCCCCCAGTCACGGTCAGGCTAAGGGGACGGCGCCTTGAGAACCAGCGTCTCTACCTGCGCGGAACGTGGGCGATGACCTGGATCTCGACGATGCCGCCGGGCGCCAGCAAGCCCGAGGTCCCCACGGCCGTCCAGGCGGGGCTGGGGCCCGTGATGAACTCGCTCTTCACGGCGTTGATCAAGGCGATCTGCTCCCAGCGCGGGGCCGGCTGGTCGGGGCCTTCCCAGACGTGGAAGCTGTTGATCATCGCCACGTCGTCGAAGCTGGCGCCGGCGGCCTTCAGCGTGGCGTCCAGCGCCTTGAAAGCCCGCCGGACCTGGGTCTTGAACGCCTCGGCGTCCGTGCCCTCGCCGGGGGCGCGGCCGACGATCACGCCCGAGACGTAGAGCGTGTCGCCCACCCGCCGAGCAGGGGCGTACCTGATCTCGTCATAGGCCTTCTGGTGCTGGGCGTTGGGGATGATCACCTCGCCGCCGGAAGACGGGATCTTCCTCGGATAGGTCTCCTGGGCCAGCACGGGCGTGGCGAGGAGGGCGCAGAGCGCGGGCAGGATCAGGCGGCGGATCAAGGCGGGTCTCCGAAAGAATGGCGTTCTCTGATCGACGGTCGGGCCACAGACGGTCCAGTGAAATTCCTGTCACCCAGGTCGCGCCACGGGCTCTTGACCCGCGCGTCAATCCTCCTAGTGTCCGCCCTGTTCACCGGGGGGTCGCTGTCGCGGCTGAGATTGGGCTTGAGCCCTGACCCGTCGAACCTGATCCGGGTCATGCCGGCGAAGGGAGGGAACGCGGCCTGGGAGCGTACAGTCCAGGCCGTACAACCGACTTAGCTCGACACGTCCGGGTCTCTTCAGTGCTTGAGGAGCCCGCAACATGAACGCTCAAACCCCCATCGTTCCAGCGACCGACAACGTCGCCACCGGCCCCGTGCCGGGATCGCGCAAGGTCTACCAGGCCGGCGAGATCTTCCCCGACATCCGCGTGCCGTTCCGCGAGGTGGCCGTCCATCCGTCGGCCAACGAGCCGCCGGTGACGATCTATGACCCGTCCGGTCCCTACACCGACCCGAACGCCACGATCGACATCGCCAAGGGCCTGGACCGCGCCCGCGACGCCTGGGTCGTCGCCCGCGGCGACGTCGAGGTGGTGGCCAACCCGCGCGAGGTGAAGCCCGAGGACAACGGCTTCGCCCAGGGCAAGCACCTGGCCCCGCAGTTCCCCGACAACGGCCGCAAGATCTTCCGCGGCACGCAAGGCAAGCTGGTCACCCAGCTGGAATACGCCCGGGCCGGCATCATCACCGCCGAGATGGAATATGTCGCCATCCGCGAGAACCTGCGCCGCGAGCAGACCCGTCCCTGCGTGCGCGACGGCGAGGACTTCGGCGCCTCGATCCCCGACTTCGTGACGCCCGAGTTCGTGCGCCAGGAAGTGGCCCGCGGCCGCGCCATCATCCCGGCCAACATCAACCACGGCGAGCTGGAGCCGATGGCGATCGGCCGCAACTTCCTGGTCAAGATCAACGCCAACATCGGCAACTCGGCCGTGCTCGGCACCGTGGCCGAGGAAGTCGACAAGATGGTCTGGGCCACCCGCTGGGGCGCCGACACCGTCATGGACCTGTCGACCGGCCGCAATATCCACAACATCCGCGACTGGATCATCCGCAACAGCGCCGTCCCGATCGGCACGGTGCCGATCTACCAGGCGCTGGAGAAGGTCGGCGGCGTCGCCGAGGACCTGAACTGGGAAGTCTTCCGCGACACCCTGATCGAGCAGGCCGAGCAGGGCGTCGACTACTTCACGATCCACGCCGGGGTGCGCCTCCCGTTCGTGCCGATGACCGCCAAGCGCGTCACCGGCATCGTCTCGCGCGGCGGCTCGATCATGGCCAAGTGGTGCCTGGCCCACCACAAGGAGAACTTCCTCTACGAGCGCTTCGACGAGATCTGCGAGATCATGCGCGCCTACGACGTGTCGTTCTCGCTGGGCGACGGCCTGCGTCCGGGCTCGACCGCCGACGCCAACGACGAGGCCCAGTTCTCCGAACTGCGCACCCTGGGCGAACTGACCAAGGTGGCCTGGAAGCACGGCGTGCAGGTGATGATCGAAGGGCCGGGCCACGTGGCCATGCACAAGATCAAGGCCAACATGGAAGAGCAGCTCAAGCACTGCCACGAGGCCCCCTTCTACACCCTCGGTCCGTTGACCACCGACATCGCCCCTGGCTACGACCACATCACCTCGGCGATCGGGGCGGCCATGATCGGCTGGTTCGGCACGGCGATGCTCTGCTACGTCACGCCCAAGGAGCACCTGGGCCTGCCCGACCGCAACGACGTCAAGGTCGGGGTGGTCACCTACAAGCTGGCCGCCCACGCTGCTGACTTGGCCAAGGGCCACCCGGGCGCCTCGATGCGCGACGACGCCATCAGCCGCGCGCGGTTCGAGTTCCGCTGGGAAGACCAGTTCAACCTCGGCCTCGATCCCGAGACCGCCCAGGCCTTCCACGACGAGACCCTGCCCAAGGAGGCGCACAAGACCGCGCACTTCTGCTCGATGTGCGGCCCGAAGTTCTGCTCGATGAAGATCAGCCAGGAAGTCCGCGACTTCGCCGCCGCTCAGGCGCCGAACACGGCCGAACTGGGCATGGCCGAAATGAGCGAGAAGTTCCGCGAGCAGGGGTCGGAGATCTACCTGAAGACGGAGTGATTTAGGGCACTACGGGCGGCGTGGAGCGTTATCTCCTCGCCGCCCACAAAGGCGGTGAAAGGGCGTGTCATATGCACACCTCTTTGATGGTCGCCTGAACCCATAAGCGTGGTCGACGCATATGGCTCAATAATTGGGTTGAAAATTGTGAGCCACAGGCGAACTCGACCGGGTCCGGTAGCCGATGGACCGGACCCTTATGGCGTGACCTGATTACTCTTGCTGGCGGCGACGCCCAATGCGTTCCAGATTGGATGCATGCCGTTATCTTTGCTCTTGGCGCTAGCCGTTTCGGGGCCCCCAACATCCACCACGGATCAGAGTTGGCGGATTGCACACGCTGAAGCCAGCACGCTTGTCGGCGCCTGGAAATCTCGCGGCTACGGCTGGGTCGTGCGGTTCGATGCTTCCGGCCCCAGCCTCTATCACCTGGCCGGCGACGACTGCTGGCGTGATCCGAGGCCGCAGGGCGATCCTGACGGCGTGCTGAAGCTGTGGCGGCCAGTCGGCGCCGCGATCGAGACGGCCGGGGAAGCCGGCGGCACGGTCTATCGCTTCGATCGGCTGAAGGCCTTGCCGGCGGCCTGTTCCGCGTCTCGTCCGTGGACGCCGCAGCGGACCCTGAACGCCGTCGCCGACACCTTCGAAGCCTGTTATCCGCTCTCCAGGGAGCGCGGCCTCGACTGGGCCGCCCGGCGAGCCGCGGCCTTGGCCGCTCTGGCCGACGCGCCGGACGATGCGGCGCTGTGGAAGGCGCTGGCCGTGCTGCTGCGCGGCATCGACGACGCCCATGTGGAGCTCGACGGCCTGGTCGACGGCCAGATGCGCACCCGACGACTGGGCGAGGCGGCCGTGCTGCTGCGGGCCAAGGCCGCGCCGGGCGGCGAGGCGGCCTGGGCGCGAGCCTGGCGGGCGCAGGTGCTGGCCGCGCCGCTGGGCGCGCGCGAAGCGGCCGGAGGTCGGATCCTGTGGGGTCGCAAGGGCGAGGTCGGCTATCTGGCCCTGACCGGCATGGGCGGCTTCGATCCCAGGGCCGGCGACGACGACACGGCCTTGCTCGACGCCACGTTGGATGAGGCCATCACCGCTTTCGCGGGCGCCAAGGCGGTGATCGTCGACGTCAGCGACAATCGCGGCGGCTATGACGTCATCGCCCGCCGGATCGCCGCCCGCTTCGCCGACCGCCGGCGCGAGGTCGGGTCGAAGGTCGCGGTCGGCGGCGACGGCGCAGCCCAGCCCCTGTTCGTCACGCCCTCCGACCGGCCGCGCTATCTCGGCCCCGTCTGGCTGCTGACCAGCCAGGTCACGGTCAGCGCCGGCGAGACCTTCACGCTGTCGATGCGCGTCCTGCCCAATGTGCGCCAGGCGGGCGAGACCACGCGTGGGGCGCTGTCGGACCAGCTGCAGAAGCCGCTGCCGAACGGCTGGCGCTTCGCCTTGCCGGCCGAGGTGCATCGCGACGCCGGCGGCCAGGTGGTGGAGGGGCGGGGGATCGCGCCCCAGGTTCCGCTGCCGGTCTTTCCCCCCGATGATCCGCCCAATAACCCGCAAGGCCACGCCAGGGCGCTGGACCGCGTGCTGGAGATGATCGGCGAGCGCTGAACTTTTTCTCGCGTCCCTGTCGGCTCCCGCCGCGTTGAAACGTCCTAAGGGGCGCAACAACGATCCAAGGGAGGATCCCATGACCTATGTCGACGGTTTCGTGCTCGCCGTGCCCAAGGCCAATGTCGAGGCCTACAAGGAGATGGCGACCCTGGCGGGCTCGATCTGGATGGAGCTTGGCGCGCTGTCCTATGTCGAGGCCATCGCCGACGACGTGCCCTATGGCGAACTCACCTCGTTCCCCCGCGCCGTCCAGCTGAAGGACGACGAGATCACCGTGTTCTCGTGGATCACCTACGACAGCAAGGCCAAGCGCGACGAGGTGATGGCCAAGGTGATGGAGGACGAGCGCCTCAAGCCGTACATGAACAACATGCCCTTCGACGGAAAGCGCATGATCTTCGGCGGCTTCGAAACCATCGTCGAGCGTTGAAGCCCCGGCCGTGGAACGTCGGCGGCCCGGCCGGCATTCCACGGTCATGCTCGAACTCGTTCTCGATCTCTGCAACCTCGTCGGCGGCTTCCTGCTGGCGATCGGCCTGCTGACTCTGCTGCCCAGGGCCGGCGACGACCTGGGACGCTTCGCCGCGCGCCTGGCGCCGTTCGGCTGGATCGTCGGGATCGCGGCCCTGGTCTGCGGCGGCTATTTCCTGATCGTGCACATGGTCTCGGGTCCGCACGTCTTCCACTTCGAGATCGTCGGCGTCGCCGTCGGCGTCCTCTTGCTATGGGATCGCCTGCGAGCCGGCGCGGTGGCCCGCAGGCTGGGCGGATCGGGCGAACTGCCGGCCAGCGGCGCGCAGGGCGCGGGACTGGTCTTGGCGATCTTCGGGATCATCGCCATGATCGTCGGGTTGCAGGGCCTGCTGACGCCCGATTGACGGGTAACGACCGCTTAAGGGGCGAGGCGCAGACTCAGCGGCAAGAACGATGCGGTCAGGGAGGCCGTCATGTCGTCTACCGTCACGTCCAGCACGCGTCGCTTCAGCGACCATTTCGAGCCGCAGGACATCGATCCCCAGGAACAGCGGCGCCTGCGCGGCCATCTCGAGCAGATCGACTACACCGCCTTTCTCTCCAACCGCGAGATCATGGCCCAGGCCCTGGGGCGGCTGGACGCCGGACATTTCCAGAAGCTGGCCGTCAGCACCGCGCAGGCCCGCGCGCGCTGGGCCGCCTTCGCCCTGGCGATCGGCCAGTCGGGCCGTGCGCCCGATGCGTCCGAGGTGGAGAAGCTGGCGGCCTTGCGCCTGGCCTATGACGAGCTTTCCGCCGCCTACGAGGCGCTGCGCCGGATGGTCGAGCGCGGCTATGTCGCCTATGGGCCCGCCGCATCTTCCTGAGAAAACGGGTTCGCGTCGGGAGAAGACTGGGGGGAAGGGGCCTTCTCCCGACGCGTCCGCCATGGAGCGCTGCAACCCTGCCGGAGGTTGTGCGCGGGCGGTTCGGACATACGCCTAGGGGACGTCGCCCGAGCGAGTCGCCGCACCTGCGGCGTCGGATCGAATGTGCTCTTTATAGTTGTGCCGGGCAATCCATTTTTTCCACCAACGGTCGAACTTCCGCCGGGGAAAGCTTTGCCTTGCATTTTGGTGCCCCGGAGAAGGGCGCCTGGCGGCCCTACGGTAGGCGGTCACCGCGGTGCAGAGGGTCGGGCAGGGGATCGCCGGCCTTCACGAACTGCAGCGACACCGAGTTGATGCAGTAGCGCAGCCGCGTCGGCGCCGGGCCGTCGGGGAAGACGTGTCCCTGGTGGCTGTCGCAGCGGGCGCAGCGGGTCTCGATACGCACCATGCCGTAGGAGGTGTCGCGCACGGCCTTGACGTGGTCCTCGTCGAACGGGGCGTAGAAGCTGGGCCAGCCGGTGCCGCTTTCGAACTTGGTCTCGTGCTTGAACAGCGGCAGGCCGCACAGCCGGCAACCGTAGACGCCGGGGCTCTTCTCGCCCAGCAGCCCGCCGCAGAACGGGGCCTCGGTGCCGTGATGCAGCAGGACGCGGGCCTCCTCGGCGGTCAGGTCGCCTTCCAGGCGCTCGCGCTCGGCTTCGGTGGGCGGGGTCAGGTCGAAACCTGTGGAAGAGAGGGTGGCGGCTTGGGTCATGCGTGCCAATCTAGGGGCTCGCACGGCCCGCCGGTAGGGCAGGCCGCATCAAGGGACGGGAACCGCATGATCACCTCGACCACTCCGTACGTCGCCGAGCGCGAGACCGTGGCCACCCTGGGCGTCGTCTCGGGCGAGGCGATCATCGGCGCGCACATCTTCCGCGACCTGTTCGCCGGCATCACCAACATCATCGGCGGCCGCGCCGGCGGCTACGAAAAGGCCCTGCGCGAGGCGCGCGACATCGCACTGCAGGAAATGATCGACGAGGCCCGCCGCCAGGGCGCCGACGCCGTGGTGGGCGTGGATCTCGACTACGAGGCCCTCGGCGCCGACAACGGCATGCTGATGGTCACCGCCGCCGGCACCGCCGTGAAGCTGCGCTGATGACGATCGCCGTCGCCTTCCTCCAGCCGGGCTGGGCCGACTGGGAAGCCGGTCCCGTGCTGGCGTCCTTGCGTGAGTATTTCGGCGTCCAGATCGAGATCGCCACACCCACTGGTGATCCAGAGACCTCGATCGGCGGCATCCTGGCCGCCGCCGACTATCGCTTCGACGATCCGGTGCTGTCGGACGCCGACGCCTATCTGCTGATCGGCTCGGAGGCCTGGCAGGGGTACGAGAACGACGCGGTGTTCAGCCTGCTGCGCCAGGCCCATGCCGACGGCAAGATCGTCGCCGGCATCTGCGGCGCGACCATCGCCCTGGCCAAGGCCGGCCTCTTGGCCGGCAAGGCCCACACCTCCAACGGCAAGGACTGGCTGGCCGAGCAGGCCCCCGGCTACGCCGGCGCCGATGCTTATGTCGAAAGCCCTCGCGCGGTGGTCGACGGCAAGATCGTCACCGCCGCCGGCTCGGCCCCGGTCACCTTCTCGGCCGAGGTCACGCGCCTGATCGCGCCCGAAGCTTCGGAGCGTCTCGACGGCTACGTGGCGATGTTCGCCCGCGAGTTCGGCGAGGACTGAGGCCCTGCGTCACCCTCGTCCTTCGACGGGCTCAGGATGAGGGTGATTGCCGAGGCGGGTTTGAGTTCCTCATCCTGAGCTTGTCGAAGGACGAGGAACTCACTCACTTCACCGCCGCCGCGCCCGCCCGGGCCAGGACGCCGTCCTGCTCGGGCGTGGCGCCGGCCACCCCGACCGCCCCGATGATCCGGCCCTCGACCATCAGCAGCTCGCCGCCCTCGATGGCCAGGGCGCCGTTGGAGATGGCGTTGAGGTTGCCGCCCTTGACCGCGTCCTGGAACGCCTTGGTCGGCCGGCGATAGGCGGTGGCGGTCTCGGCCTTGCGGCGCGAAACGTCCGGGGCCGAGTACGAGGCCCCGTCCATCTTCCAGACCAGCACCGGCTGCCCGTTCGGCTCGACCACCGTGATGGTCACGGCCACGCCGGCCTTGACCGCTTCGGCCTCGGTGGCGGCCGCCACGGCCTTGGCCTCCTTCAGCGTGACGTTGCGGCCGTAGGGCTCGGCGGCGTTCGCGCCCGAGGCCAGGGCCAGCAGGCCGGCGATGATAAGAACCTTGCGGATCATGGCAGCTTCACCTCGTCGTTGAGGGCGGTGATCTGCGGCTGGTCGCTGACGATGCGCAGGCGCAGTTCCGACGGCTTGGCGCCGGCCGGGATCTTCAGGCGGGCGGTGTGGACCTTGGGCGTGAGGTCCTTCGGCGCGGCCAAGGCCGGCACCGAGGCGCTGGCCAGCACCTTGCCCGAGGCATCGACCAGTTCCAGCTTCGAAGCCGTGGCGTCCTGGGCGCCCAGGCTGTGCACCTTGGCCGTGATCGCCGAGCCCTTCACCGTCACGTCGCCGCGACCGATGCCGAGGTCGGCGCGCTGGGCGGGATCATCGCCCGGTATCGCCAGGGCCATGTCGATGATGCTGGTCTGGCCCGGCGGCAGGATCACGGTCACGCCCTTGGTGCGCTCGAAGGCCACTTGGCGGGTTTCGCCCGCGCCGTCGATGGCGTCGTCGCCCGTGGTGTCGAGCCCTTGCGTCAGCGTCCACTGGCCCGGCGCGACCATCCAGCCGGTCATGATCGCCGTCACCGGCTTGTCCGACAGGTTGTAGGCCACGACCTTGAAGCCCTTGGCCGTCCCGTCCCTGACCAGGATCGCCACGTCCTCGCCTTTCGCGCCGTTCTCGAAGCGCCAGCTGACGATGTGGCCCGGCGTCATCTGGCCGCGCTTGTTGGCGATGCCGCCCAGGCGCGAGCGCTGCAGCACGTCGGACGGGATCTCCACCCGGTCAGACCACCAGTGGCCTTCGGTGTGCATGTACATGTGCTGGTCGGCCCACTGGATCTCGTCGGCATAGGCCTTTTCGAGCCAGGTCTTGTCGCCGGTCAGGCTCCAGGCGGCGAAGCGCTCCATGGCCCCGCCCTTGGCGGCCGACTTGACGATGGCGTCCTTGTTGGCCTCGCCGAGGTTCAGCATCGACAGGGCGTTGTCGTTGAGGTCGTTCAGCGACTTGACCCCGTTCTTGCCGATCCGCCACTGGATCGGGGCCAGGTATTTGGCGTCGCCCGTCCAGCGCCAGGCCTGCCAGAAGATCTGGAACGGCCCGCCCGCGCCCGAGCCCTGCAGCACCGTGCCGCCGCGCTCGGCGTCCGTGCGCCAGTTGATCTCGTTGGGATAGGAGCCGTCGGCCTTGGCGTGCGCCAGATAGCCGTCGGCCAGGCCCAGCACGATGTCACGCGCCGTCTGGTCGCGGTTGTAGTCGCCGATCAGGATCGCCGGGTGCACGACGCCGAACGAGTAGGGCTTCTGCCACTCCCACGGACCTTCGCGGTACGAGATCGAGCCGCTGTACCAGTTGGTGTTGAAGTGGACGTGGCCGGCCGGGTTCTTGTCGATGATCCCCGGCAGGGCCTTCACCGTCGTGAACAGCCGCTCGACGGCCAGCGGGTCGCCATAGTCGAGATACATCGCCTCGCTGTTGGAGTTGATGCCTTCCTCGTAGGCGTGCAGCTCGTCGGTGGCGATGGTCGACAGGCCGTTCGTGAACATGCCGTTGCGATAGACCGCGTCGGTCAGCCGGTTCAGCGAGCCCTTCACCTTGTCGGGATCGACGCCCATCAGGGCCAGGCCCGGCCACTGCTGCAGGAGGTCGGTGTCGTCCGACAGGCCGCCGCCGAAGTCGCCGTACGGAACCTGGCGCTCGTCGATCCACCAGTTGATGAACTTGGCCACCCGCTTGAGATCTTGCGTCTGGCGGAAGGCCCACAGCGGCACGCCGTCCGGCGCCTTGGGCTGTTCGAAGGCCGGCCAGCCCTGGCTGCCATAGGTTATGTCGCCCCAGTACTCGCGGCCTTCCTTGTGGTCGGGATCCACGCGCAGCAGGTCGGAGATGTCGGCATAGAGGCGGCGATAGAGGCCCTGGCGCTTGGAGGTGGTGTGCTCCTCCACCAGGAAGGCCCAGTTGTCCTTCACCTGGTTGAAGCGATCGGCCACGTGCTCGGCCTTGGCCTCCTCGCGGGCCTTGAACACCAGCCGCACCTTGGCGCCGTCCAGGGCCTTGGGTCCGAACTCGGCGCTGTCGGCGGCGATGGTCAGGTACAGGCTGTCGGGCGTCAGGATGCGGTCGCGCAGGTCCAGCCACAGGGTGCGGGCCTCGCCGGCCTTCACCGAGACCGAGACGTCGATCATGTTGCGGCCTGGCCAGATCGGGTCCTTGACCTGGATGTTCAGCGGAATGACCGCGCCCGCCGCGCCGGGCAGGGCGGGGATGTCCAGCGCAATCCCGTCCAGGCCGTCGCGGGCGTTCTCCCAGCCATAGGCCCAGTTGCGGGCCAGGGCTTGCGCGGCCGGCGCGTCGCCGAAGCCCGACGGGATCATCACGTGGACGATCGGCAGGCCCTTGGCGGTGAGGTCCGCCGCCGGACGCTTGCGCTGCGGGGCCGCGTCGGGAGTTGCCACCACCGTCGCTCGCTCGCCGGCCGGGAAGCGTCCGGCGACATAGGCGTTGAGGTCGGAGAGGTTCAGATAGTCCGGCGCCACGTCGGCCCGGACCGTGTAGTTCATCTTGAAGACGCCCTCCGGCTCCTTGCCGGCGCTGACGTCATAGGCCCAGAGCTCCTGGATCGGGGTTTCCTGGTCGGTGTTGGTGAAGGTCAGCACGCCGCCCTTCAGCGGCTGGGCCAGGGTGGTCACCGAGCGGTAGAGGCCCTTGGGGCGGGCGCCGATCTTCGTTGCCTTATCGCCGGCTTTCGCCGCCCAGGTCAGATCGCCATAGGCCGTGCCCTGGATCTCCAGGCGGCTGATCGGCTCGTCGGGCAGGGCGAGCGTCAGGGCCTTGCCGCCCTCGACATAGGTGTTCCAGTCCGGCAGCGGGAAATAGTCGTCGCGGCCTTCCAGGCGCGAGCGGTTGTAGACGCCGGGCCAGGTCGTCTCGGGGATGCCGTCGTTGGCCCGCCACATCCATTCCTTGATGTCCTTGGCGTCGGTGAACTCGACCTTGCGGATGCGGGTGGCCGGATCGGTCAGCAGGGGCGGGGCCTCGCCCGTCCAGCCGTGGCGCAGGCGCCAGGCCGCGCGGGTCGCCGGATCCTCCAGCGTCGCCACCGGCGCGGCGGCGGGGGCGGCCTCGTTGCGGGCCAGGGCGGCGACGCTCGCGGCGTCCAGGGCGCGGTCGTAGACGCGGATCTCGTCCAGGTCGC
Source organism: uncultured Caulobacter sp. (assembly GCA_966252285.1). Classification (GTDB taxonomy): domain Bacteria; phylum Pseudomonadota; class Alphaproteobacteria; order Caulobacterales; family Caulobacteraceae; genus Caulobacter. The sequence continues at coordinate 46,682 of CBINOL010000021.1, forward strand.
CGCCGCGCAGGAAGTTGTAGAGGCTCTGCACCTGGTGCGGGGCGATCACCCGGCCGGCGATGCCGAATTGGTCCAGGCCCGCGTCGTAGACCCGCTTGGCCTCTTTCCTGGCTGCCGGCTTGCCGTCGACGAACAGCTGCACGCCGGTCTGCTCGTCCCAGGTGAAGGCCAGGTGGGTCCAGGCGTCGGCGGTCGGCGGCTTGTCCAGCTTGAACGAGACGCGGGTGCGGGCCAGGCCGTTGTCGGTGACGAAGGCGTCGAAGCCGTGGCCGTTCCAGTCGATGCGCAGGAACGCCATGTCCCAGCTGGTGTGGTCGGCGTAGCCGACGCGGAAGATCACGAAGGGCGCGACGCCGACCGGATAGCCCGAGCGCCAGAAGAACGACAGCGTGCCGCGCTGGGCCTGGATGTTGCCCGGCGCGTTCCAGGCCAGGACGCCGTCGTCCTGGGCCGAGAGGGCGGGGCCGGCCTTGCCGTTGGCGATCACCGCCACCTTGTCGGCGAAGTTGGGGATCGCGTCGCCGGCCGCGTAGTCGGCCTTCAGGCCCTTGTCGCCGGAAACGTGGAAGAGGAGGGCGGGTTCGGCGGAGGCTGCCGCATGGGCCGCGCCGGCGGCGGCGAGAACCGAGAAGGCCGAGGCCAGAAAGAGCGCCGATTTCACTACGCTTCACTCCCTAGTCGTTCTTATTGGAAACCGGTGTCATGGTTCCTGCGACGCTTTTAGCGCGAGCAGCCCGCGTTGCAAACCGGCCTTGGCCTGATACGCCTAGGGGAGGCTGCGCGTGAAGATTAGGGGTCTCGGTGAAGCCGTTGATCCCATAACCGTAAAATCCCCGCGAAAGCGGGGACCCAGGCTTTTTCTGAAACGCGCGGCGCTCGACGATAAAACACCTGGGTCCCCGCTTTCGCGGGGATTTTACGGGAGGGGTGTTCCGCCTTGGCGGCAGCTTTCCCGGGCCACCTCCCCCTTCAGGGGGAGGATCTAGAAGATCCAGACCAGGGGACGGACCGCATGTTCAACAAGATCCTGATCGCCAACCGGGGCGAGATCGCGGTGCGGGTGATCA
>CBINOL010000022.1:0-47302 GCA_966252285.1 uncultured Caulobacter sp.
TGCGGGAGGTTTCGGCGCGTCTGATAAGTTTGGGTGAGAAAGTTGTAGAGCGTTGAGTGCGTTCGGTTCTTTGGCGAACTCACCGTGGATGGACGGGCGTCTATCCCCGTTCGGCCCAAAAATCCGCCCAACCCCCGCGAAAGCGGGGACCCAGGCTTTTTCTGAAACCCACGGCGCTCGACGATAAAACACCTGGGTCCCCGCTTTCGCGGGGATTTTACGGAGTGGGGGTGTGCTGCGGCTCGGTAGCCCAGCCTCGCCCCCTCCACCGCTTCGCGGTCCCCCTCCCCCGCTTGCGGGGGAGGAGCAGAGCGTCTCGAAAGCTGAAAACGTCCCCCTCCGGCCCTCCGGGCCATCTCCCCCTTCAGGGGGAGGATCTTGGGGGTCAGGCCGCGATGCGGCTCGGGGCGACCACGCGGCTGAGGACCGAGGCGGCGGCGGAGAGGCCGGTGCGGATCGACTGGTCCTCGGCGCTGTCGCCGTGGGCGCCGGCGCGGCCGGCCAGGTGCAGGCCGGCGAAGTGCAGGCGCAGGTCCAGGCCGATCATCTTCAGGTGCTCGTCGCAGGCTTCGTCGTGGATAGGGTGAACCTTGCGCTGGCGCACCACCTGGGCGTCGCGCACCGAGCCGGCGGTGATCAGGCCCAGGCGACGGGCCTCGGCCGAGGCCTGGGCGATCAGGGTCTCGTCGTCGGCGGTCCAGAGAGCGTCGCCCTCGAAGCAGTAGTAGTCGAGCGCCAGGGCGTCGCCCTCCAGCGCCCGGGCGCGGGCGGCCTTGATCGAGGCGCCGTGGATCTCGGCCAGGGCCGGCGCGCGACGGCGGCCCGGCGCGGCGGTGAAGGCCACGGTCACCTGGTCGCGATACATCAGCTCGCAGGCGTGGAAGAGGCTGATCGGCGTGGGGGTCAGGGCGCCCATCAGCTCCCGCAGGGGCATGGTCGAGATCACCTGGTCGGCGGTGAAGATCTCCTCGGCGCCGTCGGGCGTCTGAGCCGACACGGTCCAGACCCCGGTGGTCCGGTCGCGTCGCAGGCCGCCGACCTGGCGCTCCAGGCGGATCTCGCCGCCGGCCTGGACGACCGCCTCGGCGCAGGCCTTCCACAACTGACCGGTTCCCTGACGCGGCTTGACGCCCGCCTCGGAACGGAAGCTGGGGCAGGCCGGCTGGGCCGGGGTCTCTTCCGGGCGCAGGGCCCAGAGCTTCTCGGCATAGACGCTGAAACGGCGGGCGACGCGGCGGCCGAAGCGACGGGTCAGCCACTCGCCCAGGGTCTTGGAGTTGGCGATGGGGCGCAGCTTGGCGCTGATCATGGCGCCCAGCGCCGCGCCGGGCTGACCGCGGGGCGCGCGCCCCTCGCCTTCCAGGCGCATGGCGCCGGGAGCGATCTCAAGGTCGTCGGGCAGCAGCGCGGTCCAGAAGGCGCGGATGGCCGGATCGGCCGAGGACAGGCGACGTCCCGAGACGTCGAGGCGGAAGCCTTCGAAGGAAAGCGTGCGCGCCGCGCCGCCGACGCAGCCCTCGGCCTCGAGGACCGTCACGGTCCGGCCGGCGCGCGCCAGGGCGTGAGCCGCCGACAGCCCGGCGGGCCCTGCCCCGATCACCAGCGTCTCGACGTGTTCGCCCATGGTCCGCTCCCCGAATTCAGGCTTCGAGGATCGGTCGACAAGGTTAAGAACATCGTTCAGAACCAGCGCTCCCAAGGCCAAAGCATGGCCTTGGGACGCTATGTCGCGGGCCTGTCGCCTCAGGCCAGCTGGTCGCCGACCGGCAGGCTGCGGATGCGCTTGCCGGTGGCCGCGAAGATGGCGTTGCACAGCGCCGCCGGGGCCGGCGGCAGGACGGGTTCGCCCAGGCCCGTGGGCCGGTTGTCGCTGAGCAGGTAGTGCACCTCGATCGGCGGGGTCTCGCTCATCCGCAGCAACGGGAAGTCGCCGAAGTTGCTCTCCACCGCCGCGCCGTTCTCGAAGGTGATCTTCTGGCGCAGCGTGCTGCCGATGGCGTCGAGGATCGAGCCCTGCACCTGGTGGTCGGCGCCGGTGGGATTGATGATCTGGCGGCCGACGTCGGCGGCCACCCACACCTTCTCGACCTTGACCTCGCCCTTCGCGACCGAGACCTCCATGACCACGGCGACATAGCCGAGGTGGCTGAAGTGGCAGGCGACCCCGAGTCCCCTGCCCTTGGGCGGCTTGCGGCCCCAGCCGGACTTTTCGGCCACGAGGTCGAGCACCCCGCGCATGCGGCCGGTGTGGAAGCTGTCGTTCTGGCCTTCCGGCCCGATCAGGCGCGGCTCGCCCAGGAGCTTGCGGCGGAATTCCACCGGGTCGGTCTTGGCGGCCAGGGCCACCTCGTCGGTGAACGACTGGATCACGAAGCCGAAGGCGTTGTTGCCCGGCGCCCGCAGCGGTCCGGTCGGGATACCCAGCGGCATCACCGAGACCTCGTGCTGGTAATTAGGCACCGCGCCGGCCGGGAACTGGGTGGAGTTCATGCCGCCCGAACGCACGAAGGTCTCGCCTTCGCCGAAGCTGACGAAGTGGTCGCGCCAGGCGACGACATCGCCCTTGGCGTCGAGGCCGGCGGTGAAGTTGTGCCAGCCGCCGGGACGGTAGAAGTCGTGCTGGATGTCGTCCTCGCGGGTCCAGATCAGCTGGACCGGGGCGTCGACCTTGCTGGCGATGAAGGCGGCCTCGACCATGTAGTCGTTGATCAGCCGCCGGCCGAACCCGCCGCCGCAGCGGATCAGGTGGATGGTGACGTTCTCGGGCGGCACGTTCAGGGTCTTGGCGACCAGGGCGCGGCCGGGCTCGGGGTTCTGGGTCGGGGCCCAGATCTCGACCTTGCCGTCCTTGACGCGCGCCGTGCAGTTCTGCGGCTCGAGCGGCGCGTGGGCGATGAAGGGATAGTCGTAGGACGCGCTGACGACCTTGGCCGCGCCCTTCAGGGCGGCGGCGACGTCGCCGTCGGCGCGGGCCACGCGCTGGGGTCCAGTCTTGGCGAACTCGGCGGCCTTGGCGGCCAGGGAGGCTGTGCTCTGGGCGCTGGTCGGGTGATCGGCCCAGGCGACATCGAGCGCGTTGCGACCCCGGCGGGCGGCCCACCAGCTGTTGGCGACCACGGCGACGCCGGGCAGCAGGCCGTCCAGCGCCGTCCCGCCCTCGACCACGAAGGCGTCGCGCACGCCCTTGACCGCCTTGGCGGCGGCCAGATCGGCCGAGGCGACCTTGGCGGCGTAGGTCGGGGCCTTGAGGAAGGTCGCGTAGACCATCCCAGGCAGGCGCACGTCGATGCCGAACAGCGGCTTGCCGGTGACGATGGCGTCGGTGTCGGTCTGGACGTGGCTCTTGCCGATGATGCGGAAGGCCTTGGGGTCCTTCAGCGTCAGGGTCTTGGGATCGGGCGGGGCGATGGCGGCGGCGGCCTGGGCCAGTTCGCCATAGGCCAGCCTGCGACCGCTGGCGACGTGAACCACCTGGCCAGGCTCGGTGGTCAGTTCGGCGGCCGGAACGTTCAGCTTCGCGGCGGCGGCCTGGATCAGCATCCAGCGGCCGGCGGCGCCGACCCGGCGCATGCCGTCCCACTCCAGCGTGGTGGCCATCGAGCCGCCGGCGACCTGGCGTCCATAGACCTTGGTGTCGGCCAGGGCCTGCTCGACGACCACGTCTTCCCAGGCGACGTCGAGCTCCTCGGCGATGATCATCGGCAGAGCCGTGCGCATCCCCTGCCCGACTTCCGGAATCTTGGAAGCGATGGTCGCCTTGCCGTCGGGCGAAACCTTCAGATAGGCGCTCAGCGTGGCCGGGCCGGCGGCGCGGGCCTCGCCCTCGAGGTCGAAGGCCAGCATCAGGCCGCCGCCGGCGGCGGTGGAGGCGGCTAGGAACAGGCGGCGCGAGAGGACGGGGGCGTTCATGGCGCTCAAGCCTCCGCCTGGCCGGAGGCCGACTTGATGGCCTTGCGGATCCGCGGATAGGTCGCGCAGCGGCAGAGGTTGCCGTCCATGGCCGCGTCGATCTGCGCATCGGTCGGCTTTGGCGTGGCGGTCAGCAGCGCGGTGGCCGACATGATCTGGCCGGCCTGGCAGTAGCCGCACTGGGGCACGTCGAGGGTTTTCCAGGCTTCCTGAACCTTGGCGCCGACAGGATTGGCGGCGACGCCCTCGATGGTGGTCACCGCCTTGGCGCCGACCCGCGAGACCGGCGTCACGCAGGCCCGCACCGGAACGCCGTCGAGATGCACCGTGCAGGCGCCGCACTGGGCCACGCCGCAGCCGTACTTGGTCCCGACCAGATCGAGCAGGTCGCGCAGCACCCACAGCAGGGGCGTGCTGGGCTCGGTATCGACCGTGTGGGGCGATCCGTTGACCGTCAGGGTGTAGGCCATGCGCGCGACTCCGAAGGTGGAGCGTCATCTTGCCGCAACCTTCGCAACCTGCCGAGCGCCATGCGTCGCAGCCCGATTTTGTCACAAAAGTTTCACGCAGGGCTTGAACGCCCGCCGCTTCCGTGGTTCCGGTCCGCCCAATGCGCGGATGCTCCCGATACGGACGTCCGCGTTTTTCGTTCCGCCGCTTCGAACAGAGGATGAAGCGACATGCTGGGTTTGTTCCGGGCGATCATGCCCAAGGAAGACCGGTTCTTCGACCTTTTCTCCCAGCACGCCGCGACGCTGGTGGCCGGCTCCAAGGCGCTCAGCGACCTGATGAGCGGGGCCGACAGCATCGAGGCGGCTACCGCTCGCGTGAACCAGCACGAGGAAGAGGCCGACGAGGTCACCCGCCAGGTGATGCAGGCCGTGCGCCGCAGCTTCATCACGCCGTTCGACCGTAGCGACATCCAGGACCTGACGACGTCGCTGGACGACGCCATCGACCAGATGCGCAAGACCGCCAAGGTGGTCAGCCTGTTCGAGGTGACGACCTTCGAGCCGCAGATGAAGGCCATGGCCCAGATCATCGTCCAGGCCGCCGACCTGACGGCCGAGGCCGTGTCGCTGCTGCCCAAGATGCGCAACAACGCCCAGCGCCTTTCCGACCTGGCCGTGAAGATCACGCACATCGAAGAACAGGCCGACCAGATGTACGACCTGGGCCGCAAGGAGCTGTTCCTGGCCCACCGCGACAAGGATCCGATGGCCTTCATCGTCGGCATCGACATCTACAGCCACCTGGAAAAGGTGGTCGACCGCTTCGAGGACGTGGCCAACCGCATCAGCGGCATCGTGGTCGAGCAGGTCTAAAGAGCTCGCGCCGTGGATCCCACGCTCCTCATCCTGGTGTTCCTGGTGGTCGTCGCCCTGGCGTTCGACTTCCTGAACGGGCTGCACGACGCGGCCAACTCGATCGCCACCATCGTTTCCACCCGCGTGCTTTCGGCCAAGTGGGCGGTGATCTGGGCGGCCTTCTTCAACTTCATCGCCTTCCTGTTCTTCGGCCTGCACGTGGCCAAGATGGTCGGCTCGGGGATCGTCGATCCGCACATCATCAGCGATCGGCTGATCTTCGCGGCCCTGATGGGCGCGATCAGCTGGAACCTCTTGACCTGGTGGCTGGGCATCCCCTCCTCCAGTTCGCACGCCCTGATCGGCGGCCTGGTCGGCGCGGCCATCGCCAAGGTCGGCGGCCTCGGCGCCATCCAGTGGGCGGGCCTGGGCAAGACGGCGGCCGGCATCGTGGTGTCGCCGACGGTCGGCTTCGTGCTGGCGCTCCTGCTGGTGCTGGTGGTCTCGTGGACGTTCCTGAAGAGCTCGCCGTTCTGGGCCGACAAGGTGTTCCGCAAGCTGCAGTTCGTGTCGGCGGCGATGTACAGCCTCGGCCACGGCGGCAACGACGCCCAGAAGACCATGGGCATCATCGCCGCCCTGCTGTTCGCCCACGGCGCCACCAACGAGCCGGGCCACATCCCGTTCTGGGTGGTGATCGCCTGCCAGACGGCCATGGGCCTGGGCACGCTGTTCGGCGGATGGCGGATCGTCCACACCATGGGCAGCAAGATCACCCGCCTGACCCCGATGCAGGGCTTCTGCGCGGAAACCGGCGGCGCGATCACCTTGTTCCTGGCGACGCATATCGGCGTTCCGGTATCGACGACTCACACGATCACTGGCGCTATTGTCGGCGTCGGCGCTTCGCGTCGCGTCTCGGCCGTGCGCTGGGGCGTGGCCAAGAACATCGTCGTCGCCTGGGTGATCACCCTCCCGGCGGCGGCGCTGACCGCGGCGGTGTTCTACTATCTCGGGTTCTGGATGCAGTGACGGACGGGACGGTCAAGCAGACCGGCGGGGCCAAGGGCGGCAAGCGTCGCCAGGTCGCCGCCCTGCCCTGGCGCGGCGAAGGGGCCGCGCTGGAGATCCTGCTCGTCTCGTCGCGTGAGACCCGCCGCTGGGTGATCCCCAAGGGCTGGCCGATGAAGGACCGCCTCGACCACCAGGCGGCCGCCCAGGAAGCCTACGAAGAGGCCGGTCTCGACGGCGTGATCGTCGAGACCGCCTTCGGCGAATACGAATACCTCAAGCGCCTGAAAAGCGGCGCCGGCCGCCTGGTCAAGGTCGACGTCTTTCCGATGAAGATCACCGGCGAGCACGCCAACTGGCCCGAGAAGGGCCAGCGGACGCTCAAGTGGATGACGCCGGTCGAGGCCGCCCTGGCCGTGCAGGAGCCGCAGCTGCGCGACCTGATCGCCCGCTTCGCCGGCGTCGGCCTGCCGGAAGAGGAACGGCCGGAACCCGCGCCAGCCCCGACTCCCGTCCGCGTCGCGCTGCAACGCCTTCGCCGCCGCGTGACCGTGCTGTGGGGCCGCGCCCGCCGCCGAGGCTGACCCCTCTCGACAATCGTTCGCCCGGAACGTAATGTTCTCATTATGTTCACGTGAGGCGAGCGTATGCAGCTGTCCCTCTGTCTGGCCCGATCGCCGCTGGAAGACGCGCGCGACGTTCTGCTTGCCGCCTTCGGTCCGCAGCGCCCGAAAGCGCGGATGGACCCGGTTTCGCAGCTGGTGAAGTCGTCGATCAGTCACCGCACGCTGGATGCGGTGTCGTGGGCCGCTTTCCTGCGGCTGCAGGCGGAGTTCCGTACCTGGGAGGACCTGGCCACGGCGAAGCCCGAGCAGGTCCTGCCCCTGATCTCGACCGTCACCCACCCCGAGGACAAGGCGCGCCGGCTGCCGATGGCGCTGCGGATGATCCAGGACCGCATCGGCTGGCTATCGCTGAGCCACCTTAGCCACCTCACCGTCGAGCAGGCCAGGCACGAGCTGCGCGCCCTGCCCGGCGTCGGCCAGAAGGTCGCCGCCAGCGTTCTCAACTTCAGCACCCTGGCCATGCGTGACCTGGTGGTCGACAGCCATGTGCACCGCACGGCCCAGCGCCTGGGCCTGGTGGGGCCCGGCGATCCGACCCACAGCTATCACGCCCTGATGGCTCTGGCGCCCGACGCCTGGACGGCGGACGACCTCTTCGAGCTGCACTGCCTGATGAAGCACGGCCTGGGACAGCTGGTCTGCACGCACGACGCGCCGCAATGCGGGGCCTGTCCGCTGAAGGCCCAATGCCGCCGCGTCGGGGTCGAGGGCGCGACGGTGCTGGCCTGGCGGCCGCGCGGCTGAGGCGGTAAGCACGGTCCATGACCGAGCCCGCCATCGCCACGCCCGACACCGCCATGATGGCCGCGCCAGCCGCCCTGGCGCGGTTCCTGGAGACGGCCGACGCGTCGCTGTTGGACGGCGTGTTCTCAGGCGGCGACGTGACGATCCTCGAGAACTTCCCGCCGCACGTATTCCTGGGCCAGGAGGGGCTCAGCCAATGGCGGGCGATCATGACCGCGCATGTCGGCGCGATCGACGCGCTGAAGCACGAGTTCGGGACGCCGCACGACTTTGGCCTGACGGGCCAGATCGTGCACTTCACCCTGCCCACCCGCTGGACCGGCGTGCGCGACGGCCGGCGCTTCACCGAACTGGGCGGCTGGACCTTCGTGCAGGTGCGCGAGGCCGGCGCCTGGCGGATCCGCTCTTACGGCTGGGCGGTCGTCAGCTTCGATTGGCTGGACTGACGCGCCCTATCCCGCCAGCTGAGTGAAGGTCTTCGTGCCGATCGGATAGCGTCGCCAGTCGTCATAGTCGAAGTGCCACCACTCCTCGGGATAGACCTCGAAGCCCTGGGCAAGCATGGCCTCGCGCAGCATGCCCCGCAGGGCGCGCTGCCTGGCCGCGCCGCCGGCGAAGTCGGCATAGGAGCGGGTCGACATCTCGTCGTAGCGGCTGGGCATGTCGACGATCGCGCGGGTGGCAAGATCGTGCAGCGTCAGGTCTACCGCGCAGCCCCGGTTGTGGCGCGACCCCTTGGCCGGATCGGCGACGAAGACCCGGCTGGCCGGCGGGGTGGCCTCCCAGAACATCCAGGTGACGAACCAGGGGCGATAGGCGTCGTGGATCGTCAGACCCCAGCCCTGTGCGGCCAGGGCCTTGGCGGCGCGACCCAAGGCCTCCGCCGCTGGGCGCTGCAGCCATGCGGCCGGACGCTCGTAGAGCTTCAGGCCCATGAAGTTGTCGCGGCCGGCATAGCGGATGTCGAACCGGATCGTCGGATCGATCGTGGCCAGGTCGACGAGGTCAGGCGGCAGGAAGTCACCCGTCTCGGTCGGCGGCGTCGCGGCCAGGGCGCGCTCGCGCAGGGTCTTGGGATCGGCGCGGACGGCGCGGCGGATGCCGGCCTGGACCTCGGCGCCGAAGTCGCGGCGCGACAGGAAGGCGCCGTCCAGCCGGAAGCCCCGCGCCGTGACCAGGAGTTCGCCGCCGCCCTCGACGGCATAGTGGCCGGCGGAGAGCGGAGAGAGCCGACGCACTGGCCCGCCATGGGCGAAGATCGCCAGGCCGCCGTCGTCGGTCTCGAAGATCGTGACCGGCGCTTCTGGCGCGCCGTACTGGGCCACGAGGGCAAGGTCGGCGGCCGCCAGGGCTGCGCCGGGCGCCAGGCCCGAAGCCAGCATGCCGGCGGCGACGGTTCGACGGGTCTGTCGCATCGTCGCCGCCCCGCCCTTACTTCATCGTCGGGATGACGAAGGCGCTGTCCTCGACATCGCCTTCCGGCCAGCGGGCCGTGACCGTCTTGACCTTGGTGTAGAACTTCACGCCCTCGACGCCGTGCTGGTTGGTGTCGCCAAAGGCGCTGCGCTTCCAGCCGCCGAAGGTGTGATAGGCCACCGGCACCGGGATCGGCACATTGATGCCGACCATGCCGACATTGACGCGGGCGGCGAACTCGCGGGCGGCGCGGCCGTTGCGGGTGAAGATGGCCACGCCGTTGCCGTACTGGTGCTCGGACGGCAGGGCGATCGCTTCCTCGAAGCTCTCGGCGCGGACCATCTGCAGCACCGGGCCGAAGATCTCTTCCTGGTAGGTCTTCATGCCCTTCTTGACGCCGTCGAACAGCGACGGGCCGATGAAGAAGCCCTTCTCGAAGCCTTGCAGGTGGAAGTCGCGGCCGTCGACCACCAGCTCGGCGCCCTCGTCGACGCCGATCTGGATGTAGTCGGCGATCTTGGCGCGGTGCTGGGCGCTGACCACGGGGCCATAGTGGGCGGCCGCGTCGGTGGAGATGCCGACCTTCAGGGTGTCGATCTCGGCGACCAGGCGCTCGCGCAGTTCGTCGGCGGTCTTCTTGCCGACCGGCACCACGACCGGCAGGGCCATGCACCGCTCGCCGGCCGAGCCAAAGGCCGCGCCCGACAGATCCTTGACCACCTGGTCGAGGTCGGCGTCAGGCAGGACGAGCCCGTGGTTCTTGGCGCCGCCCATGGCCTGGACGCGTTTTCCGTGTGCCGTGCCGGTCTGATAGACGTAATGGGCGATGTCGGAGCTGCCGACGAAGCTGACGGCGCGGATCAGCGGGTGGGTCAGGATGGCGTCGACGGCGCTCTTGTCGCCGTGGATCACGTTGAGCACGCCTTCCGGCGCCCCGGCCTCCATCATCAGCTCGGCCAGCTTCACGGGAACGGTCGGATCCTTCTCCGACGGCTTGAGGATGAAGCTGTTGCCGACCGCGATGGCGATGCCGAACATCCACATCGGGATCATGGCCGGGAAGTTGAACGGGGTGATGCCGGCGCAGACGCCCAGCGGCTGGCGCATCGAATAGACGTCGATGCCGGGGCCGGCGCCCTCGGTGTATTCGCCCTTCAGGATGTGTGGGATTCCGCAGGCGAATTCAATGACTTCCAGGCCGCGTTGAATGTCGCCCTTGCTGTCGGCGATGACCTTGCCGTGCTCGGACGACAGGATCTCGGCCAGGCTGTTCATGTCGCGCTCGATCAGGCGCTTGAACTCAAACATCACCCGGGCGCGGCGCTGCGGGTTGGTCGCCGCCCAGCCGATCTGGGCCTTGGCGGCGGCCTGGACGGCGGCGTCGATCTCGCCGTCGGTGGCGAACTGGACGCGGGCCTGCACCTCGCCGGTGTTGGGATTGAAGACGTCGCCGAAGCGCCCCGAGGCGCCATTGAAGGCTTGGCCGTTCACGAAATGGGCGATGTCTCGCATGATGCGCTCCCTAACGCTGTTTTTCGGCGTCATTAGCATCCGAGAAACGGCGCGTATCGTGGAAAATCTATCCCCGGCCTTTCAGCCACCTACTCGGCGTCGACATGCACCCGGCGGAACCGGCCCTGCAGGTAGACCAGCGGCTCGTGGTCGGGGTCGTAACGCAGCTTGACCACCCGCCCGACATAGACCCGGTGGTCGCCGGCGTCGAAGACGTGGTGGGTCTCGCATTCGAAATTGGCCATGCAGCCGGGCAGGATCGGCACGCCGGTGCGCCAGGTCTCGGTCTCGACACCGGCGAAGCGGTCGGTGTCCTTCTGCACGAACTGGCGGGCCAGGGCCTGATGGTCGGCGTGCAGTACGTTGACGGCGAAACGTCCCGCGGCGTCCAGGGCCGGCAGGCTGGACGACTTCAGGTCGACGCAGACCAGAGCCAGCGGCGGATCCAGCGACACGGACGTGAAGGAATTGGCCGTCAGGCCGACGCGGCGGCCGTCCTGCCCCAGCGTCGTGACGACAGTGACCCCCGTGGTGAAGCACCCGAAAGCGTTGCGCAGGGCGCGGGCGTCGTGCGCGCCGCCCTCCCCCAGTTCGATCGTGACAGCCTGACTCATCTTGCCCTAGCAGTGCGACAAAGCCGGGCCACGGGCAAGGCGGGATGGCGCGCGACGGGGCTGGAGGAGCGAGGACGGGAGCCGTAATGAAGTTTTTGCTTACTTAGTGATCATTGGCGACAGGGCGCTACGCGGTCTTCGGGTCGCCGAGATCGATAGCTAGAGACGCGCCCGCGACGCCGCCGGCCCCATAGGCCTCCGGCGCCACCATGCGGGCTGGCCGGAGCACCGCCCTCAGTTTCAGATCGAGCTTGTCGAGTTCCGCATCAACGACGGCCGACTTGAGAACGACGAGATCACGCCCGGCGTCGCTGTTCACCCGGTCGCGCCCGGCCTTCATCGCGGTCAGCTTGTCTGCGATGGACGCAACCATGCCCAGAGTGAACGAGGCGTTGGCCACATGTCGATCCTTGTGCCGAAATCGCTGATAGTCGGCAGAGGTCTTGTAGCGGCCAAGCTCGAACCGAACGGCGCCGTCGATCAGTTCGGTCAGGTAGTGCGCGACTTCGATATCCGAAGGGAGCCCAAAGAATACGTACCGAGGCTCTCCGGTCGGGCCCTTCTCGCGCCAAACTCGGCAATCACAAAAACTGGCGATGACGACGATGCAATCGCCCAGCGGTATGCGCTTATTGTGGTGCGTCTCGTACTCGCGCCGTTCACACAGCGTATCGCGGAGTTCAACGTCGGTGAGGGAAAGGTCGTAGCGATCGAGCAGTTCGGCGACCTTCGCGGCGGCCGACATGGCTTCGGCTTCCGTGCAGCCATTGTCCGTGGTCTTGGCTCGGAGCCCTGCGATGCGCGCCCTGAGTTTTTCAAGGTCTGCCAGATGTTCGTTCACGGCTGCGCCCCGAAAGTGTCTCAGCGCCAACCCGCCAAGTTCGCCTGCCCCGCCTTCTAGGCCAAGCCTGAGGCTGATCCCAGCACATCGAGGGGCCCAAGATCGAGCTCCCTCTTATATCAGAGGCCGGCTTCCGCTCATCCGGAGCATGCGAATGAGCGGAAGGCCCTGACCGGCTAGACCTGGGCCACGCCGCCGTCGATGGCGAAGTCCGAGCCGGCCATGAAGGCAGAGTCGTCCGAGGCCAGGAAGAGCACGGCCTTGGCGATCTCCTCCGGCGCGCCGACGCGGCCGATCGGGGTCTGGCTGGCCATGTAGTCGAGCAGGCCTTGCTGCTGGGCGGGATCCGAGCCGGCAAGCTCGACCAGGCCGGGCGTCTTGATCGGGCCGGGGCTGACCACGTTGACGCGGATGCCGCGGTCCTTGAGGTCCAGGGTCCAGCTGCGGGCCAGGTTTCGCACCGCGGCCTTCGAGGCGCTGTAGACGCTGAAGGCGGCCGTGCCGGTGGTGGCCGTGGTCGATCCCGAGAGGATCACGCTGGCCCCGTCGCGCAGCAGCGGCAGCGCCTTCTGCACGGTGAAGATCACGCCCTTCACGTTACGGCCGAAGATGTCCTCGTAGTGTTCCTCGGTGATCGCGCCCAGCGGCAGCATGTCGCCGCCGCCGGCGTTGGCGAACAGGGCGTCGATCTGGGCGTGGCGCTGTTGGACTGCGTCGTAAAGGCGGTCGATATCGGCCAGCTTGGACATGTCGGCCTGAACGCCCACCGTCTTGCCGCCGATCGATTTGACCGCCGCGTCCAGCTCGGCCTGGCGGCGGCCGGTGATGAACACATTGGCCCCTTCGGCCGCGAACGCGCGGGCGGTGGCCAGGCCGATGCCGCTGGTGCCGCCGGTGACCACCACCACCTTGTTGTCGAACTTGCCGCTCATCTGAAGTCTCCTTGGCTTGTGCGGCGAACCGTTCGCCGTGGACAAAGAGATGCATCTGGAACGATCTGGCCGGTAGCCAGGCAATGTGGCATTCAGTGTCTCGATTATGGGACGATGATATGCCCGACCTGAACGACTACCTGCTCTATGCCGAAGTGGTGGCCCACGGAGGCTTCGCGCCGGCCGGCCGCGCCCTGCGCCAGCCGAAGTCGACACTGAGCCGCCGGATCGCCCAGCTGGAAGCCCGCCTTGGCGTACGACTGATCGAGCGCACCACGCGCCGCTTTCGGGTCACCGAGGTCGGTCAGGCCTTCTACGAACGCTGCAGGATCGTGGCCCTCGATGTCGAACAGGCCAACGCCGTCGCCGCCGAGGCCAAGAGCGAGCCGCAGGGCCTGATCCGCTTCAGCTGTCCCACCGGCCTGGTCGAGACCCTGTCGGGAAGCTTGCCGCGGTTCCTGGCGCGGTTTCCCAAGGTGCGGCTGCAGGTGATCGCGGTCGACCGAGCGGTGGACCTGATCGAGGAACGGATCGACGTCGCCCTGCGGGTGCGCACCGTGCTGACGACCGACGCCGCCCTGACCATGCGCACGCTGGGCCGCTCGCGCCGGATTCTGGTGACCGGGCCTCAACTCGCCGCCCGCTGCGCCGATCTGGCGATCGAGCAATTGGCCAGCCTGCCCACCCTCAGCCCCACAGACCAGTCAGGGGAGCTGACCTGGGACCTGCTGGGGCCGAACGATGCGACCTGTGCGATCCGCCACGAGCCCCGCATGGCCTGCGGAAACTTCCTGGCCCTGCGCGACGCCGCGGCCGCGAACATCGGGGTCGCCTTCCTGCCAGATCATGTCTGCAAGGCCGACCTTGTGACCGGCCGCCTGGTTCAGGTCTTTCCGGAGTGGCGATCGGAGGACGGGATCGTCCATATCGTCTTCACCACCCGGCGCGGCCTGCCGCCAGCCGTGCGGGCGTTCATCGATCATCTGGCCGCGGTGTTCAGCCAGGATCGGCCGACACAATAGGCCGGGCGGGCCTACGCCCCCTCGATCAGAACGCCGGGCCGCGCGGCGTCCAGGCCGAAGGTCACCGGCAGGTGGCGTACGTGCGGGGTCTGCAGGTTCAGGGCCTTGGCGCCGCGGGCCACAGCCAGCTTGCCCAGGGCCGTCGGGCCGAAACCGGCCTGGACCTTGGGACTGGCTCCCAGGCGGCGGCGCAGCACGCCGTTGGCGTAGATGACGTTGGCGCGCATCAGGGCCGGCGGGGTCATGAACTCGATCGAGATCGAGACATTGAGCATCGGGCCGTTCTCGATCCGGTGCGGGGCGTTCTGCTTCCAGGTGACCATGGTCCCGGGCGTCAGTTCGACGGCCTGGGCGCCGGCGTCCCAGGCGGGATCGAAGGCGAACTGCTCGGCGGTCTCGCGCAGCACGATCTTCTCCAGCGCCAGGTCGCCCACATAGGGGTCGGCCACCGGATAGACCCAGACCTTCTTGACGCCCCGGACCTGCCACAGCGACACAAGGGGCACGTCGAGGTGGTAGAAGACCTGGGCGTTGGCGCTGCTGATCAGCATGCCCAGATCGCGCTTGAAGGTCTTCAGACCCGGAACCTGGGCCTCCTTCTCGGCGAAGATCTCGTCGCACAGGGCGGCGTATTCGGGCACGTGGTCGTTGGTGTGGCGCAGGTTCAGCCAGATGCGGCCGGCCTTGGCGGCCTCCAGCAGCTGGTCGCCCGAGAGATTGCCGGCCGAGCCCTTGCGCCAGGTGGTCCAGGCCTTGGGGTCCTCGCCCATGGTGAAGACGCCCAGGAGCTCGCGCGGATAGCGGTCGAGCAGTCGCGCCAGGCCCTCGTCGTCGAACATCGGCCGCTCGTGCAGGCCGTGCTTGAAGATCAGGTTTTCCTTGCCGAAGGCCTTGGCCTTCTCAGGGGTCCAGTCGTGGATGATGGTCATGCCGCCAGCCTCACGCCGTGTGTCCGTAGAAATGGATCTTGAAAGGCCCCCACCAGAGGGTCTTGCCGAGGCCGCGCGCGGCGCGATCGAGCCACTCGGCCCTGTCGCCGGCCCGGGTCAGCCACTTGAAGCCGGCCACGACGCCGAACAGGGCGGCCTGGACGACGCCGACGGCCATCCAGCGGGCCACGCCTACCCGGTCGGGCGGCACGGCGGCGGCGCAGTGGGCCGAGGGGCCCTGGCCGTAGGCGAAGGCGCGGCGGATCGTGTAGTCCAGCGTCAGGCGGTCAGGCACGGGATCTTCCCACACCCAGGCCGCCGGCTCCCAGGCGAAGACCGCGCCGCCGGCCCGCATGTGGCCAAACAGCATGTCGTCCTCGCCGCCGATGTGGTTGCGCTCGGCCGCGAAGGGCGCGACCGGATCGGGCAGGCTCGAGCGCTTCAGCAGGCTGTCGCCGCAGCCGTAATAGTGGTCGATGACGCCGGCTTGCTCGGGTCCGATACGCGAGAAGAACCGCTCCAGATAATCGCGGTGACTGGTGACGCTATCGGGCGCGCGAGCCCGGACCGGGCCGAACACGACATCGGCGGCGTAAGCCTGCTGGGCGGCCAGCAAGGCGGCCAGCCAGCCGGCGGGCGCCTCTTCGTCGTCGTCGAGGAAGGCGACGAACGCGCCCGAGGCCTTGGCCATGCCGGCGTTGCGGGCGTTGGCGACGCCGGCGCGCGGCTCGTGGACGTAGTGGACCGGGAACGGCGCCTCGCCCGCCAGGGTCTGGGCCACGTCCTGGGCGGACGGGACCTGGTCGTTGTCGACGATCACGAGTTCCAGCTCGGAATGATCCACGCCGGCCTGGGCCAGCACCGAGCGGGCCGCGGCGGCCAGGCCGCCGAGCCGACGCTGGGTCGGGATCATGATCGTCACGCGGGCCATCAGACCTCCATCGTCGCGTTGCGGCGCTTGCCCTGGGCGGCGACGGCGTCGACCAGCCCCTTCACCCGGCCGCCCATGGTCAGCTCGGTGCTGGCGATGATGTCCATGCGGCGGCGCAGGCGCGCGACCGGGCCCGCGCCGTTGGCGCCGGCCAGGGCCCAGACGCCCTCGACCGAGCCGGCCACGCGGCCGGCCATGCTGGCGGCGGTGGCCGCCCCGTCGGCGATCAGGGTCTGGGACAGGCCGTAGGAGTGCTTGTAGTGGTCCGCGCCCGGCCCCAGGTCGTAGCGGGTCAGGCCCAGCTCCGGCATGGCGGCGATCGCGCGCATGAAGAAGATCTGACCCGGCGACCAGGCGCCGAAGGCCGAATTGGTCGAGGCGATCCACGGGTGGTAGATCGCGCCCTGGCGCACCCCGAAGTGGCCCGCCACCAGCTGGCCGCCGGCATAGAGGTTGATCATCAGGCCGCGGAAGTCGCCCTCGCGCTGTTCGAACAGCATCTGGAACAGGTCGCGCGTCCATTGCGGACGCAGGAAGTCGTGGACGCCCGTGCGCTCGATCTGCTCGCGCTTCCAGGCGATCAGCTGGTCGAAGGCCTCCTGGCTGTCGTCGCCGGCCTTCAGCGTCACCTGGCCCATCTCGCGCTCGAGCTTGTTGTCCAGGCGGCGGTAGTTCTTGATCTTCTTGGGGCTGCCGGAGCGCACGGCCTGGAGATAGGCCGTCGCGTCGCCCTGGGTGTCGATGACATAGGCCGGAATCGCCGGCTCGACCTGGAAGGCGTTGGCGGGGTCCACCAGGCCCGTATAGCGGAAGACGGCCAGGTCGGCGGCGCGCAGCACCTGGGCCGCGTCGATCTCGACGCCCGACTTGGCGACCAGGCCGTGATAGTCCGACAGGGGCGCGCCGATGGGACGCGCCACGCCGCCGGGACGGCGATGATGGGCCAGGAAGCCGATCGTCTCGCCGCCGCGTCGAATCACCGCGACCCGAGCGTCCTCGCGCACCTTGCCGACCGCCAGCGCAAAGTCCGGGCCCAGAAGCGGCCCCGCCAAGGCAGGCTGCGCCTGCGCGAAGGCGCGCCAAAGGGCGACGTCCGCGGGGGCGAGTTCTGAGGGGTGCAGGGTCTCGACGTCCAACATGTCCACCTCTGTCCTAAACCGGCTCGGTTAGGGAATGATGGAAATGCTGCTGCAATCGAGGGGCCAACCCTAGGCCGCGAAGGTCGCGCCCAGGATGCGTTCCAGCCAGGCCTGGTCGACCTCGTCGAAAGCCGCCGGACGGTCGGAATCGACGTCGAAAACCGCCAGCAGGCGGCCTTCACCGTCGAACACCGGCACGACGACCTCGCTGGCCGAACGGCTGTCGCAGGCGATGTGGCCCGGGAAGGCGTGCACATCCGGCACAAGTTGGGTCTGGCCAGTGGCGGCGGCCGCGCCGCAGACGCCGCGGCCGAACGGAATGCGCAGGCAGCCCAGCGTGCCCTGGTACGGACCCACGACCAGCTCGCGCTCCTTGGCGGGATCGACGACGTAGAAGCCGGTCCAGAAATAGTGGTCGAAGCTGTTGGCCAGCATCGAGGCCACGGTCGCCATGCGGGCGGTCACATTGGCCTCGCCG
The DNA here is from genome assembly GCA_966252285.1 of uncultured Caulobacter sp. Lineage (GTDB taxonomy): Bacteria > Pseudomonadota > Alphaproteobacteria > Caulobacterales > Caulobacteraceae > Caulobacter. The sequence continues at coordinate 17,412 of CBINOL010000022.1, forward strand.
TCGAGGACGGAGGCGATCTCCAGCGCGACCTCGGCGTAGCGGGCGGCCTTGTCGGCGGAGAGGGTCTTGTCGTTGAAAGCTTCAGCCATGGGCGCGGATATAGCGCGCCCATGGCTGAATGCGAGGGGCCGATTGGTAGCTACTAGAATTCTTCCCAGTCGCCGGGGCGCGATTGCGGGGCGATCTTCAAGGCGTTGCTCCCCTGCACATAGCGCTCGCGGAAGGCCTCGCGACGGGGCGCGGCCGGCTGGCGCGGGGCCTGGCGGGGATGCAGGTCGCGGATCTCGGCGCCGACCTGGAAGCGGCCGATCAGGCGTTCCAGCTCGCCGGCCTCGGTCGACAGGGCATGGGCGGCGGCGGTCGATTGCTCGACCATGGCCGCGTTCTGCTGGGTCACCTGGTCCATCTGGTTGACGGCGGTGTTGACCTCGGCGAGGCCGACCGACTGTTCCTTGGCCGAAGAGGCGATCTCGCCGACCAGGGCGTTGATCTCCGACACCTGCTCCATGATCTGCTGCAGGGTCTCGCCGGTCTCGCCGACCAGGCGCACGCCCTTGCCGACCTCGTCGGTCGAGGCGCGGATCAGGCCCTTGATCTCCTTGGCGGCGTCGGCGCTGCGCTGGGCGAGCGCGCGAACTTCCTGGGCGACGACGGCGAAGCCCCTGCCCGCCTCGCCGGCCCGCGCGGCCTCGACGCCGGCGTTCAGGGCCAGCAGGTTGGTCTGGAAGGCGATCTCGTCGATGACGCCGATGATCTGGGTGATCGACTGCGACGACTTCTCGATGCCGCCCATGGCCTGGACAGCCTCGGTGACGACCTTGCCGCTCTTTTCGGCGTTGGCCTTGGCGCTCTCGGTCAGCTGGCGGGCGCGCTCGGCGCCTTCCGAGCTCTTCTTCACCGTGGCGGTGATCTGGTCGAGGGCGGCGGCGGTCTGCTCCAGGCCCGCGGCCTGGCGCTCGGTGCGCTGGGCCAGGTCGTCGGAGGCGTGGCTGATCTCGGCGCAGCCGGCGCGGATGCTCTGGGCGGCCGAGAGGATGCCGGCCATGGTCTGCTGCAGGCTGTCGACGGCGGCGTTGAAGTCGCGCGGCATCTTGCGCGCCTCGCCGGTGAAACCGTCCTCGCGCATGCGCCAGATCAGATCACCGTCGGCCAGCTTCTCCATGCCCTGGCCGAGCGTGGCGACGGCGGCGGCCTGGGCCTTGGCGAAGGCCTCGGCCTCTTCGGCGTGGCGCTGGCGCTCGATCTCGGCGGCGGCCCGTTCGGCCTCCTGCTCGGCGCGGCGGCGCTGGCCGTCGGCCAGGTCGTGGCGGAAACCGTCCAGCGCGCGGGCGATGGCGCCGATCTCGTCGCCGCCGGTCACGCCGGGCACCGGCTGGTCGTAGCGGCCGGCGCTGAGCGCGTCGACCGATTGGGTGAGGCCCGACAAAGGCTTGCGCACGAGGCTGGCGCTGGCCAGGAACAGGGCCAGCAGCACCGCGCCGGTGATCACCATGCCGCCGATGAACAGGATCATCGCCAGGCGGTCGGCCGGGCCGGTGATGGCCGAGCGCGGCACGTCCATGACCAAGGCCCAGGTGGTGTTGAGCTCGGGCATGGCGATGGGACGGACCATCCGCTCCATCTCCTCGTCGCCGACCTTGACGCCTTCGAACACGGCGGGCTCGCCGCCGCTCAGCACGGCCTTGACCTTGTCGGCGCCGGCGTCGGCGTAAGCGGTCGTGCGCAGGTCGGCGTTGGGGTGGGCCACCCACTTGCCGGTCGAGGACAGCAGCATCACGCGGCCGCCGCCCAGCGGCTGCATCTTTTCCAGGCGCTGCGAGACGCCGTCCAGCGACAGGTCGACGCCCTCGGCGCCGAGGAACTGGCCGTTCACCAGCACCGGATAGACGACCGACGTCATCAGCTGGGTCTTGCCGGCGACGGTGTAGGGATAGGGCTCGAGGATCGCGGCCTTACGGGTGTCGCGCGGCACCGTGTAGTAGGGCTGGCTGTATTCGTTGCCTTCGCTCAGCGGCTCGAAGATGACCTTGCCGTCGCTGTGCACCCAGTACGGGGTGAAATTGCCCTGGGCGGTCGAGCCCATGGCGGTCTGGCCGGCGAACTCGGCGTCCTTGCCGTCCAGCGCGTTGGGCGCGGCCATGAACCAGGCGCCCATGACGATCGGCGTGGCGTCGGCCTGCGGGCGCAGCATCTCGATATAGGCGCGGCGGTCGCGGACGCCCGCGATATGGGCCGCGGCGATCGAGCCGGCGGTCGAGCGCGAAGTGGCCTCGACCTTGCCGATCTCGGTGCGGATCTGCTCGATGGCGTCGTCGGCCACGGCGTCGGCGTAGTTGTGCGTCAGGCCCGCGACGATGCTGGAGGTGTGCATCGACACCGCCACGGCGGCGGCGATCAGCAGAAGACCGATGGCCAGACCCGCCACCGTCACCAGCTTCCACGCGATGGTCAGCCGACCGAACGCCTTCATAACAGAATCTCCGCAGCCCGAGCCGTTAACCTCGTTGTGGCTGGCGATTCCTAATCAGCTGTTAACCGTAGTTAAGCTGCGACAATCTGGCGCCCGGAGAGCAGCGAAAACGCGTCGTCCATGCCCGAACGCATAACGCCCGGGCATGGACGCCAAGGTCAGCCCCGCCCGATCACGTCGGCCTGGGCGATCGCCCAATCGCCGTTGTCGGAGCGGCAATAGAGCTGCGAGCCCAGGTCAGCCTGCTGGTCGTCGCCCAGCTCGACCTTGGAGTCCGCATAGCGGCAGACGCGCGGCTCGGCGCCTTCCGGCGCATCCAGCTGAGCTTCGCGAGTTTGCGTGACGAGCGTCACCGGCGCGCCTTCCCGCCCGGTGAACGTGGCGCGTTGCAGACCCCCTTGAGCGACCTGTTCGCGCTGGTAGTCCATCAGGGCCTGCTTGTCCTTGGCGACCTTCAGGAGCACCACGCACACCGCGCCGCCAGCCGCGGCCCCCAGCGCGGCGCCGCGACCGGCGTTGCCCCGTCCGGTGTTGTTGCCGATCGCCGCGCCCACCAGGCCGCCAATCAGGACGCTGGCGACGCAGCGACCGATCGCCTTGTCGATCTCGGACTTGGGGCCGCGAGCAGCGTGGGCCGGCGCAGCCGCAGGCAAGGCCAGCAGAAGGGCGCAGGACGCGGCGACCAGATTACGTGCAACAGACATCATATTTCCCCCGATCTAGAAGAGCGACTTCTCGTCTCTGTGCAGCTTGAACTCGATGTAGGGCTTGGCTGAGCCGTTGATGCGATCGACGACCGGGTCGAAGACCTTCCCCTCGATCAGGCCGGAGGCCGTCAACCGGAACTCGATGCTGCGCAGGCCGCCGAACGCCATGTCCGGGCCGAACTCAGGTTCGGGATCAGGATCCAGCGACCACAGCTGGCCGAAGGTCTTGCCGTCGTTGCGGCCCGTCTCGCCGCCGCCGCCGTCGCTGACGAGCTCACCGTCGAATGGCGTCGCGGTCTCCACGTTGCGGCGCACGGCGATCCAGGAATCAACGATGCGGCCGTCCGGCGTGGTCGCCAGTCGCAGGCGCGCCGGGACATCCTCGGATCCGTAACGGATCATTCCCGAGAACACGCGTACCGTGTCCGGGGCCGAGCCGCGCAGGCCCTGGTCGCCGGAGCCGAAGCCGCGAAGCTGCCCCTCCGAACCCAGCATGAAGGCGTCGATGAAGGCCTTGGAGAGTTCGGTCTGCTCGCCGGCCTTGACGCCTGCCACGAAGACTTCGGCCCTGCGCAGCTCCAAGGGCGTCTTGCGAGCCAAAGCGAAACCCGCGCGCCGGGCGTCCGGCACGGTGGTCTCCGACACCGGGAACCGCGCCAGGTCGGAGTAGATGATGACTCGGGGGATGCCGTCGGCGAGGTCGGCCAAGGACTTCTGCCTTAGCGAAGCCAGAAGAGCGCTAGAGGCGAACGAGTCGTCCGACTGGTCGGCCGCGCCCCGCTGATCGCCCAGCCGCGTGAGCGCGCCGCCCAACAGGCTGCGGAAGCGATCCGCCTTCTTGGCGGCGGCCTGCACGGGGCCTGAACCGAAGAAGTCGCTGCCAGCCGACCCTACCGTCCCTTGATCCTTGGCGATGGCCTGGACCTCGGCGGTGGAGAAGGCCGGGAAACATCCCGTGAAGACGGTCCGAGGCTCGGCCCCGTCACGCGGCGCCACGAGCACCGTCAAGCGCTCTCGCGGGGAAAGCGCACTGGAGCCGAGGTCGCCCGGCTTGCCCAGAAGGCCGCCGATCCACCGGGTCCAAACCAGGTTTTCCGGGGCGATCTTGCCGGGCCCCGGGTTGGCGTGGATGGCGTTCTCGTCGATGACGAGCACGGTCTGGCGCACCGCCTTCGGCACGCCAGGAACGTTGCAGTATTCCTCGAAGCTGACGACACCGCCAGCGGGCGGCGCGTTGCCGCCGCCGGCGTTGGGCGAGCCCCCGCAAGAAGACAGCGTCATCGCCAGCAGACCGATCAGGCCGCAGCCAGTGGTACGGAAAAGCATCTGGCGCATCAGTTGTACTTCAATCGAATGGGCTGATGTTGATAGCCGGGGCCGTCGAGCAAGACGGTGTTCTCGCTCTCGTCGAGATCCCGCTGCTTGTAGATCGCTCCATCGGCCTTTCGGGCCTGGACGAGCTTCGACCGGTAGGCCTGCAGCGCGCCGAGGACCTGGCTGTCCTGGCTGACGACCTTCTCGAAGAGGCGGCGGTTCTCGGTGTAGTGCGGCGCGCTCTTCTGGGCCGCGTCACGATGATCGAGCTGCTCAAGCGCCCTCTTGCGCGTGGCCTGGGCGGCCTTGAGGCTCTGGGCGATCTCCTGGTCCACCGCGGCGACCAACGAGCGGCGCTCGGCGATATCCTTGTCCAGGCGCAGGCGGAGTTCGGGGTAGCGAGCGACTTCGTCGTGCATCAGGAAGGCCAGGACGACCCCAATGATGTAGACGATCATGTTGCCGAGCAGCGAGCCCCCGATGATCCAGGCCTTGGACGGTCCGCCGCTGTCGCCGCCGAAGGCGATGTCGCCCAGCGCGGTCTGGGCGAAATAGACGTCGCGCGAATAGCTGACGGCGCTGAGAGCCAGGGCCAGTCCCAAGGTGCCGATCGCGAACATTCGCGCCGCCACCCACTTCTGCTTCTCGTCCACGTCGTCATCGAAATAGCTGCGGAACCGCTTGAGCAGGGTGCCGTGCATGTGGGCCGCCAGAGCGATCACCATGCCGATGGCGAAGGTGGTGCCGGTCGCGATGAAAGGGGTCGCCCAGGCCAGGGCGCGAAAACCATCGTAGTTGATGAAGGCTTCGGCGATGCCGACCAGGATCATCAGGCCCAGATAAACCCACCTGTTCGGGATGACGGGTTCGCGACCCAGGCGCGCCTTCTCGGTCGCGTACTCGATCTGATGCTGATCGATCTCCTCGGCGAGGGCGTCAATCCGTTCGAGGTCGGCGCGGCGCTTGATGCGTACCTGCTTGCGGGCCATGCGGCACTGCTCGACATAGCGGTCCTCGACCGCTTCGCGCTCGGCCTCGATGAGGCACCCGGCGGCGCCGTTGTGCGGCTTGTCGGCGGCGAACAGCCGCTTGACCTGTTCGAGGGCGCGACGGCGCGGACCGGCGACATGGTCGTTGAACCACGACTCCATGGCCGGGGTCAGGGCCACGCCCGGCGCGCCGACGACGTCGGTGATCGAAACCTTGTCGAGGTGCGCGTCGGCGTCCTGCCGGTTCATCAACTCCTTACGGAGATCCGCGTCCGCCTTGAACGCGATGGCGACATACGCGGCGACCGCGTCCTCGCCGTGAGTCTCGTCGACCGGCGAAGCGCCGTCGACCGTCTGGGTAGTCATGTCTTGCCCCCGCCGCTCGGCCAATAAGCGGCCGAAGCTTCACTACAGGAGCGCATAGAGACTTATCGTCGAGGGAAACTCAACTCCCCCGGTACCGACTTCAGCGTGTGGGCATGTCTATGCTCACGGATTTGGTGCCCAAATCGATGGCGTATCGCCTGGGCGGCGAAAGCTGAGCACGCTTGGTTCCGGGAGCGATGATTGTCACGCCGGGCTTGCGGGGCTGTTCGAGGGCCACGGCGACGCTTTGCGTCGCCAGGCTGGGCGTGTCGACACGCACTTCCTCGGCGACGGTTATGGCCTTGCGGCAACGCTCGAGCGCCCGCGGGTCGCCGGCGTAGCAGGTGGAGGACGCCTGTTCGGCGAGCCATACGGCCGCCGCCGCCGGCTTGGCCGCGAACAGGAACTCCACCCGGCGGTTCTGCGCCCTGCCGTCGTCGCTGTCGTTCGACGCCATCGGCATGGTCTCGCCGAACGCCACCCGAAAGATCGAGCTCATGCCGATACCGCGATCAAGCAGGGCGTGAGCGACCGCGTCGGCCCGGCGGCGGGACAGATCGATATTGTAGGCGTCTTCGCCGATCGCGTCGGTGTGGCCGGCGATGAACACGGCGACGTCCGGCGGCTCGCGACGAAGCGAGGCCGCGATAAGATCGATCACCTTGCGCGCCTCGGGACGCACTTCGGCCTTGTTGAAATCGAAGAGCACCTGCTCGTCGAACACCACGCGCAACACCGGAATGTCGGTTGGAAAATCCGGAACGGCCGCACGCAGCGAATTGCTCGGAACGACATATTCGAAGAACTGCGGGGCATGGGACTGCCCCTCGGAAAGCCGTCTCAGGCGCGCCTTGCGGTCGTCGTTCTCGATGTCGACCGTGCACCATGCGGGCAGCACCACGACATCGCCGATACGCCGCGCCGCCCTCGCACAAGCCTGTTGGTCAGCGGGCTGCGCCAAAGCCACGCAGAAAGGCGCGAAGGCCAAGACGCCCCCCGCCACCAAGGAAAGCCACCGTCCGCCAGCCACGTCACAACCCCTTGCCCCGTTGGGCGCAGAGAAAGGGCTAATCGAAGCCGCGGTCAATCCGTATCGAACCGTACGGCGCGGCTTCGCAAGCCAGAGCAGCCCTACCCTTTCGCCAGCTTCACCAGCTGGACCAGGATCTTCTCGGCCGCATCCAGCCGCTGGGCGGGCGTGTCCCATTCGCCCTTCACAACGACCTTCTGATCGGGGCGAGCCTTCCAGATCAGGCTGTTCTTGCCGATGAACTGCATCAGCGGCAGCGGGTTGGCGAACTCGTCGTTGCGGAAGCTGAGCACCGCGCCCTTGGGACCGACGTCGATCTTGGCGACATTGGCTTCGCGGCACATGCCCTTGATGCCGACGACCTTGAGCAAGGAGTCGGTCTCGGGCGGCAGCGGGCCGAAGCGGTCGATCATCTCGGCGGCCAGGGCCTCGCGGTCGGCGGCCTTCTCGGCTTCCGACAGGCGGCGGTAGAGCGACAGGCGCACATTGAGGTCTGGCACGTAGTCGTCGGGGATCATCACGGCCGCGCCGGTGTTGATCTGCGGCGACCAGGCACGGTCCTCCAGCAAGGCCTCGGCGCCCTGGCGTTCGCGCAGGGCCGCGACGGCGTCTTCCAGCATCTGCTGATAGAGCTCGACGCCGATCTCCTTGATGTGGCCGCTCTGCTCGTCGCCGAGCAGATTGCCGCCGCCGCGGATGTCCAGGTCGTGGCTGGCCAGCTGGAAGCCCGCGCCCAGGCTGTCGAGCGACTGCAGCACCTTCAGGCGCTTCTCGGCCGACAGGGTGATCTGCTTTTCGGCCGGCGTGGTCAGATAGGCGTAGGCGCGGGCCTTGGAGCGGCCGACCCGTCCGCGGATCTGATAGAGCTGGGCCAGGCCAAACATATCGGCGCGGTGCACCACCAGGGTGTTGGCCGAGGGGATGTCGAGCCCGCTTTCCACGATCGTGGTCGCAAGCAGCACGTCGTACTGGCCCTCGTAGAAGGCGGTCATCACCTCCTCGAGCTGGGTGGCGCTCATCTGGCCGTGGCCGACGACGTACTTCACCTCGGGCACCTGGGTGCGGAGGAACTTCTCAATGTCCTCCAGGTCCTTCAGGCGCGGAACGACGTAATAGGCTTGGCCGCCGCGATACTTCTCGCGCAGCAGGGCCTCGCGCACCGTGACGGCGTCGAAGGGGGTGATGTAGGTGCGCACCGCCAGGCGATCGACCGGCGGGGTGGCGATGATCGACATCTCCCGGATGCCCGACAGCGCCATCTGCAGGGTGCGCGGAATGGGCGTGGCGGTCAGGGTCAGCATGTGCACGTCGGCGCGAAGCTCTTTCAGCTTCTCCTTGTGCTTGACCCCGAAGTGCTGCTCCTCGTCGACGATCACGAGGCCCAGGTCCTTGAAGGCGACCTGCTTGGACAGCACCGCGTGGGTGCCGACCACGATCTCCAGCTGGCCGTTGGCCAGGCCCTCGCGGGTGTCGGCGGCTTCCTTGCCGGTGACCAGGCGCGACAGGCGGGTGACCTTCACCGGCCAGCCCTGGAAGCGTTCCTTGAAGGTCTTGTAGTGCTGGCGGGCCAGCAGCGTGGTCGGGCAGACCACGGCCACCTGCTTGCCGCTCATGGCCACCACGAAGGCCGCGCGCAGGGCCACTTCCGTCTTGCCGAAGCCGACGTCGCCGCAGATCAGGCGGTCCATCGGCTTGCCCGACGACAGGTCTTCCAGCACGTCGTGGATGGCGTTGAGCTGGTCGTCCGTCTCCTCATAGGGGAAACGGGCGCAGAACTCGTCGAACACGCCCGACGGCGGATCGGTCTCTTCCACCGACTTCAGCGAGCGGGCGGCGGCGATCTGGATCAGGCCCTCGGCCATGACCCGCAGGCGCTCCTTCGCTTTCGCCTTACGGCCCTGCCAGGCCGCGCCGCCGAGCTTGTCGAGCTGCACGTTCTCGCCGTCGGCGCCGTAGCGGGTGAGCAGGTCGATGTTCTCGACCGGCAGGTAGAGCTTGCTCTCGCCGGCGTACATCAGGTCGAGGCAGTCGTGCGGCGCGCCCTGCACGTCGAGGGTTTTCAGGCCCTCGTACCGGCCGATGCCGTGATCAATGTGAACGACGAGATCGCCGGGCGTCAGGGCGCTGGCCTCGGCCAGGAAATTGGCGGCGCGGCGCTTCTTGCGAGGACGGGCCAGGCGGTCGCCGAGGATGTCGGTCTCGGAGATGACGGCCAGGCTGTCGGTCTCGAAACCGGCGTCCAGCGGCAGAACGACCCGTTGCGGAACCTTGGGATCGTTGGCCTTGGCGGCCTGCCAATAGCCGGCGAACGGCACCTTCCTGAGGCCGTGATCCGACAGCATCGTGCCCAGGCGCTCGGACGAGCCCTCCGACCACGAGGCGAAAAGGACGCGTTTGCCCTCCCCGGCCAGTTTCTTGGCGTGATCGGCGGTGGCCTCGAACAGGTTGACGCTGTCCTGGGCGCGCTCGGCGGCGAAGGTGCGACCCAGTTTGGCGCCCAGGTCGACGACGTCGAGGCCCTGGGGCAGGAACGGCGTGAACTGGCGGTGCGGGCGATCCGAGAGCGCCTCGTCCCATTCCTGGGCGGTCAAGTAGAGGGCCTTGGGATCCAGCGGGCGATAGGCCGACTTGCGGTCGGCGGCGGCGCGGGCGTCGTAGGCATCGGCGATCATCGACAGCCGCTCGTCGCGGGCCTCGGCGGCCTGGTGGTCGACGCCGACCAGGCTTCCGGCCGGCAGGTAGTCGAAGATCGTCGCCATCCGCTCGTAGAACAGCGGCAACCAGTGCTCCATGCCGGCGCGGCGGCCGCCGTCACTGACCGCCGCGTAAAGGGCGTCATCCCCCGGCGCGCCGAACAGGCGCACGTAGGAGCCCCGGAAACGCGACACCGCGTCGGCGTCGAGCAGGGCCTCGCTGACCGGCAAGAGCTCGATCGTGGTCAGTTGCTTGGTCGAGCGCTGGGTCTCGGGATCGAAGGCGCGGATGCTCTCCAGCGTGTCGCCGAACAGATCCAGGCGCACCGGCTCTTCCGAGGCCGGCGGATAGACGTCGATGACGCCGCCGCGGATGGCGAACTCGCCGCGCTCGGAGACGGTGGAGGCGCGGACATAGCCGTTGACGGCGAAATAGCGCTCCAGGTCCTTGATATCGACGCTCTGGCCGACCTTGGCGCTGTAGCTGGCGCGCAGCAGCACCTCTTTCGTCGGCACGCGTTGCAGCAGAGCCGGCGCGGCGACCACCAGCATGGCCGGCTTGGCCTGGCCAAGACCGTTGGCCAGCCGGTGCAGGGTGCACATGCGGGTGGCCGCCACACCCGCCGACGGGCCGATGCGGTCATAGGGCAGGCAGTCCCACGAGGGCAGCAGCACCGCCTCGATCTCGGGCGCGAAGAACTTCAGGGCGTCGATGAAGGCGCTGGCCCGGGCGGTGTCGCGGGCGACGAAGGCGGTCAGGCCGCCACGCGCGCGGGCGACGTCGGCCATCACCAGGGCGTCGAAGCCTTCCGGCGCGCCGGCCAGGGTCAGGCCGCCGGCGGCCTTGGCGATCTGTTTGGCGTCGTAGGCCATGCTGCTCTTCGGATGCTTGGCGACCGATAAGTCGCCGGGACGCTATTGGTTCAGACTTCTCGGACCGAAACCTCGCCCTCCGACAGGCTCAGGGTGAGGTTTCTACTGACGGGGTCCTGCTCTGATCCTCTTCCTGAGCTTGTCGAGGAGAGGACCACGCACGACCTTACGCGCCGTCGCCAGGCGGCCGCGAGGCGTGGGCCTCGAAGCGGAACTTGCGGATCATCGCCATGATCTCGGTCTCGAACGCCTCGGGCGTCGGCTCCTGGCCGACGATCCAGGCGTAGATCTCGCGATCGGACTGTTCGAGCAGGGTTTCCAGAACGTCGAGCTGGTCGGGGGTCAGGCTCGGGCCATGCGTTTCCGCGAACGGCCCCAGAATGAGGTCCGCTTCACGAAAGCCGCGGTGCCAGGCCCGAAACTTCAGCCGCCGGAGGCGGGCGTCGTGATCGATGGTCATGCGGCCGCCGATATAGAGCGCGCCGAGGCCTCGCGCCAGCGTCGCCGCGTCGATTGACCGAACCTGCTGACGCCTTTAGGCGCGAGGGCATGGCTTCCTTGATGATCCAGGGCTGCGGCTCCGACGTCGGCAAATCGACACTGGTCGCGGGGCTGTGCCGGCTGTTTTCCAACCGCGGCCTGGTGGTGCGGCCGTTCAAGCCGCAGAACATGTCCAACAACGCCGCCGTCACCGCCGACGGCGGCGAGATCGGCCGGGCTCAGGCGCTGCAGGCGGTGGCGTGCCGGGTTCCCGCCAGCGTGCACATGAACCCGGTGCTGCTGAAGCCGCAGAGCGACGTGGGCGCACAGGTCGTGGTGCAAGGGCGCGTGGTGGGGAACTACAAGGCCCGCGCCTTCCAGGGTTTGAAGCCCGACCTCCTGGCCACGACGCTGGACAGCTATCGCCGCCTGGCCGCCGAGGCGGATCTCGTCCTGGTCGAAGGCGCCGGCAGTCCGGCCGAGACCAACCTTCGCGCCGGCGACATCGCCAACATGGGCTTCGCCCACGCCGCCGACCTGCCAGTGGCCCTGGTCGGCGACATCGACAGGGGCCACGTGATCGCGGCCCTGGCCGGGGCGCACCTCGTTCTGGACGAGGCCGACCGGGCGCGGATCAAGGGCTTCATCATCAACAAGTTCCGGGGCGATCCTGCGCTGTTCGATGATGGCCGGACCGAAGTCGTGCGCCGTACGGGCTGGCCCGATCTCGGCATGGTCCCGTGGCTGCCGCCGGTACGCTTCCTGCCGGCCGAGGACGCCGTGGTGCTCGAGCGGCCGGCTGGAGCTTCGGATGGCCGGCGCGCCAAGGTGGTCGTGCCGATGCTGTCGCGGATCGCCAATTTCGACGACTTCGATCCGCTGCGGAATGATCCGGCGATCGATCTCGAGTTCCTGCCGCCAGGCGGCGTGCTGCCGGCCGACGCTGATCTGGTGATCCTGCCCGGGACCAAGGCGACGCTGGCGGATCTGGCCTTCCTGCGCGCCCAGGGCTGGGACGTCGATATTCTGGCCCACGCCCGGCGCGGCGGCCGGGTGCTGGGCGTCTGCGGCGGCTATCAGATCCTGGGTCGGACGGTCAGCGATCCCGATGGCGTCGAGGGCGCGCCGGGCTCGGCGCCGGGGCTTGGCCTGCTGGATGTCGAAACCGTGCTGGCCGGCGACAAGACGGTGCGGCCAGTGACCGGACGACTGGCCGACGGCGCGGCCTTCGAGGGCTACGAGATCCATGTCGGCCGCACCAGCGGTCCGGCAACCGCCCGGCCGCTGCTGACCATCGACGACCACGGCCCCGACGGCGCGGTCTCGACCGACGGCAGGATCGCCGGCGCCTATGTCCATGGGCTGTTCGACAAGGTCTCGGCGCGGTCCGCCCTTCTCGCTCCGCTCGGCGTCGCGATCGAGAGCCAGGACCAATCGGCCCGCGTCGACGCGGCGCTGGACGAGATCGCGCAGATGCTTGAGCGCTCGCTCGACATCGCCGCCATCGCCCGCATCGCCGGCTTGCCCTAGTCCGGTTTTCCTGGCCCCAGGCTTCGCTGAAGGCCAAAATCGCCCCCGACGAATCCGAGTTGGGAGCCTTTATGCCGGCACGCGCCGTATCCGCCCTGCGCGATTTCCTGCGCAGCGAGTCCGCCGGCGGCGTGCTGCTGATGATCTCGGCGGCGGCCGCCCTGCTGGTCGCCAACTCGCCGCTGGGCGAAGGCTATTTCCACGCCCTGCACGCCTATCTGGGCCCGCTGTCGGTCGAGCACTGGGTCAATGACGGCCTGATGGCGGTGTTCTTCCTGCTCGTGGGCCTGGAGATCAAGCGCGAGGTCGTCGACGGCGAACTTTCGACCTGGCCGCGTCGCGCCCTGCCCGGCTTCGCGGCCCTGGGCGGCATGATCGCGCCGGCGCTGGTCTACCTCTTCATCGCCCGCGACGCGCCGGACGTGCGCGCCGGCTGGGCCATCCCGGCCGCCACCGACATCGCCTTCGCCCTGGGGGTGCTGTCGCTGCTGGGACCGCGCGTGCCGGGCGCGCTGAAGATCTTCCTGGCCGCCCTGGCGATCATCGACGACCTGGGCGCGATCCTGATCATCGCCTTCTTCTACACCGACCACCTGACACTGTGGGCGCTGGGCGGGGCCGCCGTCGTGCTGGCCGCGCTGATCGCGCTGAACCGTCTGAAGGTCGGCGCCCTATGGCCCTACCTGCTGCTGGGCGCCTTGCTTTGGTTCCTGTTCCTGAAATCGGGCGTGCACGCCACCCTGGCCGGCGTGCTGCTGGCCATGACCATCCCGCTGACCTCGACGCGCGGCGCGCACTCGCCGCTGCACCGGCTGGAGCATGGGCTCAATCCCTGGGTGGCCTATCTGATCGTGCCGGTGTTCGGCTTCGCCAACGCCGGCGTGGCGCTGGGCGGCCTCGACGCCTCGGCCTTGACCGCGCCAGCCACCCTGGGCGCGGCGCTGGGCCTGTTCCTGGGCAAGCAGGCCGGCGTCATGGCGTTCAGCGCCGGGGCTATCGCCCTTGGCCTGGCGCGCCGGCCCACCGGCGTGACCTGGACCCAGCTCTATGGCGTGGCCGTGCTGTGCGGCGTCGGCTTCACCATGAGCCTGTTCATCAACAACCTGGCCTTCCAGGACGCCCTGCTGCGCGAGGAGACCAAGATCGGGGTGCTGGCCGGCTCGGTGGCGTCGGCCCTGTTGGCCTGGCTGATCTTCGCCTTGCCGCGTCGCAAGACTGGCGCGACGGCCGCCGCGGGTTCAAACTAGAGCGAGCAGTTCAATCAGGAGCGCCAGCCATGCTGCGTTTCGTCCTCATCGCCGCCGCCGCGGCGTCCCTCCTGCCGGCCGGCGCGGCCCTGGCCGACACCCCAGCCGTCTCGCAGGTGGAGGTGATCATCGGTCCCGACCTTGCCGCCAAGGCCGACAAGCTGGGCGAGCGCGAGTTCGACTATCTGACGCGCGACCTGAAGCGGGCCGTCGAGCGGCGCCTGGAACGGTCCGGCGGCCTGAACGCCTCGGGCGGCCGCCTGCGGCTGGTTATCGACGACGCCGTGCCCAATCGCCCAACGCCCCTGCAACTGACCAGCAAGCCCGGCCTCTCCATGGAAAGCTTCGGCAACGGCGGCGCGCGCATTTCGGGCGAGTCCGTCTCGGCCGACGGCGTCAGCACGCCGATCCGCTATCGCTGGGACGAGACCGACATCTGGCAGGCCCAGTACGCGGCCACCTGGAGCGACGCCAGCCTGGCCTTCGACCGCCTGGCGCGCCGCATCGAGGACGGCGAGTTCGTGAAGGACTGATCGCGGTCGCTTGCCAGAACCCTCGACGCAGAGTCTGATCGCCGTTCAGTAAGAAGGGGCGTCAGAGGCTCCCCGGGGAGGAAGCATGACCGCTGCGCCGCGACGATCGACCGCCGCCCTGGCCGCCTACGCCTCGCCGACCCTGCCGCTGGCCGGTCTTGGCCTGCCGCTCGTGGTCTATCTGCCCGAGTACTACGTCAGCGAGCTGGGCCTTTCGCTGTCGGTGGTCGGCACGGCCTTCCTGCTGGTGCGGCTGGCCGACATCATCCTGGATCCGATCCTCGGCGGCCTGATGGACCGCACGCGCACCCGCTGGGGCCGGTTCCGCCCCTGGCTGATGGCCAGCGTGCCGCTGCTGATGGCCGCCTCCTACGCGCTGTTCATGGCCAAGCCCGGGATCGGGCCGATCTTCCTGTGGGCGTGGCTGATCGTCGTCTACATCGGCTTCTCGATGGCGGTGCTGGCTCAGACGGCCTGGGGCGCGGTGCTGTCGTCGGACTATCAGCAGCGATCGCGGATCTACGGCTTCTGGAGCGCCGGCAACGTGGTCGGCATGATCCTGGTGCTGCTGCTGCCGCCGCTAGTGGCCTTCGCCTTCAAGGGCGATCACGCCGACGGCGTGCGGGCCATGGGCTGGTTCATCATCGTGCTGATGCCGCTGACGGCGCTGCTGGCCGGCGCCGTCGTCGGCGAACCGCCCGCCCCGGCCCAGCGGCACGAAGCGGGCCTGAAGCAGTATTTCGACCTGCTCAAGCGCCCGACGGTGCAGAAGCTGCTGATCGCCGACCTTCTGATGGGCCTGGCGCCCGGCATCGGCGGCGCGCTGTTCTTCTTCTTCTTCGAGCGCATCAAAGGCATTCCGAAGGACCAGGCGGGGATCCTGCTGCTGGTCTATTTCGTGGCCGCCCTCGCCGGCGCGCCGCTGTGGCCCTGGATCGCCAAGGTCATGGGCAAGCACACCTCGCTGGCCATCGCCGGGATCATGTACGCCGTCTTCCAGGTCGCCGCGGTGATCACGCCCAATGGCGTCAACGCCTTCGGGATCGCGGTTCTGGTGCTGGCCGGCCTGCCCTATTCCGCCGCGCCGCTGCTGGTGCGCTCGATGATGGCCGACATCGGCGACGAGGAGCGGCTGAACAGCGGCGTCGACCGCACGGGCCTGCTCTACGCCATCGTCAACGGAACGGTGAAGCTGGGCTTCGCCCTGGCCATCGGCGTCTTCCTGGTGCTGGAGAAGCTCGGCTTCGACCCCAAGATCCCCAGCGCCCAGGGCGACACCGCCCTGATCGTGCTCTACACCGTCGTTCCGGCGGCGCTGGGCGTGCTGGTCTCGGTCATCATCGTGCGCTATCCGCTGGACGCCAGACGCCACGCCGAGATCCTCGCCCAACTGGAGGCGCGGGACGCGGCGGAAGCCAACGCCCAAGCGAGCTCGCATGACCGCCTCTCCGACCCCAGCCCCGCGCCCTCTGCAGCCCAGTGAGGAGCATCCGCTCTTCACCCTGGTCGAGATCATGGCCCGTCTGCGCGACCCGCAGGGCGGCTGTCCGTGGGACATCAAGCAGACCTTCGCAACCATCGCGCCCTACACGATCGAGGAGGCCTACGAGGTCGCCGACGCCATCGAGCGGAACGATCTTTCGGACCTGAAGGAAGAGCTGGGCGACCTGCTGCTGCAGGTAGTGTTCCATTCGCGGATGGCCGAGGAGCAAGGCGCCTTCAGCCTGGAGGATGTCGCCCAGTCGATCTCCGACAAGATGATCCGCCGCCATCCGCATGTGTTCGGCGACCACGCCTATGACGACCTGGCCGACCAGAAGGCGGGCTGGGAAGAGCTGAAGGCCCAGGAGCGCAAGGCCAAGAAGAAGGGCGGCGTGCTCGACGATGTGCCCGCCGGCCTGCCCGCCCTGACCCGCGCCGTGAAGCTGACCAAGCGCGCCGCGCGCGTCGGCTTCGACTGGCCCTCGACCGACGAAGTGCTGGCCAAGCTGGCCGAGGAAGTGGCCGAGCTGCAGGTCGAGATCGACGCCGGCGACCAGGCCAAGGCCCGCGAGGAGCTGGGCGACATCCTGTTCGTCTGCGCCAACCTGGCCCGCAAACTCGACGTCGAGCCCGAGGACGCCCTGCGCGCCACCAACGCCAAGTTCGCGCGGCGGTTCGCGTTCATCGAGGCGGAGCTGTCCAAGGACGGGCGCACGCCCGACCAGTCGGACCTGGCCGAGATGGATGCGTTGTGGGACGCGGCCAAGGCGGCGGAGCGGAAATGACCCTTCTCCCATAGGGAGAAGGTGGCGGTCGAAGGCCGCCGGATGAGGGGTGAGGGACTGAAGACGGCGTGCCGGCACGCCGGTCGACATCGTATCCCCTCACCCTCCCATGCTTCGCATGGGCCCCTCCCTCTCCCTATGGGAGAGGGAAAGAGTCACTCCCCGATCGGCATCACCCAGACGGTCGGGAACTGCCGTTCGAAGCGGCCCAGGGCCTGAGGGTCCATGCGGGCGACGAGGCGGACCTCGCCGTCTTCCATGTCCTCGCGCTCCACGACGCGGCCGTTGCGATAGATCCAGGCCAGGGCCTCGCCGTCGGCGGGGCCAAGGCGCAGGGCCATCGGCGGGGTGTCGTCGATCAGCGCGCCGACCCGCTTGAGCAGCTCAACGCAGCCCTCGCCGGTGACGGCCGAAACCGCCGAGGCGTCGGCTCGCTTGGCGCGGCCTTCGAGGATCTCGCGTTCCTCGCCCTCGACCAGGTCGATCTTGTTCCAGACCTCGACGACGGTCTTGCCGTCGTCGACGGTGACCTTCAGCTCGGCCAGCACCGCCTGGACGTCGCGGGCCTGGGCGTCGGTGTCGGGGTTGGCCACATCGCGGACGTGCAGCACCACGTCGGCCTCCTGCACCTCCTCGAGGGTGGCGCGGAAGGCTTCGACCAGCTCGTGCGGCAGGTCGGAGATGAAGCCCACGGTGTCCGACAGGATGGCCGGACGGCCGTCGGGCAGCTTCACCGTCCGCAAGGTCGGATCGAGCGTGGCGAACAGCATGTCCTGCGCCACGACCTCGGCGTTGGTCAGGCGGTTGAACAGCGTCGACTTGCCGGCGTTGGTGTAACCGACCAGCGCCACCGTCGGGTACGGGACCTTCTTGCGGGCGCTGCGGTGCAGGGTGCGGGTGCGCCGCACCTCTTCCAGTTCGCGCTTGAGCTTGCCGATCGTGCCGGCGATCAGGCGCCGGTCGAGCTCGATCTGGGTTTCACCGGGGCCGCCGGTCGAACCGGTGCCGCCCCGCTGACGCTCAAGGTGGGTCCAGGTGCGCACGAGGCGCGAGCGCTCGTAGTCGAGCCTGGCCAGTTCGACCTGCAGCTTGCCTTCGCGGGTGCGGGCGCGGCGGGCGAAGATCTCGAGGATCAGCCCCGTGCGGTCCACCACCTTGACGCCCAGGCCACGCTCGAGATTGCGCTGCTGGACGGGCGTGAGCTGGTCGTCGAACACGGCGACGTCGATTTCCTCGACCTCGCAGACGACCTTGAACTCCTGGATCTTGCCGCTGCCGAACAGGGTGGCGGGCGTGACGGTGCGAAGCGGCGCGATGGCCGTTTCGACGACGTCGAGATCGAGGGCGATGGCGAGGCCGACGGCCTCTTCGAGGCGGGCCTTGGGATCGCGCGCCTCCAGAGCGGCCTGCCCGCGAGCAGGCCGCACCGGATGGATCACGAAGGCCCGAAGGATCGGGTCGGCGTGATCGATAAGTCCATCGGGGGACTTAGAAGTAGATTTTGACAAAAGAGCCTTGGACTTAGTCGTCTTGATCGGCGCTCGGCTCGTACAGCTGAACGGGCTGAGCCGGCATGATCGTCGAGATGGCGTGCTTGTAGACCAGTTGAGACTGGCCGTCGCGGCGCAGCAGGACGCAGAAGTTGTCGAACCAGCTGACCACGCCCTGCAGCTTGACGCCGTTGACCAGGAAGATGGTGAGCGGCGTCTTGGACTTGCGCACGCTGTTCAGGAAGGTGTCCTGAAGGTTCTGTTTCTTGTCGGCGGACATTGGGGATTCCCCTCTCGTTGAAATCGGAGGGCAAAACGCCCTCCACACAAACAAGCTCATGCTAGAGCATTTTTCGCCGTTTGATATGACTTTCCGGCGAGAAAATGCACGCGCAGCGGCGAGCGACCCTAGATCGCTCCCGCGCGCGCCCGCTCGATATAGAGAGCCCGCAGGCGGCTCGCCACCGGACCCACGGCGCCATCGCCGACCTTGACGCCGTCGATGCTGGTGATCGGGGTCACCAGGCTGCCGGCGCCCGTGATGAAGGCTTCCCTGGCGGCCTTGGCTTCTTCCACCGTGAACGGTTGCTCGGCGACCGGCAGGCCGGCCTCGGCGATGACGTCCAGCAGCGTCAGGCGCGTGACGCCGCGCAGGATGTTGGCCTGCGTGTCGCGGGTGCGCAGACGCCCCTCGGCGTCGACGATCCAGGCGTTGGACGAGGCCCCTTCGGTGACCAGGCCCAGGTCGTCGACGAACCAGGCCTCGATCGCGCCGCGCTCGCGGGCGGCCTGCTTGGCCAGCGCGTTCGGCAACAGCCCGATGGTCTTGATGTCGCAACGGCCCCAGCGGTTTTCCGGCACAGTGACCACGGCCGAGCCCTTGGCGGCCTTGGCCTCGATGGCGACGCGGTCGACCGAGCGGGCGGTGATGACAACCGCCGGCGGCACGGCCGGATTGGGGAAGGCGTGGTCCCGCTTGGCCACGCCGCGGGTGACCTGCAGGTAGACCAGGCCTTCGCGCACGTGATTGCGGCGGATGGCTTCGCGTAGCACGACCGTCAGCGCCGCCTCGCTCATCGGATGGGCGATGCGCAGCTCGTCGAGGCTGCGCCACAGGCGAGTGAAGTGCCCCTCGGCGTCAGCCAGCTTGCCGTCGAACACGGCCCACACCTCGTAGACCCCGTCGGCCAGCTGGTAGCCGCGATCCTCGATGTGCACGGCGGCCTGGCCGTGACGCACGAAGCGGCCGTTGACGTAAGCGAAACGCGACATCGGGGTCCTTACTCTTCTTCCTCGCCGCGGCCGCCGGCCACGCCCAGGGACTTCAGCTTGCGGTGCAGGGCCGAGCGCTCCATGCCGATGAAGTTGGCCGTGCGCGAGATATTGCCGCCGAACCGCAGGATCTGGGCGTTGAGATACTCGCGCTCGAACAGCTCGCGGGCCTCGCGCAGCGGCAGGGCGATGATCCGCTCGGCGCCGATCGCGCCAGAGCCGCCGCTGGCCGGCTGCTCCGAAGCGTTCAGCATCTCGGCGGTGATCAGGTCGCCGGGCTCGCCGGCAGCCAGGATCAGCATCCGCTCGACGTTGTTGCGCAGCTGGCGGACGTTGCCCGGCCAGGCCTGCACCTGCAGGGTCGCCAGGGCGTCCTCGCCCAGGCGGCGGCGCTGCATGCCGGTGGCCTCGCTGATCCGCTCGATGAAGTAGCTGATCAGTTCAGGGATGTCCTCGCGCCGCTCTGCCAGGCCCGGCACGCGCACCGGCACCACGTTCAGGCGGTGGAACAGATCCTCGCGGAAGCGGCCGGCGGCGATCTCCTCGCGCAGATCGCGCGAGGTGGACGAGATCACCCGCACATCGACCTGCACGTCGCTGTCGCCGCCAACACGGCGGAAGCGCTGCTCGACCAGAACCCGCAGGATGCGGCTCTGGGTCTCGCGCGGCATGTCGGCCACTTCGTCGAGATAGAGGGTCCCGCCGTGGGCGCGCTCGAACACGCCGATCTTGCGCGGACGACCGCCCTCGCCTTCCTCGCCGAACAGCTCGACGTCGAGGCGCTCGGGCGCCATGCCGGCCGAGCTGACGGCCACGAACTCGGCGCGGGTGCGGGCGCTGGCGCCGTGGATCAGGCGAGCGACCAGCTCCTTGCCCGACCCCGGCGGGCCGGCGACTAACACGCGGCTGTTGGCCGGCGCGACCTTGGCGATCATCTGGCGCAGGGCCTGGGCGGCCTGCGACTTGCCCATCAGGCCGTCGGACGCGAAGCTCTGAGCCCGCAGGCGGCGGTTCTCGCGCTTGAGGTTGGCCGCCTCGAGGGCGCGCTCGACCACCAGCAGCAGCCGGTCGGACTTGAACGGCTTCTCCAGGAACTCGTAGGCGCCGCGCTTGATGGCGCTGACGGCCGTCTCGATGTTGCCGTGGCCCGAGATCATGATCACCGGCAGGTCGGCGTCGAGCGTCTTGACCATGTCGAGCAGTTCCAGCCCGTCCATGCCGCCGCCCTGCATCCAGATGTCGAGGACCAGCAGGGCGGGCTTGCGGGCGCGCAGGGCGGCCAGGGCCTGGTCGGCGTCGGCGGCCGTGCGCACGGCGTAGCCTTCGTCCTCCAGAATGCCCGCCACCAGATCGCGGATGTCGACCTCGTCGTCGACCACCAGCACGTCGGCGCTCATGTCATCTCCTCTACGCCGTTGGCAGTCGGCGCCGCGGCGAGCCGCGCCGACACCGGAAACTTCAGGACGACGCGCGCGCCGGCATGGCCTTGCGCGTCGGTGAGGACCAGCTCGCCGCCGTGGTCCTCCATGATCCGCTTGACGATGGCCAGGCCCAGGCCCGTCCCCTTCTCGCGGGTGGTCACATAGGGCTCGGCCAGCCGATCGCGGTCCTTCGCGGGCAGGCCGACGCCGTTGTCCTCGACGATGATGCAGAGCGCCTCGTCGTCGGAGACCAGGATCGCATCGATCTGGCCGCGCGGCTCGGGCGTGACGTGGCGCCGCGCGCTCACCGCCTCGCCGGCGTTCTTCAGGATGTTGGTCAGGGCCTGGCCGATCATCCGCACGTCGCAATTGACCCAGACCGCGCCGCCGGGCTCGTCGCTGACCACGTCGGTGTCGGCGTCGACCACGCGCTGGGCGAAGACGCCGGCGCGCAGCAGCTCGGCCAGGTCGGCCGGCGCAAAGCGCGGCGCGGGCATGCGAGCGAAGGCCGAGAACTCGTCGACCATGCGGCCGATGTCGCCGACCTGACGGATGATGGTGTCGGTGCAGCGATCGAAGGTCTCCAGATCGCTGGTGATGTCCTTGCGGTACTTGCGGCGGATGCGCTCGGCCGAGAGCTGGATCGGCGTCAGCGGGTTCTTGATCTCGTGGGCGATGCGGCGGGCGACGTCCTTCCAGGCGGCGTTGCGCTGGGCGGCCATCAGGCGGGTGACGTCGTCGAAGGTCAGCACCTGGCCCTCGGCGGCGTGGCCGGCGGCGCGGACGCGCAGGCGCAGGGTCTCGCCGCCGCGCACGACGTCGATCTCGACCTCGGCGTTGGGACGCCCCTGACTGATTTCTTCCAGCACCTGGCCGAACTCCGGCGCGGCCTCGACCAGGTCCTGGCCCTCGGCGGTCTCGTCCAGCGCCAGCAGTTCGCCGGCGCGGCGGTTGAGCGCCGAGATGCGGCCGGCGCCGTTGAGGCTGATCACCCCGGCGCTGACGCCCGACAGCACGGTCTCGATGAACTGGCGGCGCGACTCGGCGTCGAGGCTGGCGTCCTTCAAGGCCGCCTGCTGGGTCTGAAGATCCGCCGTCATCATGTTGAAGGCGTTGGACAAGGCGCGGATCTCCTCCGGGCCGGCCTCGGCGTCGACCCGGGCGTCCAGGTCGCCGGCCGACACGCGGCCGGCCGCCTGGACAAGGCCGGACACCGGCGCCGCGATCGAATTGGCGGCGGCGATGCCGACCCAGACGGCCGCGACCAGCACCAGCAGCGCCGTCTCGACATAGCTGAGGCCGAAGATCGCCTGGATCCGGGCGCGGTTCACCGCGGCGTCGCGATAGGAGATCAGCGACTCTTCGGACTCGATCAGGTGGGCCAGGATGCCCTTGTCGATCGGCCGGGCGACGTAGAGGTAGCCGTCGGGAAAGCCCTTCAGCTTGTAGAGCGCTCGGAACAGGTCTTCCGACACGAAGCGCTGCGAAGTGATCTCGCCGGTGTCGGTCCAGCGGAAGCTCGACGGCGGCGGCGCCAGGAACGGCGGTGCGTCGGCCAGTTCGGCCCGGGCCAGGATCCGGCCGTCGCGGTCGAGGATGTAGGCCGACGAGAAGCCGTTGTCCTCGGCCAGGGTGCGCAGGAAGTGGCCGAAGGCCACCGGCGATTCGGCCATGGCCGGCGCGGCGCTGTTCAGCGTCGCGGCCATCGGCCCCATGTGCTGGCTGATGTAGCTGGTCTGTTCGGAGACGTAGGACCGCGCCACGGTCGCCGAGTTCTCGACCACGGTCGTCACGCGCTTGCTGAACCAGCCGTCGACGCCGCGATTGACCAGCACCCCGAAGAACAGCGCGACGATCACCGCCGGCGCCACGGCCGCGACCGAGAACAGTCCGACGAACCGCAGGTGCAGGCGGGCGCCGGCGTCGCTGGAGCGCGCGTCGATCAGGTCGAGCAGGCGCCAGCCGACGATGGCGGCCACGCAGAGGATCAGGGCGAGGTTGAAGCCGAGAACCACCAGGATGGCGGTGCTGGCGGGGCCGATGGGGCCCGTGGTCGGCGGCGAAGATGCAAGGCCGACACCGGTGGCCGTCAGGATGGCCGCCAGCACATAGCCGCCGCCCAGCATGTAACGTGACCTCAAGAGCTCACGCCACCAGGCCCGGCTGAAACGCCGCGGGCGGTTTTCCGATTCCGAAACTGACGGGACCGAACTCATCGGCGCGAGTTTAGGGCGGGGTGTGCCCTAAACTCAACACCCATGTGCCGAAAAAGCGTCAGCAATAAAAATCACCGATCGCCTAGCGGCGACCGCGGCTCATCTCGACGCCCAGGTCCTGGATTTTCTTGCGCAGCGTGTTGCGGTTCAGGCCGAGAATCTCGGCCGCCCGGACCTGGTTGCCGCGTGTGGCCGACAAGGTCAGCTGGATCAGCGGACGCTCGACTTCCTGCAACACGCGGTCATAGAGGCCCGCCGCCGGCACGCCGTCCGGCTGTTCGGCGAAGTGCGAGGCCAGGTGACGCTCGACCAGGGCCGCCAGGGTGACCGGGCCTTCGTCGGCGCGCGGCGCCGGGGCGTGATCCTGCAGCTCGCGATCGACGATGCGGGCGGTGATCAGCTCCTCCGCATAGAGGGCGCACATGCGGCGGATCAGGTTCTCCAGCTCGCGCACGTTGCCCGGCCAGGAGTGGCTCTTCATCCGGTCGAGCGCGCTCTGGTCGATGGTCTTGGCCGGCAGGCCTTCGCGGTTGGCGCGCAGCAGGAAGGTGCGGGCCAGGTCCGGAATGTCCTCGGCGCGGTCGCGCAGCGGCGGCAGGCGCACCGGGGCGACGTTGAGGCGGAAGAACAGGTCTTCCCGGAACAGGCCCTGCTGGATCAGGCCGCGCAGGTCGCGGTTGGTCGCCGCGATGATCCGCACGTTCGGGCGGCGGCCGGTCTTGGGGTTGATCACCGGCTCGGTGCCGTCGATCACGCGCAGCAGGCGGGTCTGGGCGTCGAGCGGCATGTCGCCGATCTCGTCGAGGAACAGGGTGCCGCCGTCGGCCTCGACGAGGCGGCCGTTGTCGCCCTCCCCGCGCCCGAACAGCTCGGCCTCGACCCGCTCGCGCGGCACGGCGGCCAGGTTGATGACCACGAACTTGCCGTCGCGACGGCGACCCAGGTCGTGCAGGGCGCGGGCGACCAGTTCCTTGCCGGTGCCGCTCTCGCCCAGGATCAGGACGGTGAGGTCGGCGCCGACCAGGCGGGCGATGGTGCGATAGACCTCCTGCATCGGCGCCGAGCGGCCGATCAGCGGCAGGCGCTCGTCGCGCATGGCGCGGGCCTGGGCCTTGGAGGCCTCGGCGTCGGCCGGACGCGACAGGGCGCGGCGGGCCGCGGCGGTCACGTCGTCCAGGTCGAAGGGCTTGGAGACGTATTCGAAGGCCCCGGCGTCGGCGGCGTTGACCGCGGTCAGCAGGGTGTTCTGCGCGCTCATCACGATGATCGGCAGCTTGGGGCGCTCCTTGCGGATGCGCGGCAGCACGTCGAACACGTTCTCGTCGGGCATCATCACGTCGGTGACGACCAGGTCGCCTTCGCCGTCGCTGACCCACTTGAGCAGGGTCGTGGCGTTGCCGGTGGCCCTGACCTGGTATCCGAGACGGGTGAAGGCCTGGCTGAGCACCAGACGGACCGAAGAGTCGTCGTCGGCGATCAGAATCTTCTTGTTTGCGGCGTTCATGTACTCACGCGTCTCCCAAGGAAGGCTCAGGCGCCACAGGCAGCAACACGCGGAACACGGTGCGGCCGGGCTCGGATTCGAAATCGATCAGGCCCCCATGGGCCGTCACGAGCTTGGTGACCAAGGCCAGGCCAAGGCCGGTGCCGTTGGCCTTGGTGGTCACGAAGGGCTGGAACAGGTGCTCGCGCAGGCTCTGCGGAACGCCGGGACCGTTGTCCTGCACCCGGATCTCGATCGGGGCGCTGGAGGCCGACTTGCCGTCGGCGCCGCGCACCCGGACGCCGGGACGCCAGGCGGTATGGATAGTCAGCTCGCCCTGGCCGTCGCCGCGCATGTGGGCGGCCTCGGAGGCGTTCTTCACCAGGTTCAGGAAGATCTGGATCAGCTGGTCCTCGTCGCCCCAGACCGGCGGCAGCGAGGGGTCGTAGTGGTCGCGCAGGCGCAGGCCGTCGGCGACGCCGTTGGCCACCAGCGCGCGCACCCGGTCCAGCACCTGGTGGATATTGACCGCCTCGCGCGGGGTCGGGGCCTGTTCGGAGAAGGCTTCCATCCGGTCGACGAGGCGGCGGATGCGGTCGGTTTCGTCCACGATCAGCTGGGCCAGCGGCTGGTCGGCGGCGCTGGCGCCGGTCTTCAGCAACTGGGCCGCGCCGCGAATACCGGCCAGAGGGTTCTTGATCTCGTGGGCCAGCATGCGGCCAAGCCCCACGACCGAGCGCAGACCCGCCTGATCGGCGGCGCGCTCGACGCCCAGCGCGCCCTTGACGTGCAGGGTCAGCAGCACGGAGCCGTCACCCAGCGGCACGGCGGCGCCGTCGGCCTCGAACGGCGGCTGGCCGAACAGGTTGACCTCGACGCCGTGCTCGCGGACCAGCGCGCCCTCGAACACGGCGCGGTCCATCAGCGAGACGAGCACCGAACCGGGCGGCAGGGCGGCGCGGAAGCGACCACGGGCCAGCAGCGACAGGCCGTGACCGAACAGGGCCTCGGCGGCTTCGTTGACGGCCACCAGGCCGCCCTCGCGGTCGACCACCAGGGCCGGCTCGGGACTGAGCTCGAAGGCGGCGGCCTTCAGGGCGTCCAGCGCTGAGCCGGACAGGGCGCGGGCGCGGTCGGTCATGCGGCGATCCTCCCGCCAGCGAGCCAGAGGTCGGCCAGGGCGATTTCCAGGGCGGCCGGATCCTCGATCCGGCAAAGGGCGGCGCGCGCGGCCCGGCGGGCCTCGGCGGTTTCGGGCCAGGGCGCGGCCTCGATGTACGAGGCCAGGTGCTTGCGGAACATCTTCAGCCCCTGCCGCTCGCCGTAGAACGACAGGCTGCGGCGGAAATGGGTGAGCGCGATGGCCAGGCGCTCTTCGGCCTGCGGCTCGACGAAATCGCGTCCGTCCAGGGCCGCCTCGATGGCCTGGGCGATCCAGGGGCGGCCATAGACGCCGCGACCGATCATGACGCCGTCGGCGCCGGATTGCGCGAGCGCGCGGCGAGCGCTGTCAGCGTCGGTGATGTCGCCATTGACCAGCACCGGCACCGACACGGCCTGCTTGACCGGCGCGACGGCGGCCCAGTCGGCCTCGCCCTTGTAGACCTGGCAGCGGGTGCGGCCGTGCACGGTGATGGCGCGCGCCCCGACGGCCTCGGCGCGAGCCGCGATCTCGGGGGCGTTGCGGCTGGCGTCGTCCCAGCCAAGGCGCATCTTGACGGTGACCGGCACGTCGACGGCCGCGACGGCGGCCGCCACCAGGGCCTCGGCCAGGTCGGGCTCGCGCATCAGCGCCGAGCCCGAAGCGGCGCCGGCGGTGACTTCCTTGGCCGGACAGCCGAAGTTCAGGTCGATGATCTCGGCCCCGGCTTCAGCCGCCAGGCGGGCGCCCTGGGCCATGAACTCCGGATCACGGCCGACAAGCTGTACGACCATCAGCGGCAAGCCTCCACCGACGGCCGCGCGGCGGACGACGTCGGGCCGGCCCTTCGCGAATTCCGCGCAGGCGACCATTTCGGTGGCCACGTATGATGCGCCGAGGCGCGTGGCCGTTTCTCTGAACGGGAGGTCGGATACGCCGGTCATAGGCGCAATCCATACCCGCCCGGGCACCGTGACGGCGCCGACTGCGAGCTGCTTGCTCATTTTATGATCATCCCCACCGCTGTGTTTTTAGGCACATTGTGCAGCGCAGTAAAGCCCTCCGTTGGCTGGACATGTCCGACGACAACGTTAGACACGGGCCATGACCTTCTCAGCCGTCATCGTCGCCGCCGGCAGCGGCACCAGGGCCGGACCCGGCCAGGCCAAGCAGTGGCGCGATCTGGCCAGAAAACCCGTGCTGCGCTGGTCGGTCGAGGCCCTGCTGGCCAGCGGCGCAGCTGATCTCGCAATCGTGACCGACCCCAGCATGCAGGACATGCTGGGCGAAACCTTGGCCGGCCTCGAAGGCTGGCGGTTCGCGCCCGGCGGCGCCACTCGCGCCCTGTCGGTGCAATCAGGCCTGGCCGCCCTCGCCCATCGCCCCGCGGACGAACCGGTGCTGGTGCACGACGCCGCCCGCCCCTTCCTGACCAAGGCCGTGGTCGATGGCGTTCTGGCCGCACTGGACGGCGCCGACGGCGTGGTCCCGGCGCTGCCGGTGGCCGACACCCTCAAGCGCGCCGGCGAGTCGGGCGCGACCACGACCTCGCGCGACGGCCTCTGGCGGGCCCAGACCCCGCAGGCCTTTCGCCGAGACCGCCTGCTGGCCGCCTACGCCGCCTGGAGCGGGCAGAGCGAGCCCACCGACGACGCCCAGGTAGTCGAGGCCGACGGCGGCAAGGTCGCCATCGCGGCCGGCGATCCGCTGCTGACCAAACTGACCTATCCGGAGGACTTCGCCATGGCCGAACGGCTGGCGGGCGCGGCCCGCATCACCCGCATCGGCCAGGGTTTCGACGCCCATCGCTGGGGACCGGGCGAGTCGGTGTGGCTGTGCGGCGTCGAGATCGCCCACGACGAGACCCTGATCGGTCACTCGGACGCCGACGCCGGCCTGCACGCCCTGACCGACGCCGTGCTGGGCGCCATCGGCGATGGCGATATCGGCGACCACTTCCCGCCGACCGATCCGCAATGGAAGGGCGCGGCCTCGGACAAGTTCCTGATCCACGCCGTCGACCTGGTGCGCCGGCGCGGCGGCCGCCTGATCAATGTGGACGTGACGCTGATCTGCGAGCGGCCGAAGATCAAACCGCACCGCGAAGCCATGCGCGCGCGCCTGGCCGAGATCCTCGACCTGCCGCTGGACCGCGTCAGCGTAAAGGCGACCACGACCGAGAAGATGGGCTTCACCGGCCGCGGCGAAGGCCTGGCCGCCCAGGCCGTGGCGACGGTGGAGACGCCGCTCTAGACGCCTTTGACCGGCGCGCAGATGATCGAGCGGCCGTCGGACATGATCCGGATCTTGGCCAGCGGCGGCGCACGATAGGTCTTGCGCTGGCCGCCCGCGGTCACGCGAAAGCGGCCGGGATCGGTCAGCAGGCACTCGATCTTGCCGTTCCCGCCGTCGCAGCGGCTGACGCCGCGCTGGCGCTCGAGTTTGAAGCCGTCAGTCGTGTAGCGCGCGGCCAGCGGCGACAACCGCGTGGGATCCTGATCGGAGATCTCGACGCAGGCCGGCTCCTTGCCCAACGCTGCACCGGTGTAACCGACGGCGGCGGCGACAAGGGCGATCCCCAGCATGGCGTGGACGCGACTCACGGTCATAATCACCTCGACGGCTGAACGACGCATCCTCGCTTGAGGATCGCGACGAGCGCAACTGGAAGTAGGCGATGTTTCCCATCGAGATCGAAACCCTCGCCCGGCTGCTCATCGACGAGGCGCGCGAGAAGAAGCTGCGCCTGGCGGCGGTGGAAAGCTGCACCGGCGGGCTGGTGGCCGGATCGATCTGCGCGATCTCCGGCGCGTCGGACGTCTTCGAGCGGGGTTTCGTCACCTACAGCAATCGCGCCAAGAGCGAGATGGTCGGAGTACCGGGCGACCTGATCGCCGACAACGGCGCGGTGTCCGAACCCGTGGCGCGGATGATGGCTGAAGGCGGTCTGGCCAACAGCAACGCTCATGTGGCCGTGGCGATCACCGGTATCGCCGGCCCTGGCGGCGGCACGCCGATGAAGCCCGTCGGGACCGTCCACTTCGCCGTCGCCCGGGCCAATCGCTCGGTCGTCCATCGCCACGAGCATTTCGAGGGGCTGTCGCGCGAGGCCGTGCAGATGGCGGCGATCAGGACGGCGCTGGAGATGCTGCGCGAGGCGGTGGCCGGTTGACGCCCGACAGCGCACCCTCAGACTGGCGACGGTTCGTCGGCGCGGGTTTCTCGCGCTCGGCGTTGGCGGCGGCCGCGCGGCGACAGAGCGAACTGCGGCACGCCGTGCGGGTGTCGGCCGCGGTCGTGGCGGCCTACGCCCTGGCGACCCTGCTGCGACTGCCTCAGGGCTATTGGGCGGTGTTCACGGCCGTGATCGTCGTCCAGTCGAGCCTGGGGGCGACCATCACCGCCTCGATCGAGCGGTTCATGGGCACGGTGGTCGGCGCGGCCGTCGGCGCCGGCGCGGCCTGGCTGCACATGCGCCATCCCGAATGGGGCGGCGTGATCCTGGCGGCTTCCGCAGCTTCCCTCGCTTTCCTCGCGGCGGTGCGGCCGGCGTTCAAGGTGGCGCCGGTGACGGCGGTGATCATGCTGATCGGCACCACGACGCACATGGACCCGCTGACGGCGGCGTTCCTGCGGGTGGCCGAGATCACCGTCGGCAGCCTAGTGGGCGTGGCCGCCACCCTGCTGATCTTCCCCGCCCGCGCCCACGAGTCGGTGGTCGAAAGCAGCCAGAAGGCGGCGGGCCTGCTGGCCGACCTCCTGTCGCACTACGCCGCCAAGCTGGAGGGCAAGCCCAGCGCGCTGGACCCCCGCGAGCACTACGACGAGACCCTGAAAGCGCTGGCCAAGCTGCAGACGGCGATGACCGAGGCCGACCGCGAGACGGCCAGCAAGCTGTCGGATCGTTCGGTGTCGGACGCCCTGCCCCGCACGCTGTGGAGGCTGCGCAACGACTGCGTGATGATCGGCCGGGCGCTGCGCGAGCCCCTGCCGGCCCCGGCCCTGGCCCCGCCGAGCGCGGCCATGCTGGCGGCCTCGTCGGCCTATCTGCGAGCGGTCGCCCAAAGCCTGTCGGGCGCGGCCAAGCCCGACCGGCTGGCCTTCGCCCACGGGCACAAGACGTTCCAGGACGCCATCGAGGGCATGCGCGACGTCGGCGCCACCCGGGAACTCGCCTTCGACGACGCTGCGCGGACCTTCGGGCTGGTGTTCGCGGTCGAGAACCTGTTCGCCAACCTCGGGGACTTCGCCGACCGCGTCGAGGAAACGGCGGCGAAGCGCGACTAGACCTTGGCGCCGTAGAGCTGGGCTGCACGGGCCTCGAAAAAGGCGATCAGCTTGTCGACCGCACGATCCATGTTGTCCGCCA
>CBINOL010000023.1:0-47148 GCA_966252285.1 uncultured Caulobacter sp.
GGAAGTAGGCCGTCAGCCCCTCGTGGGTGAACACCGGCAAAGGCGCCTTGGTGGCCGGTCCGGGCGGGATGGCGCCGAACGCGCCCGTGCCGCGCTGGTCGAAGGCGATGACGTCGGCGACCTCGCGCAGCGCCATGAAGATCGGGAAGCGCGGGCCGGCCGCCGCGCCCACGCCCGAGCCGCCCGGCCCGCCGGCCAGATAGACGATCGGCGGACCGGGCCTGGCCGCCGTGGAAGGGAAGCGCACATAGCTCAGCTTGATCCGCCGCGACCGGGGATCGCGGCGATCCTCGGGAACCTCGAGGATCCCGCGCTCGGCGTCGATCTCCTGGCCGCGCCAGCCCTTGAAGCGAAAGGGACCGGCCTTGGGCAGGTCAGCCATGGGCGCGGCGGTCTGGGCCAGAGCCAGGGTGGGAAGGGCGAGGCCGGCCCCGGCGAGGATGGCGCGGCGATGAAGCGATGCATGGGTCATGCCGCCAGCTGAACCGCTCGCGCCGCCGCCGCTACTCGACTTCGGCCAACGGCGGCCTTGGATCGGTGAATGGCGGCGCGACTCGGCGAACGGCGCCATACGGTGAAGCCATGTGGCGCATCCTGCTTCTCACCCTGCTCGTCGCGAGCCTGCCGGCCCTGGTCCGGGCCCAGCCTCAGGCGCCCGCCTGGCAGGCCTGCCATGGCGTGGCCGGGCCGGACGGACCGGTGCTGAGCGACTGCCGGCCGATCTCGGACGTCGTCGATCCGCAGGGCCGCGAGCTGTGGATCCGGTCGACCCTGGCGGCGCCGACGGACGATCGTCCCCGCGCCCTCTACGTGGCGGGCGTCGCCTCGTCGCAGGCCTGGCTCAACGGCCGGCCGCTGGGCGCCAACGGCGAGCCGGGCGCGACGGCGCAGGCCGAGACCCCCGGCCGCTACCAGGCGATCCTGCCGATCCGCGAGACCCTGTGGCGCCCCGGTGAGAACACCCTGGTGCTGCGCCTGTCGTCGTTCCACGGCGGCCTGCGCTTCGCCGGCCCGATCAGCGCGCTGGGCGTCTGGCCCTATCCCTATCCGGATCGCGCCGTCTTCCTGGCCGTGACCTTCGCGGCGACGGGCGCGCTGCTGGCGGCCGCCTTCGGCTTTGGGGTGATCCACGTCCTGCGCCGCACTGGCTCCAGCGTGATCCTGGCGGCCATGGCTGCGATCGCGGCGCTGCAGGCCGTGGTCGAAAGCCTGCGGGGGCTGCTGGACTATCCCTATCCGCTGCATGCCTGGCGGATGAGCGCCATCTGGCTGCTGGCGGCGGCCTTTGCGGTGCTGCTGACAGCCTATGCGGCCAGCCGGTTCCTGCCCAAGGGGCGCGGGCCGATGATCGGCCTGGCGCTGGTCGTGGTCGGCGCCACCGCCCTGGCGCCGGGCTTCGACGCCAAGACGGTCTGGGCGCTGGTGCTCGGCGTAGCGCTGGCGGCCCTGCCGGTCGCCGCCGGCGTGCGCGGGAAAATGCCGGGCGCGCTTCCGGCCCTGGCCTATCTGGCGCTGTTCCTCACCCTGGCCCTGGGCTTTCCCGAATGGCTGGCCGACTTCTCCTACTTCCTGCTCGCGGCGGGGCTGCTGCTGCCGCTGCTGGTGGTCGAGGTGGTGCGGCTGGGGCGCGACGACCAGGGCCGCGAGGCCGCCCTGACCCTCGCCGCCAGTCGTCCGGACCGCCTGACCGTGGCCTCGGCCAAGGGCGTCGAACTGGTGCCGATCGCCGAGATCCTGGCCGTGGTGGGGGCCGACGACTATGTCGAGTTGCGGCTGGTCGGCGGCCGCAGCCTGCTGCACGCCGCCCGGCTCGAAGGCCTGTCGGCCCAGCTTCCCGACAGCTTCCTGCGGGTCCATCGCTCGGTGATCGCCAACCTCGCCCAGGCCCAGCGGCTCGAGCGCGACGGCGACCGCTGGCGGCTACACCTGAGCGAAGGCGCGCCCCTGCCCGTCAGCCGCTCGCGCCAACCGGCCCTGCGCGAAGCCCTGGACGCCGCTTCGGCCTAGGGCTCGCCCGCCACGCCGAACGACCACGTCATCTCGTCCAGGGCCTGGGTGAAGACCCGCACCACCTCGCCGGCCGGCACGCAGGCGTCGTGGATCACCTCGTCCGCCCAGGCCTTCCAGATGAAGCGCCCCTCGCCGGCCTCGTTCTCCATGAACAGGACGACGAAGCTGTCGGCCATCGACGACATGCCGATATGGCCGACGTCGAAGCGCGAACTGGTGTTGGGATAAACCTCCTCGACCGGATCGCGATCGTACTCGTAGGCCAGGATGGGATGGGCCAGCAGCCGATAGGCCTGGAGCTTGTCCATCTCGAACAGCCCCGGCTCGAAGCGGTCTTCGGGGTTCTCGACGAAGTCGGCGATCCAGTTGCGGCAGGCCTTCAGGGTGGCGGAATCCGTGTAGTCGCCGACCTCGCGGCCGCCGATCATCAGGGCGAAATTGCCGAACACCCAGCCATCCACCCGCGTTTCGATCCGCCACTTCACGGCGAAGCTGGACGGCGAGCCACAGATCATCTCGCTGCTCATCGCGCCGCCAATCCCCGCAGCGCCAGCCGCGCGGCCTGGCGCAGCTCGTCCTGGCCCGCGCCGCCGCGGGCGGCGACCTTGAGGCCCGAGCGCAGGGTCAGCAGCATGCGGCCGGCGGCCTGCGCGTCGAGGTTCGGGTCGAACGCGCCCGCCGCGATCCCGTCCTTAACCCGCGCGGCGAAGGCGGCCACGACCAGGGCGGCGGCAGCGTCGTTGAGGGCGTTGACCTCCGCGTCGCTGCGGCTGAACTCGACGATCGAGCCGACGCCCAGGCAGCCGGTCTCCAGGTCGTCGGCGTCGCCCAGGCCCACGAGCAGCGCCGCCTCGATGGCCTCGGGCGCCGAGCCGCCGCCGTCCAGCGCCCGCGTCATCTCTTCCAGCGAGCCGTCCGAGTAGCGGCGCAGGGCCTCCAGGAACAGACGGCGCTTGTCGCCGAACGCACCGTACAGGCTCTGGCGGCCGATGCCCATGCCCTCGATCAGGTCGCTGGTCGAGGCGGCTTCGTAGCCGTGGCGGGCGAACACCCGGATCGCGCTGGCGATCGCCTCGTCGCGATCGAATTCGGAAGGTCTGGCCATGGTCGCATCCTAGCGATCTTGATCGATCAGTCCAGAATTATTCTTGACCGATCGATCCGGAACACACAGGTTATGGACCAATCAGTCCATAACGAGGTTTCCGAGATGACCGACACCTTCACCCCCCACGCTCCGGCCCTGGTGCTGGGCGGCTCGCGCGGCATGGGGGCTGCGATCGTGCGCCGCCTGGCCGCCGAGGGCCGGCCCGTCGCCTTCACCTACGCCGCCTCGCCCGGCCCCGCCGCCGCCCTGGCCGCCGAGGTCGAGGCGGCCGGCGGAACGGCGCTCGCCCTGCAGGCCGACAGCGCCGACGCGCAGGCCGTGCGCGCGGCCATCGAGGCCGCCGTGGCGCGGTTCGGCAAGCTGGGCGTGCTGGCGGTCAACGCCGGGGTGCTGAAGGCCGGGACCATCGACCAGTTCGCCCTGGCCGACTTCGACCACATGCTGGCGGTCAATGTGCGCGGGGTGTTCGCGGCCATCCACTACGCCGCCCCGCACCTGACGGACGGCGGCCGGGTGATCGTCATCGGCAGCAACACCGCCGGCCACATCGGCACGCCCGGCTCCAGCGTCTACGCCATGACCAAGGCGGCCGTCGCCCAGCTGGCGCGCGGCGCGGCCCTCGACCTGGCGTCCCGCAAGATCACCGTCAACACCATCCAGCCCGGCCCCATCGCCACCGACATGACCGCCGACCTGATGGATTACATCACCCCGCGCCTGCCGCTGGGCCGCATCGGCGAGGCCGGCGAGGTGGCGGGCCTCGTGGCGTGGCTGGCGGGACCCGACGCCGGCTACATGACGGGCGCGGCCCTGACGATCGACGGCGGGTGGAGCGCGTGAGGGCCCTCGCCCCTAGGGCTGGATCTGCACGCCGTTCTCGCGCAGCACCGCCGCCAGCGCCGAAAAGGCGTGCGCGTAGTTGGCCTCGCGCGGCTTCCCGGCGAAGTGCAGGGCCGAGACGGCCAGCTGTCCGCCGCCAAGCAGCAGCACGGGCGAGCCCGAATTGCCGGCCAGGGTGGAGGCGTCGTGCTTGACCGCCCACTTCTTCACGTCGGCGGTATAGGTTCCGGCCATGGCGTCGATCTCGCCCGAGGCGCAACGCTTGTAGCCGAAGCGGCTGTCGAACACGTCGCGCAGGACCTGCTCGATCTCGTAGCCGACCGGCGGCGCGCCCGAACCGGCATAGATGGGCGGCGCGGCGGGAAAGCCGATGACCGCGACCTTCTCGAAGGTGGACAGCGGCCTGGCGCTGATCGGCAGGATCGCCGGCGAGGCCAGCCCCGCGACCTCGGGCGCGCCGATCCGCAGCAGGGCCATGTCGAGAAGGCCGAGGTCGCCGCCGGCGCCGATCGGATCCGAACCGGCGAACACGATGTCCTCGATCAGGAAGCGGCGCGCGGCCGTGCCCTGCTGGCCGCCGAAATTGAGCCAGTAGGTCGTGTTGAGCGTGAAGAACGGCCCCTCCGAGTTCGGCTCGTTGACCATCCGCTCGATGACGTGGCGGTTGGTCATCGCAAGGTTCGGACCGACCATGAAGGCCGTGCCCTCGAACCATTTGTCGGCGCCCGGCGGCGGGCTTCGGGCGTCGGTTTCGACGCGGCCCACGGCCAGGGCCGCCGCCTCCAGCGCCCCTCCCTTCTGGTTCAGGACGTCGACGAAGGGGCCGGTTCCCCGTCCGGGCCTCAAGCCGTCCTGCTCGAAGAAGAACACCGGCCGCGACCCGTCAGCCACGACCACGGCCTCGGCCCCCATGGACAGGTCGCGCGGCGACGGCGCCGGACCGCCCTCGTAGAGCAGGCGCAGCACCTCATCGACCTGCTGGCGCAGGCGCGGGGGGATGGCGTCCGGATCGGCGTCGGCGAACAGAGCCTCGACCCGCTCGTTCATCGCCACCCGCGACGGGCCCATGAACCTGCCGTC
Source organism: uncultured Caulobacter sp. (assembly GCA_966252285.1). Classification (GTDB taxonomy): domain Bacteria; phylum Pseudomonadota; class Alphaproteobacteria; order Caulobacterales; family Caulobacteraceae; genus Caulobacter. The sequence goes on from CBINOL010000023.1 coordinate 5,039, forward strand.
CAGCAACGGCGTGTCGGGCTCGAACTCGCCGTCCTGGATCTGCTTCGCGAGCCGATCAACCTTGCCGATTGAGTCCATTTTCAAACTCCACCCTCGCTTGCATTTTGTTCATAACTCGTTAAGCTTGACAATGGGGATGAGGGGGACTGTCCAGATGACACACCAGGCTTTGAAGCCGGTTCTTTTCGCCGTGCTGGCGAGCGCATTGGCCTTTGGGACGGAGGGCGCGATGGCCGCTCAGGACGATCAGGACTCGCCGGAAGTGGCCGCGCTCAAGGAAGCCAAGGCCCAGGCGGCGCTGAAGAGCGAGATCGCGGCCGCGAAGCTGAAGACGCTTCAGGACGAGGCCGCCGCCGCCAAGCTGTCCTCGCCGGATCCCGTCGCGCAGGGCCAGGCCGAAGCCGCCGCCCGCACGGCCGCCGCCAAGGAGAAGCAGGCCGCCGCCGAGGCCGAGGTCGCCGCCATCAACGCCGACGCGGCCCGCGCCAAGGCCCGGATCGGATCGGTGTCGGGCTCCACCTTCACCGGCGCGGTGGAATCCGACGCGAGCGCCGGCAAGAACGAGGCCACGCTGCTGGCCGCGCGAAGCGTCGAGCTGGCCGCCGTGAAGGTGGCCCAGGCCGCCATCGCCGCGAACACCACCGTGGCCGCAAGCGGCAAGAAGTCGTTCATCCTGCTCGGCGGGGCGACCGGTCCCCAGTTCGGCAACTACCGCGCCTACCAGCTGCGGGTGACCCTCGTGGAAGCGGGCCTCAATCGCGCGAGCACGCAGTTTCAGAAGGTCGAGGCGCAACGGATCAAGCTGGCGAAGCCGCCGACCCGCTCCCTCACGGCCGGAACCGAATCCGTCGCGGCGATAACGACCATCGGCACGGTGATCGACCTGGCCGCCAAGCTCGGCAGCTACATCCAGTCCGACTACAAGATCGCCGGCAGCGCGGTCGCGGGCGTCGACGACGACCTGCTGGTCGCCAGCACGGCCGGGGCCCTGCTGGCCGGCGGACATTCGGTCTGGATCCCCGCCCAGGTGCTGCCGATGGACCCGACGACGGGCGTCGCCGACGACTTGAAAACCACGGCCGGGCTGGTCGACACCGCCGCCGCGAACCTGGCCCTCGCCGAGGGCTACTCAAGCGACCTGAAGGCGGCGGCCGAGAAATTCCCCGCCGCGCAGGAAAAGGACAAGAAGGCCTACCTGGCCGTCGCCGCCCTCTACGACTCCAGCGCCACCCAGACCAAGGCCGCGATCAAGGCCTACGAGGACCTGCTGGCCGCCCTGGGCGCCGAGGACAAGGACGGCGCGGTCCTGGTCAACAAGATCCACACCGAGAAGGTCACCTACCAGAAGCTGCAGGCCGGGGCGGCCCTGGTGCTGGTCAGCGTCAAGTCCAGCGCCGGCGGCAACTTCAGCAAGAAGAACCTCTGGACCTTCATGGGCACCATGCCGTTCTACGTCTCGGGCGGAACCGTGGTGAAGTATACGGTCCACGACGGCAAGACCGGCGCGGCCATCGCCGCCGGCCAGGTGCGGCTGACCAGCGACTACAAGAAGCTGCACGAGGTGGTCGTGGACTTCTCCGAAAAGCCCCCCGCCCAGTAGCCCCCGCAGAACGGGGCGACGCCTCAGGGCGCCCGACAGCCTCCCCGGCGACGACCGCGACCTTCAGGATCGGACATGTCCAACCCCCGCAACTGGGACCAGGCCGCGGGCCTGCTGTGGCCCCACCTGACCAAGGCGGCCGCCGCCGGAACCCTGCTGACCTACGGCGACCTCGCGCCGCTGATCGAAACCAATCCGCTGAACGTCGGCGAGGCGCTCGGCCCCATCCAGTTCTACTGCATGGACGCCAGGCTACCGCCGCTGACGGCGATCGTCGTCAACAAGGCCACCGGGCGGCCGGGCGCGGGCTTCATCGCCTGGGACGCCGACCACTTCTCGGACGCGGCGGCGGCGGTGTTCGGCCACGACTGGAGCCGGCTGGAGAACCCGTTCATCGGCTTCATCGACGGCGAGACCGAACAGAGCCTGGCCCAGAAGCTGAACGACGCTCCGGACGAGGCCGGCGAGGTCTACCGCCGGATACGGGATCGCGGCGTGGCCCAGCGGGTGTTCCGGCGCGCGCTGCTGGACGCCTACGGCGCGGAATGCTGCATCTGCGGCCTGTCGTTCGAGGAGACGCTTGAGGCCGCCCACGTCACCTCGTGGGGCGACTGCGACGCCGCGGCGAAGCTGGACCCGCGCAACGGCCTGCTGCTGTGCGGCAACCACCACCGGATGTTCGACAGGCAGCTGATCTCCGTGCGCCCGGACTATCGCGTCGAGTACTACGATCCGGACGCCAAGGACGGCCCCTATTCCCGCGCCGACGAGGACGCGTCGCTGAGGCTGCATGGCCGGCGCATCCGGCTGCCCGCCGACCCTCGCCTCCATCCCGACGTGGAGCGGCTGCGCCGCAGGCGCCGACTGGACGAGTGGGACGAGATCGTCCCCGCCGACGCCTAGCCCGCCTGCTCCCCCGCCGGCGGCCAGACGCTGGCGGTGACGCCGCCGCCGTCGCGGTTGGCGATCTGGAGGCGGCCGCCGAAGCGCTTGAGCAGGCGGTCGGCGGTGGGGATGCCCAGGCCGAAGCCGCCGGTGTCGCGGGCGCGGGCGGCGTCGCCGCGGAAGAAGGGCTCGTAGATCCGGGCCAGCACCTCGTCGGTCAGGCCCGGCCCCTGGTCGAGCACCTCGATGCGCGGGCCTTCAGGATCGTCGGCCACGAGCCGCACCTTGGCCTTGCCGCCGAAGCGAACGGCGTTGTCGACCAGGCGGATCAGGGCCTGTTCCAGCGGGTCGCGATGGGTGCTGACGGTCAGCGACTTGGGCCCCTCGTAGCGGGCGAGCTTTGGCCAGCGGGCGATCACCGCGCGCACCAGGGCCGGCAGGTCGACGGGCTCGGCGGTGCTGGCCGCGTGCTGGGCGCGCAGCCAGGCCGACAGCGAGCGCAGCATCTCCTCCAGTTCGTCGACATTGCCGCCGACCAGGGCGCGGATGTCCTCGGGCTCGACATAGTCAGAGGCCAGCTTCAGGCGGGCCAGCGGCGTGCGCAGGTCGTGGCTGAGCGCCTCCATGGCCCGGGCCTGGTCCTCGATCAGGCCGGTGATGCGCTGCTGCATGTCGTTGAAGGCGCGGCCGAGTTCGGCCAGATCCGTCGGCCCCTCGACGACGACCGGCTGGGGCGGGCCCTCGCCCACCCGTCCGGCGGCCTCGGCCAGGCGGCGCAGCGGCTCGCCCAGCTGGCGCAGGGCGTAGGCCCCCAGCGCCACGCAGGCCAGCGAGAAGGCCAGGGTCGTGGCCACCGCGCGCAGGGCGATCGGCCAGGGGCGCGGGAAATGGCGCGAGCGGAACGACAGCCAGCGGCCGTCCGACAGACCCATGGCGCCGACCAGATCGCGGCCGCCGTCCGACTGGTCCTCCGACCATAAACGCAAGGGACGCTTGGCCAGGCCCGGCTCCCATTGGCGGACATAGCGGATGATGGCGGCGGCCTCGCCGGTCTGGGCGCGGGCCTGGGACGGGGCCTGCGGCGGAGCCGAGACCACCTCGGCCTCGAGGTAGCGGGAGGTCATCACCTGGTCGAGGTCGGCCTGGGCCAGGCGGCTGACGCGGTCGCCCACCACCAGCAGTTCGGCGATGCGGCGGGCGTGGTCCTCGCGCAGGGTCTGGCGGTCGATCGCCTGGTAGAAGGCGACGCTGGCCGCCAGCTGAACGAACACGATCGCCGCCACCACCAGGATGGAGCGGCCGATCAGGCCCCGGGGCCGCCGCAGAATGTCTCGCACCTTCGAAGCCATGGCCAAGGCTTACACAGGCCCGCGCCCCGGGGCCACTACAGGTTGACGTCGTCCGCCCCAGGACATTGCCCGGACGGTCGCGCACGACCGAAAACCTCGCACGGCATGTCGTCGCTATCTCATTTTGAGAATATCGGCGCGCATCATACGTATTGGTACGTAGTAACCACGGGCGTTGTTTCGACAGTTTTGTCACGACCGATTAACGCTCATCCCGGATGCTTGCCGCGAAATACCGGAGGCGGGCGTGCGTTTGATCCAGTTCGACAGTATTGAGGCCCAGCGTCGGGTCGGCGGCCAGCTGGTGATCGGCTGCGTGGCGGCCAGCGCCGTGGTGGTTCCGATCGCCTGCCTGCTGACCGGCGCGCCGCTGCTGGTTCCGGCGGCGGGCTCGGCGGCCCTGGCGGTGCTGGTGCTGGGCGCCTACGGCCTGTGGCGCGACCGCCTGGCCCAGCAGCTGTGCACGGCCCTGGCCCTGGTCGGCCAGGTCGCCCTGTTCGTGCTGGCCTTCCAGGGACACGGCCAGCAGGACGAGGCCCGCATGGCCTTCCTGGCGGCCCTGGCCCTGCTGGTGGCCTATGGCGACTGGCGGGTGGTGGCGGCCGGGGCGGTCGCCGTCATCGGCGTCGACCTCGTGGCCGCCGGCCTGCTGCCCCACCGGCTGGCCGCCGACGAGAGCCTGCTGGCCCTGGCCCTGCGCGCCGCCATGACCCTGACCACCGCCTGGTCGCTGATCTGGCTGACGGCCGGGGTCTCGCGCCTGTTCGTCACCGTCAGCGCCCGCACGGAGGCCTCCGAGCGCGCCGCCCGCGCCGCCGACGAGGCCAACGCCGCGGCCCTGGCCGAGCGCGCCGCCGCCGACCGCGCCAACGCCGAGCGCGCCCGGCTGAAGGCGGCGATGGAGGCCGAGCAGACCGAAGTCGTCGAGCACCTGGCCCACGCCCTGCGCCAGCTGGCCGGGGGCGACCTGACCTCGCGCCTGGAGACCCGTTTCGCCGCCCAGTACGAGCCGCTGCGCCAGGACTTCAACGACGCCGTGGCCAAGCTGCGCGCGGCCCTGGGCGAGATCAGCGGCAACGCCGCCAGCATGAGCGCGGGCGTGGCCGAGATGAGCCGCGCCTCCGACGAGCTGGCCAACCGCACCGAGGACCAGGCCGCCAGCCTGGTGGAGACCTCCACGGCGCTGGGCCAGATCACCGCCACCGTCAACGAGACCGCCGACAACGCCCGCAAGGCCAACGCCGCGGCCGCCCGGGCCCGCGAGGAGGCGCAGCGCTCCGACCCCGTGGTCACCGAGGCGGTCGAGGCCATGACCCTGATCGAGACCTCGTCGGGCCAGATCGGCCAGATCATCGGGGCGATCGACGAGATCGCCTTCCAGACCAACCTCCTGGCCCTCAACGCCGGGGTCGAGGCCGCCCGTGCGGGTGATGCGGGCAAGGGCTTCGCGGTCGTGGCCCAGGAGGTGCGGGCGCTCGCCCAGCGCAGCGCCGACGCCGCCCGCGAGATCAAGGCCCTGGTGGCCGTCTCGGGCGACCAGGTGGCCGCCGGCGTCGAGCGCGTGGGCAAGACCCGCGAGGCCCTGCAGCGCATCGTCGCCCGCGTGACCGAGATCGACGTCCAGATCGACGCCATCGCCCGCTCGGCCGCCGACCAGGCCTCGAACCTGGGCGAGGTCAACACCACCATGGGCGCGATGGACCGCGTGGTGCAGCAGAACGCGGCCATGGTCCAGCAGACCACCGCCGCCGCCCACGCCCTCAACGCCGAGGCCGCCGAGCTGGCCGCCCGCATCGGCCTGTTCCGCACACGGGAGGACGCCGCTTCCACCCATCCGTCCAGCCAGTGGGCGGCCTGATGACGGCCAAGGTCGCCGAGTTCACGCCCACCGACCTGATCAAACTGTTCGCGGCGACGTACCTGCCGCTGTGCGAGCGGCTGGAGACGGCCGGCGTGCTCGACCGCGCGGCCCTGGCCGACGCCATGGGGCTGTACGTCACGCCGGGCGAGGCGACCGCCAGCGCGGCCATGGTCGAGGCGCTGCAGATCGTGCTGCGCCGGCCCAGGCCACAGCCGGGGCCGAGGCGCGAGCCGGCGCTGCGGGTGATCGCGGGCGGATTGGGGTAGGCGCATGAACCCTCTCCCAGAGGGAGAGGGAGGGGCCCAGGCGATAGCCTGGGAGGGTGAGGGGTTACGAGGTCGGACAGTGTGCCGGCGCTCCGTCGAACGCCGTAACCCCTCACCCCGGCCCTCTCCCTATGGGAGAGGGAGCAATTCCTCACGGCCCCAACCGGTTTCTCCACCTCGGAATAGGCCAGGGCAGCAGGCCGCGGACTCGATGCGCGGCGGCTGATAGAGATCTAGGCTCGAAAAACCTGCGTTCAAGAATTGGCGGGCGGCGAAATATGCGCAGTCTGCGGGGTCTTCTTGAAGCGGAGACGACCTGGCATGACCACGACCTACTATCACGGCACCAAGGCGGATCTGGCGACCGGCGACCTGATCGAGGCCGGCCGGATCTCGAACTACGGATCGCGCAGGGCGGCCGTGTTCGTCTATTTCGCCGCCACGCTGGACGCGGCGACCTGGGGCGCGGAACTGGCGCAGGGCGAGGGGCGCGAGCGGATCTACGTCGTCGAGCCGACCGGCCCGTTCGAGGACGACCCCAACGTCACCGACAAGAAGTTCCCCGGCAATCCGACGCGGTCGTACCGCACCCGCGATCCGCTGCGCGTGGTCGGCGAGGTGACCGAGTGGACCGGCCATCCGCCGCAGCTGCTGGCGGCCATGCGCGACCATCTGGAGGCGCTGAAGCGGCAGGGGATCGAGGCGATCGAGGACTGAGGGGGATCACCCGCCCCCGCCCAAAAATCCGACTTTCCCCGCGAAGGCGGGGATCCAAGCAGGGCCTGCGGGTCGCCCACGATCGCAGCCCCATCCTGAGAGGCGGCTTGGATCCCCGCCTTCGCGGGGATGCTCGGGAAGAATGGGCGGCGTTGCTGGATGAGCCCCTACCCCCGCCCCGCCTCACCCAGCACCTTGCACAGCGCCGCGGCCAGGATCTCCCAGGGCTCGCCGGGCTCGGGGTCGAGGCGGGCGCGGATGTCGCGGGCCAGGGCGGCGGGGTCGAGGGCGCCGGCCGCCTCGAGCGAGCGGCACAGCGGCAGGTAGGTGGCGGCGAACAGGCGCACGATGTCCTCGCCGGTGAAGGCCGGCACGTCGGGGCCTGGCAGGCCGGGAGGATCGGAAGGGCCGGCGGGCGACATCGTCTTGGGAACTCCTGGAACTGGGCGCGGCTCCTGCCCGAAGATCGCCGGTCGCGCCTTGATCCGGATCAAGGCCGCCCGCCGCGCGGCGTGGGACCTCGCCCCCTCAGGAGGAGGAACAAGCCCCATGCCCAATGACGTCCGATCGACGCTCGCCCGCCATCACCTCGACGTCGGCGCCGACTACGTGCTGCGCAGCGCCGGGCTGCTGTCGTCGGTGTTCGACGGCGACATCATGCGCGGCCTGGTGTTCCTGACCGCCCTGCGGCTGTCGGCCCACGCGCCGCAGGACGCCTCGGGCGAACGCCCCGTGCGGCTGACGGCCATCGCCCGCTCCATGGGCCTGCCGATCGAGACCACCCGCCGCCACCTGCTGAAGCTGCAGCGCGACGGCTTCACCCTGCGCGCCGCGGGCGGCGGGGTGATCGCGGTGATCCCCGAACGCCCCGACATCGCCGAAGCCATGGCCGCCAACAGCGCCAACCTCGCCAGCCTGGCCGCAACGCTGGAGACGTTCGCCGGGTGAGGCGGCGGCAACCTCGGACGGCCTGAACCGTTTGGGCCCCGACGCAAGGCGGGCGCGAGGCGCGGATGACGAACGGGACGGGTTTGCGGCGCGGCGGCGCGCCGACGGCGGCGGTGCTGCTTCTGCTCCTGCTGGCCGCCTGCACGCCAGACCCGCGCGAACAGGCCCGGCGGTCGATCGAGAGCGGCCAGGCCGTGCGCGAGATCCAGGCCCATTTCGACAAGGAGGCGGAGGGCCGCGCGCTTGGCCAATGCGCGGCCGTGCTGACGGGCGCCGCGCCGATCCAGATCAGCGACCGCACCGCCCGGCTCGACACCGTCCGCGCCCTGGTCGATGCGGGCCTGCTGCAGGTCGCTCCCGGCGCGCCGCGGGGCGAGGTGCGCCTGGCGCCCACCGCCAAGGCCCGCCCCTTCTGGCGCGAGCGCCGGCGCGGAACCGTCGGCCCGCCCAGCGCCGAGCTGTGCTACGCCCGCCGCAAGATCACCCGCGCCTGGCTGGTCGGCGAAGACGGCAGGACCCTGAACTTCGCCTACCGCCTGGAAGGCGCCCCGGCCTGGACCGGCGATCCGCGCATGCGGGCGGCCTTCCCGTTCCTCAAGCCGGCCCTTTCCCAGGAACTGGTCGCCGCCGGCATCGCCCCGTTCCGCGACGGCCGATGGTTCCTCGACCTGGCCGACGAGGGGATCACCCTGCCCGGCCAAGACGAAGGCTTCTACGCCTGCCCCGACGGGCGGGAGCAGCCGGATCCGGGGTGTGGGGGCCGATAGGCGCCCTACGCCGTCGCCCCCGCCATCACCCGCAGTTCGTACACCACCACCGGCTTGCCGCCGTCGGCTTCGATGCGCACGCGGGCGGGGCCGGTTCCGGCGGGGAGCGGCAGGTCGACGGTGAAGAAGCCGTCGCGCTTGCCGGGCGGGGTGGCGAAGGCGCCCACCGCCGCGCCGTCGGCCAGCACCCGGGCTGATTGTCCCACGTCCGCGCCCCAGTAGACCAGTTGCAGGGTCAGGGGGCCGGCGCGACGGGCCAGAGTGGCTTCGAGCCAGCCGCCGCCGGGGTTCAGCTTGCGGCCGCTGCGGCCGTTCAGCTGGATGATCTCGCCGGCGCCGGCCGCGACCTTGTGATCGACCTCTGGCTGCTGCTCGCCCAGATAGACGGTGTCGACGGTGCGGGCGACGGTGTCGATCCGCGCGCGCTCGGCCGCCAGGAAGGCCTGGCCCTCGACGTCCCAGCGGGCCTTGGTGAAGGCTGGCAGATAGACGGCCGTGCGCCGGTCGTAGGCGACGTAGAACGGCGACAGGGTCACCCGCCCGCCCTGGGCCGTCGGGGCCTCGAAGACGTGGGGATGGACGGCCGAGCGGCGCAGCGCGGCGGCCGGATCGCCCTGCGCCAGCAGGGCCGGCACGGGCTGGTCGAACGGCCGCTCGGCCGGCCCCATGTCGGCGGCCAGCACCAGGGGCCCGGAGACGAAGGCCGTCAGGTTGGGATCGTCGGGCGTCGGCTCGGCCCGCACGGTCATCGGCAGGTGCAGGCGGACGCGGTCGCCGGCCTTCCACCGCCGCTTCAGCCGCGCATAGCCGTCGCCCCGGGTTTCGATCGCCACGGCCTGGCCGTTGAGCTTGAGCACCGGCGCGGCGCACCAGGCCGGCAGCCGCAGGGCGATCTCGCGCTCGCCCCTGGGCGCCCGCGTGACGGTCAGGTCGACGTCGCCGTGATCGGGATAGGTGGTCGCCAGATCGACGGCGAAGTCGCCGCCGGGCAGATCGAGCTTCGAGGGGATGAAGAGGTTGAGATAGAGCGCGCCGTCGCCGCCCGTCCACCAGATGCTGTCGGCGTGCTTGGCGTGGCTTTCCATGCCCGACCCCACGCAGCACCAGAAGCTGTCCTCGTAGGTGGAGTAGCTGCGCCGCCCGCCCGCGGCCATCGGCATGAAATAGACGAAGCGGCCGTCGCTGGGCCGCTGGTGGGCCATGATGTGGTTGAGCTGGGCGCGCTCGTAATAGTCGAACAGGGCGCCGTCGGGCTTCCAGCTCCACAGGTGGCGGGTCAGCTTCAGCATGTTGTAGCTGTTGCAGGCCTCGCAGGTGGTCTCGGCCATGTGGCGGGCGATCTGGCGCGGCTTGCCGAAATGCTCGCGGTCGGAATTGCCGCCGATGACATAGCTGTGGTCGCGGGTCACGGCCCGGTGGAAGAACCGCGCGGCGACCGCCTCGCCGGGGTCGTCGCCGGCCACCTCGTGCAGCCGCGCCAGGCCGATGACCTTGGGGATCTGGGTGTTGGCGTGCAGGCCGGCCAGCTCGTCGCGCTCGGCGGCGATCGGATCGAGCACGGCCTTGTGGCGCAGGCGCCGGGCCGCCTTCAGCCAGCGCGCGTCGCCGGTCAGGGCGTAGGTCTGGGCGTAGGCCTCGTTGATCCCGCCGTGCTCGGTGACGAGGATCTTCTGCACCTGCTCGTCGGACAGGCCGTCGATCACCCCGGCGAAATAGCCGGCGACCCCGACGGCGACGTCCAGCGCGCCGGGCGTGGCGGCCAGCTCATGGGCGTCCAGCAGGCCGGCGTGCACCTTGTGCCAGGTGTAGACCGGCACCCAGCCGTCGTTGAGGCTGAAGCGCGACGAGCGAATGTCGCCCCGGCGCAGTTCCTCGAACACCTGCTTGCCGCCGACCGGATCGTCCTGGCCCCAGCGGGTGGTCCCGCCGACATAGCCGTCGCCGTGGGCGGCCTGCACGCGGGCCAGCTCGGCCACCGTGTAGGCCAGCCGTTCGCGCAGCACCGGATCGCCGGTGTTGGCCACCTGCAGCGAACAGGCCGTCAGCCAGTGGCCCAGGGTGTGGCCGGCGATGCTCTGGGCCTCCCAGCCGCCATAGACCGGCGCCTTGACCGCCAGGCCCGCGCCCTTGTGGAAGTTGTGCAGCAGCCGGTCGGGCGACAGCGAGACGAGGTAGGCGCGGTTGGCGTCCTGCGCCCGGCTGAAGATCGACGGCGTCAGGGCCACGTGGCGCGCGGCCACGGGCCGGGCGACGACGCGGGCGGGATCAGGCGCGAGCGGCGCGGCGACGACGCCGCCGCCGGCAGCGAAGGCCAGGGCCGTGGAGGCCAGCAGGAAGCCCCGCCGGGTCGCCGCCCCGCTGCTCACGTCGTTCCCGGCCATGCTCCACCCCAAGGCTATTTGTCAGACAATTAGCCGGAAGAGAGCATGGAGGGCGGCGGGGCTCAAGGGGGCGGGAGCGAGCGGTGGTCAGGCGCCCGTCGGCGGCGGCGTATACATCATCGCCGCGACGGACAGGCCCAGCAGGGCCGGGTAGAGCAGCAGGTTGGTCGTGCTGAACACGGCCTTCAGATAGTCCCTGGCGCCGCGAGCCGCTTTGGTCGACATGCTGAAGTCGCTGGCGCCGTCTCCGGCGCGCACCACGTCGAAAAGCGAGCGATAGGCGCGCTCGAGGTGCAGATAGAAGCCATCCAAGGCCCAGAACACGACCGCCGCCGCCACCGCTCCGACCAGGGCATGGGGGCTTTTGGCGTTGACCGCGTAGGTGACGGCGGCCGCGGTCACCGTCACGGCGAGGGTGCGGATCGCGAACGAATGCTGCGCCATCCGCGCGATCGTGGCCTGGAGAAACTCAAGATGCTTGATGCGCGCGGCGTGTATCTCGGTCATTCAGAAACTCGCGGCCTCCCATTCCTTGTGCTCGCTCGCCAGCACCTTGTGCTGCAGCTTCACGTCCTTGCGCAGAACATGACCGCTGAGGAGAGCGGCGTTGCACCGCAGCCGCTCGTCCTCGCCGACGGCCTTCGCCGTGATGTCCTCCGCCCGCCGCATCCGCCCCACCAGGGCGAGCGCCCTCACGACCCTCGCTCTGGAAGCGTGCGCATAGGGAACCATCTCGATCGCATCGGCGGCGGCGAGGGCAGCCTCTTCCGCCATGTCATCCCGGCCCAAACTGACCAACCGCTCGGCGGCGTCGACCAGTATGCCAGTCCTAGATTCTATTTCTCGAAATTCCCCGTCCTTTGGAAATTCCATGGCGTTAGATTTACTTTTACTCAACAACAAAGAAGCGAATTCAGGGTAATTTTCCTCGTCAATCGAGTAAATTAGATTTGACCATTTTCCATATATCAAAATCTTTTCACCGAAATCCTTAATGTCTTTTGTATATACATCTACATTTGACTCGATTTCTTTCATTCTATCTTTACTAAGATTTCCATATTTTAATATGCAATACATTGAGTGGAATTTATTTGTAAACTTTTTACTATTTGTGTAAAAATTAATCGTTTCATCAACTCCATTTTCATCTATATTTATCCTAACAAACTCTTCATACATTATATACCTAAAAGCGCCCGCAGAATTATTTATTGCCGAAAAGAAACTTGATTCTTTTGTCCTCTTAATAGAATTAAGAGCATTATTTTTTTCATTATCTACGTTGCAAACTCTCGCCGCTATGTAAAATTCATACAGATCTTCATCTGGAATTACCCCACCCAGCATAGAAATAGAAGATTCACTTAGATATAATCTCACCTCATCACACCTATTCGATGCAACCAATTCATTAACAATAGCCAAACTAAATAGGATAGTTGGAGAAAAACTTACCCTCCCCAACAAACTATCGGCAAAATTGTTATCTCCAGTCGATCTAAAATACTTTGACGCCGATAAATTTATAACATTCCTATCAATACCATCATTTTCACCAACTGAATTAATATACTTACGCAAAATGACGAATAATTTTCTCCGCCCCTCTTTCTATCTATAAGTCCTGAAAGGCCTAATATATCCGAAACGATCCCCGCATCATGCCTCTTCGCACCGCTGTATAAATGGCCCAGATCGTATTCATACGACCTATAACCCCCAATCATCATTGAGTACGATATTATTTTTACCATCGCCCTAGTATAATCTTCACTCATACTATCCTTTTTTCTAACAATACTCATCGCCTCCTCGTAGCGCCCTGAAAGAGCCAACGCCTTACCCCACTCACCGTCGGCCTGGTCGCCAGTATTGGCGAGCAGACGCTCGCTCTCCCTGAATACACGCGCCACCTGGTAGGCGTCGGTGTCGCGGTAGAGCTCCCAACCGCCCCAGCCGCAGGCGCCCAGCAGCGCCGCCGCGGCGACGCCCGCGAAGGCCATAAGGGGCCGGCGCGCGCGGCGGCGGCTGGCGGCGATGAAGTCGAGCTCGTCCTGGCCCAGGTCGCCGCGACGCGCGCGTCTGCGCACCAGGGCCTCGGCCAGCCCCGCCCCGCGCAGGAAATCGGTGGAGTCCCTCCTCCTGCTGGCGAGCCAGCTATCGCAGCGCGTCCTCAACCGCTGACGCCAGAGCAGGAACTCGCGCTCGGTGGCGATCCATTCGCCCAGGCGACCCCAGTTGCGCAGCAAGGCCTCGTGGGCGACCTCGACGGTCTGTTCTCCGGCCACGTCGCTCGACATCACCAGCAGGCGGGCCTCCGGACCCGCGAAGTCGGCGGCGACGGCCTGGGCCTCGAGCGACAGCTCGCCCATTCTGACGCGCCTGCGCGTGTCGTTGTTGGCCTCGTCGGCCGGCGAGACCCTTACCAGCCGGCCAAACAGCTGCCGAGCATGCCGCTGGCGCTCGGCGCTCAGGGCGTCGAACACCCCGTCGGCCGTGGCGCTGACCGCGCCCGCCACGCCGTTCATGTCGTTGTAGCGCTGATTGGTGAGGGTCCGGCGATCGCTCTGCCGCCAGAGCTGGGTGAGGGCGTACTCCAGCAGAGGCAGACCGCCCGGCTCGTCAGCCACGTCGGCCAACAGGCGCTCCACCAGGCCCGGCTCGAACTCCAGGCCCGCGGCCCTGGCCGGTCCCTCGATCGCCGCCCGCAGCTCGCCCTGGGTCATGCTCCCGAGATTGACCTGCGCCTCCTGCAGGTGATCGCTGAGCGTGCGGCTGATCTGCAGCGCCGCCGCGTAGAAGTCCGCGCGCAGGGTCAGGACGATGCGCGCCTGGCTGCGCGCGGGCAGATCCAGCAATGCCTCGATGAAGCCCTGGCGCTGTTCTTCCGGCGTCTGGGTAAAGATCTCCTCGAACTGGTCGACCACGATCAGCAGGCGATCAACGGCCTTGGCCCTTATGGCCATGTCGACGAAGGGGGCGAGCCGGGCCCCCCCCCTTTTCGAGCGCCGCCCCGATCCGCTCGGCCTCGATAACCCGCTCCGCGACCGAGGTGCCTTCGCTCCAGGTCTCGACCAGGGCGGCGGCGAGACCGTGATAGGGCGCGACGCCCGGCTTGAAGGTGACGATCTCCCAGGTCAGGTCAGGCGGCGCCCGCCGGCGCAGCCGCGGCAACAGGCCCGCCTGCACGACCGACGACTTCCCCGAGCCCGACGCCCCGACGACCGACACCACCGGGTGCCGCAGCGTGGCGCTTTCCAGTCGATCGATGAAGGCGTCCCGGCCGAAGAACAGCGAGGCGTCCTGCTCTCGGAACGCATTGAGGCCGCGGAAGGGACAGATCGCGTCGGAGCGGGGCGCCGCGACCTGGGGAGCCTTTCCCACCGCGCGCCTCAGGCCCAGGAGCAGCGCGTCGAGATCCAGACCCGCGCGCAGGTCGATCCAGGTGTTGGTGATCAGCAGACCCGGCGCATCGCGCACGTCGCAGCCCGGCAGCAGCACCGGCACCACAGCCAGCTTCGGCGCGCCGGTCTCGCGCACCTGCCGATCCAGGGCGAAGGTCATCTCCCGCATCTGCCAGGGCCCCAGACCCGATCGCCCCAGGAACACCGCCACGACCGACGCGGTCCTGACCGCGTCGTCGACCACGCCGATCCAGGGCTTGCCGGGATCGAGCGCCTCCGCGTCGAAGAAGGCGTCGAACTCGTTGGCCGGGAGATGCGCCCGGACCTTCAGGACCGCCTCGCGGTCATGACTGTTGTAGCTTAGAAACAGCTTGGTCGCTTGGTTGGGCCGCGCTTGCGACGGCCGCCTGGCCGAACCGGTCATGTCGCCCCCGAACATGAATAACGCCGTTCCGCGAATGAGCCTCAGCGCACAACCCTCGGCTGTCAATAGATACGGCGCATATACGTCCACGGCAGCTCCGCCCCCACTTAACCAAAAACCGACGTTTCGTGGTCATGGTGGAACCCGACAGCTTCTCGCCGCCTTCGGTGGGAAGCCTGGGGGTTTGGGACTTGGGTTTTCGCCGCTTGGACATCGCGAGCAATCGCGCGGCGCCGTGGCGTCGCTGGCGGCGGCCGGCGGGGCTGACGCTCGCCTATGTGGCGTCGATGGCCTACAGCCTGTTCCTGACCGGGGCGGCGCAGGAGATCGCCACCATCTGGACGGCCAACGCCGTCATCATCGCCGGCCTGATGACCCTGGACCGCCGGCGCGGCGCGATGCTGCTGGCGGTGACCAGCGTGCTGCACCTGCTGCTGAGTCTGGCCACCAGCAACAGCAGCGCCTTCGCCCTGGCCGTGACCATCCTCGACGGCGTGCAGATCGCCGCCACGGCCTTCGCCCTGCGGCTGCTGCGGCTGCCGGGCAAGGTGCGCAACATGCGCGGCCTGCTGGTGCTGACGGCGGTGTCGGCGGTGTTCACGGCGGCGACCTCGATCGCCGTCAACGGCGTGGCCTCGCTGGCCGAGGGCGGCGACTTCTGGACCGGCTGGAGCGGCTGGACCACCAGCAACGTGCTGGGCGTGGCCATCGCCCTGCCGACCATCCTGATCCTGCTGGACCGTCGCCACGCCGAGGCCTTTCCGGTGCGCGGCTGGCTGGAGCCGGCCGCCGGCCTGCTGGTGATCGCCGCGGTGTCGTGGACGGTGTTCACCGGCCCGCCGCAGATGCGGGTTCTGGTGTTCGCGCCGGTGCTGCTGGCGGCCTTCCGCGGCGGCCCGCGGGCGGCGGCGCTGTCGGTGATGGCCGCCCTGGCCTTCGCCATTCCCGCGGTGCTGTCGATCGTCGGCCTGGACGCCAAGGCCGCCGCCGAGCCGATGCGCCACCTCCTGCTGTTCCACATCGTGCTCTATGCGGTGAGCATGGCCGCGGCCCTGGCCCTGAGCCGCCAGGCGCGGCTGTCGGCCCTCCTGGTGCGCCGCCAGGCGGCCGCACGGGCCGCCCAGGCCAAGGCCCAGGCCGCCAACGCCGCCAAGTCCGACTTCCTGGCCACGATCAGCCACGAGATCCGCACCCCGCTCAACAGCATTCTCGGCTTCGCCGCCCTGGTGGCCGAGGACGCCGAGCTTTCCCCCGAAAACCGCCGCCGGCTTGATCTGGTCGGCCGCGCGGGCCGCTCGCTGGCCGAGATCGTCAGCGACCTGCTCGACTTCGCCAAGGTCGAGGCCGGCCGCCTGGAGCTTGTCCTGTCCCCCGCTTCCCCCGCCGCCCTGCTGCGCGACGCCGCCGCCATCATCGCCCCTGAAGCGGAGGCCAAGGGCCTGACCGTGACCGTCGAGGTCGAGGGCCGCGGCGAGCAGGATCCCGAGGCGCTGTTCTGCCTGGACGAGACGCGCCTGCGCCAGGTGCTGCTGAACCTGCTCAACAACGCCGTGAAGTTCACGACGACCGGCGGCGTCACCGCGCGGCTGTCGATCGGCCCCGACGCCGGCCTGCTGCGCTTTTCGGTGGCCGACACCGGCATCGGCATCGCGCCCGAGGTGCAGGCGCGGCTCTTTCAAAGGTTCAGCCAGGCCGACAGCTCGATCAGCCGCGCCTATGGCGGCACGGGCCTTGGCCTGGCGATCAGCAAGGCGCTGGTCGGCCAGATGGGCGGCACGATCTGGGTCGAAAGCGCGCTGGGCCTGGGCGCGGTGTTCCACATCGCCCTGCAGGTCGAGCCCGCGCAGGCCCCCGCGCCCGTGGAAGTCGCCGGCCCCGAGCGCGCCGCCGCCCGCGTGCTGCTGGTCGACGACCACCCGATGAACCGCGAGCTGGGCGACGCCTTGCTGACCCTGGCCGGCTGCCAGGTGTCGACCGCCGAGGACGGCTTCCAGGCCGTGGAGGCCGCCCGCACCGGCGGCTTCGACCTGATCCTGATGGACGTGCACATGCCGGGCATGGACGGCCTGGCCGCCGCCCGCGCCATCCGCGCCCTCGACGGGCCGATGGCCGACACGCCGATCCTGGCGCTGAGCGCCGACGTGCTGCCCGAGCAGGTGGCCCGCTGCCGGGCGGCCGGCATGGACGGCCACGTGGCCAAGCCGATCCGCCGCGACGAGCTGCTGGCGGCGGTGTCGCGGGCGTTGAGCGAGCCGCCGCAGCGCGACCGAACGTCGCATGAAGGCGTCGCACACGGAAAAAGCGTCTCGCCTTAACCCTTTTTCGGTCGGGGCGTGATGGGTGAGGTTTCCGGCCGCGCGAGCCGCCGGATGGGGGTAGAGGGGCCTTGAACGCACGAGTCGACAGACGGGACGGCCCCTCGGGCGCGCCCGGGGCCAGCCCCGATTGGGCGGGCGTCCGCTGGGGACTGCTGGCGGCGCTGATCTGCGCCTATGTCGGCGCGTTCCTGTTCAGCGACCTGCTGACCCGCGACTCCAACGGCATGCCGTCGCTGTGGCCGATGAACGCCATACTGGCGGCCGGCCTCCTGCGCATGGACGCGCTGGGCCGGCGGCTGCTGCTGGGCGTGGCCCTGGTCACCAACCTCACCGTCCACGCCCTGGCCGGCGATCCGTGGATCGTCATCGCCATCTACACCGCCTGCGACATGACCGAGAGCCTGGTCGCCGCGGCCCTGACCCGCCGGCTGCGCGGCCCGCGCCCGTCGATCCGCAGCGTGCGCCACGCCCTGGTGCTGGTGGCGGCCATGCTGCCGATCACGGTGACCGTCGCGGCCATCGGCGCCAGCCTGACGGCCGGACCGGCCGGCGCGGACCTGTGGCCGTTCTTCACCGCCTGGGCGGCCTGCAACAGCATGGGCATGGTGATCGCCCTGCCCGCCGCCCTGGTGATCCTTGACCCGGCCAACGAGGCGCCCTTCCGCCGGCCGCTGCCGGTGCAGGCGGTGCTCTACGCGCTGGTGGCGGGGGCGACGGTCTTCGCCTTCCTCAAGCCCAGCATGCCGATGCCGTTCCTGATCTTCCCGGCGGCGATGCTGGCGGCCTTCCAGATGGGTCCGCGCGGCGCGGCCTGGAGCGCGGTGATCGTCATCGCCATCACCGCCCCGATGACCGTGGCCGGCGAGGGCGTGGCGCGGCTGGCCCCGCGCTGGGCCGAGATCGACCGCATTCGCCTGGTCCAGGCCTTCGTGACCACGATCTTCTTCACCTGCCTGGCCGCGGCCCTGTCGCTCTACAAGGAGCAGCGGCTGAAGGGCCTGATGGCCCGCCGCAGCGCCGCCGCCCGCGCCGCCCGCGCCCGCGCCCAGGCCGCCGGCCGGGCCCGCACCGACTTCCTGGCGACGATGAGCCACGAGATCCGCACCCCGCTCAACAGCGTGCTGGGTTTTGCGAACCTGCTGGCCGAGACCGAGGACGGCCTCAGCCCCGCCGGCCGCCGCAAGCTCGAATTGATCGCCCAGGCCGGCGGCTCGCTGGCCACCATCGTCGACGACATTCTGGACTTCTCGCGACTGGAGGCCGGGCGGGTGGAGCTGCGGCCCGAGGCCGTCGATCCGGCCGCCCTGCTGGCCGACGCCGCCTCGATCATCGCGCTGGACGCCCAGGCCAAGGGCCTGTCGCTGGCCGTCGAGGCGCGCCTTCCGGACGGCTTCGACTACGCCCTGGATCCGGCCCGCCTGCGCCAGGTGCTGCTGAACCTGCTCAACAACGCCGTGAAGTTCACCTCCAGCGGATCGGTGCGGGCCAGCGTCGCACTAGAGACGAGCTATCCCGGCGGGCCCGAGCGCCTGCGCTTCACCGTGGCCGACACCGGCATCGGCATCGCCCCCGAGGTGCAGGGGCGGCTGTTCCAGCGTTTCAGCCAGGCCGACGGCTCGATCAGCCGGGCGTTCGGCGGCGCGGGGCTGGGCCTGGCGATCAGCAGGACCCTGGTCACCCGCATGGGCGGCGAGATCGGCGTGGTCAGCGCGCCGGGCCAGGGCGCCACCTTCTGGTTCACCACCCCGGCCGAGCCGGTCTGCGCCGCCGACGGCCCCGCCGCCGAGCAGGAGGCGGCCTGCCGCGTGCTGCTGGTCGACGACCATCCGATGAACCGCGAACTGGGCGCGGCGATGCTGACCCTGGCCGGCTGCGCGGTCGAGACCGCCGAGGACGGCGACGAGGCCGTGCGCGCCGCCGCCGCCGGCGAGTTCGACATCATCCTGATGGACATCCACATGCCGCGCATGGACGGCCTGGCCGCCGCCCGCGCCATCAAGGCCCTGCCCGGCCCGGCCAGCCGCGCGCCGATCATCGCCCTGTCGGCCGATGTCATGCCCCAGCAGATCGAGCGCTGCCGCCAGGCCGGCATGGTCGACCACGTCGCCAAGCCCATCCAGCGCGACGTGCTGATCGCGGCCCTGAACCGCTGGCTGGGGGTGGAGACCGAGGCGGCCTAGCGGGCCGCCCTCAGACCCGTCCTTCCTCGCTGAGCCTGAACTTGAGCAGCGTGACCTCCTCCTGCGCCTCGGCGAGCTTCACCGAGGTCTCGCAGAAGCGCCACACCTCCTGGTCCAACCGGCGCTGAACCAGCAGGAGCTCGGTGGCGAGCTCGTCGGCCAGCCCCGCGCCCCGAGCGCCCCAGACCGCCAAGCCCAGTATGACCGCCATCAGGCCGCCGACGAGCAGCTTGGCTTCCCCCATCAGGTAGGCGAACTTATCTTCGCGGGCTTCGGCGATCCTGGCCCGCCGGACGGCGGCCTTGGCCCGGGCCGCCGCGTCGTCCTCGGCCCGCCAGGCGTCTTCGACACCGGCCGGCTTCGAACCGGCGATCTCACCCGCGACCCGGGGGGCGACCGACGACGCCGCCCGCGGATCGCCGGGAAGGATACGGTTCACATCCCGAATGAGGAAGAAAACGCCGAGCATAAAGATGCTCGTCGCCACGAACATCAGCAACATCCGGAACTTCACGACACCCCCGCATCAACCGCCCCTCGCCCAGCCGCTGGCGGGCGGCCCTCAAAGATCGCGTCCATCACAGGCGGGCAAGCCCTAGCGGTAGAAAAAGCCCTCGGCGCTGGAGGCCTCGACCCGCTCGCCGGTGACCGCGCCGCCGGCGCCGACCTGGGCGCCGTAGACGGCGTAGGCCTCGCCCTTGCCCGCTTCCCAGGTCACGCGGTGGACCACCAGGCCGAAGCTCTCGCCGTTGCAGCGGCTGTAGGCGCGGTAGGCCGCGCCGCGCACGTCGAGGAAGGCCTGCGCCTGGGCCGACAGCGCCACCGGCTTGCGGTCGAGGGTCAGGGCCGGCGCCCTGGTCGCGCCCTGGGACAGTTCGATCGCATGCGGGCCGCACTGCCCCTCGTAGCGCAGGCCCTGCGGCGCGGCCGCCTTCAGCTCGACCCCGGAAACCACCGCCGGCTCGGCGTTGGCCAGAGCGCCGGCCAGATAGAGCGCGAGAAGCATGTGTCGGTCCCTCCATCCTCACAACGGCCGCAACCTGACATGCAGCGGCCCGGCGCAACTCTCGCAGAGAGTCCGACAATCGTTCAACCCCGGCGAGCGGTTTTCCTTGTCCGACAAGGAAACAGCCCTCTTCGTCGGGTAGTCGACGCTATCGAAACCCATTGCGGCAAAGCGTCACAGAAGGCATTGGTCCCGAAACTGAAACCGTTGTTCGGCGTAGAAACCGGGGGAAACGGGGTCAAGAATGACGCGAAGCGCCGCCCTACAGGAGACCGGCCGCCAGACGGCGCTGCTGCTCGTGCTGGCGGCCGCCTTCGCCGTGACCCAGCTGTTCAGCGACGGCCTGACGCGCGGGCCGACCGGGGTGGCGGCCCTGTGGCCCGGAACGGCCCTGCTGGCCGTGGGCCTGATGGCCCTGGGCCCGCCGCGGCGTCTGATCCTGACCATCGTCGTCGGCGTGATCCATTTTTCCCTCTGCCTGGCCTTCGGCGACAGCCTGGAGCGGGCGGCGGTGTTCACCGCCGTCGGCCTGGCCGAGGCCTGGGGCGCGCGCGAGGCCGTGCGGCGGGCCTTCGGCGGGGCGGCCAAGGTGCGGACCATGCGCCACCTGGCCCTGCTGATGACGGTGATCGCGCCGGTGGTGGCCGTCACCGCCGCCATCGCCGCGGGCCTGCTGACCCTGCTGGACGGCGCGCCGTTCATCGCCCTGTGGCGCGACTGGTTCGTCAGCGGGGCGCTGGGCATGGCGCTGATCGTGCCGGCCGTGCTGGTGCTGATCGACTCCGAACACAAGCGCACCTTCCACCGCTCGCTGGGCGAGCGGCTGGGCCTCTTCGTGCTGATGGCGGTGCTGACGGCGGCGGTGTTCCACGACACCCGCGCGCCCCTGCCCTTCGTGCTGTTCCCCGCCGCCATCCTCTGCGCCTTCCGCCTGGGTCCGCGCGGCGCGGCCGAAGCCGCCCTGACCATCGCCGTGGTGTCGCTGCCGCTGGGGGTGTGGAACATCTTCCTGGGCCAGCTGCTGGCGCCGTGGAACCCGGCCCAGATGACCCGGCTGATCCAGTGCTTCGTCACCGTGGTGTTCGTCACCGCCCTGGCCGCGGGCCTGGCCCTGGCCCAGCAGGAGCGTCTGCGGCGCCTCCTGGTGCGGCGCGAGCAGCTGACCCGCTCGGCCCGCGCCCGGGCCCTGGCGGCGGCCGAGGCCAAGACCGAATTCCTGGCCACCATGAGCCACGAGATCCGCACGCCGCTGAACAGCATCCTCGGCTTCGCCCAGCTCCTGGCCAGCCGCCAGGACCTGCCGGCCGACGCCCACCGGCAGGTGGGCATGATCGACACCGCCGGCGCGGCCCTGCTGACCGTGGTCAGCGACATCCTCGACGTCTCGCGGGTGGATTCCGGCCAGGTGGAGCTGATGCTTCAACCGGCCTCGGCCGAGGCGGTGCTGCACGACGCGGTCGGCATCGTCCGCCCCGAAGCCCAGGCCAAGCACCTGGCCATCGAGATCGACGTCATCGACCCGGTGGGCGGCCTGCACGACCTGGACGCCCTGCGCCTGCGCCAGGTGCTGCTGAACCTGCTCAACAACGCCGTGAAGTTCACCGAGCGCGGCAGGATCGTCGCGCGGCTGATCGTCGAGCCCGGCGAGGTCGAGGACCGCCTGCGCTTCGAGGTCGCCGACACCGGGGTGGGCGTACCGATCGAGGACCAGGCGCGGCTCTTCCAGCGCTTCGTCCAGCTCGACAGCGGCGCCACCCGGGCCTATGGCGGGGCCGGCCTGGGGCTGGCGATCAGCAAGTCGCTGATCGAGCTGATGGGCGGCAGGATCGGGGCCGACAGCGCGCCCGGCCACGGCTCGTGCTTCTGGCTGGAGCTGCCGGCCGCCGAGGCCGAGCCCCTGGCCGCGCCGGTGCGCGAGGTCGCCCGCGACCCCAAGGCCGCCCGCATCCTGCTGGTCGACGACCATCCGATGAACCGCGAGATCGGGGTGGGCCTGCTGCGCCTGGCCGGCTGCCACGTCGAGACCGCCGAGAACGGCCGCCAGGCCCTGGCGGCCGCCGCGCGCGGCCATTTCGACATCATCCTGATGGACATCCACATGCCCGAGATGGACGGCCTGGCCGCCACCCGGGCCATCCGCGGCCTCGAAGGCGCGGCCGGCCGCGTGCCGATCATCGCCATGAGCGCCGACGCCCTGCCCCAGCAGGTGGAGCGCTGCTTCGCCGCCGGCATGGTCGACCACATCGCCAAGCCCGTGCAGCGCGAGGTGCTGTACGCCAAGGTGGGGCGCTGGCTGGAGGCGGGGGGGTAGGCCTTCCTTATCATCCCGTCATTCCCGCCCTCGTGGCGGGACCCCCTGGTTCCGCTTGCACGTGGGAGCGCAAGCGGACTGCTCAGCAGTCCGCCCCAATCGCCCTTGCGGCTGACAGAGGGGTTCCCGCCACGAGGGCGGGTGTTGACCGAAACAGGCAATTGCTCGCGGTAACGATCTAGCAATTAGAGTCGTTGCCCGGGGCAATTGATACGCGAACTATGTCGAGCGCGCTCTGAGCGCGCTAAGCCGAGCGATCCTCAGCCAGCTCTACAACGATCAAGCCTTGTTTCTCACGGGGGCTGAGCTCGGCACCGCATGCAGCGCAATTAACATCGAACCATTCTTCTGCGGGGCCCGGAGCGTGAGCAACACGTACCATGTTGTGCGCACCACAAGAATTGCAGACGGCAGGGCGGTTTTCGCTGTAGCAAATATTGGGCATGGACTGTGAGTCCTGAACTTTAAGAATATACCGCTAGCTCAGCCTTCAGGATCCGGTCTTTTCCGATACCGAATGCGCTCAACGCTGATTTCACCTAAATCGCGATTGAATGCCACGCGATAATGATTGTCACCAATCGTGGTCTCTTCGACTTCGTAGGCAGAGCCATAAAATCCCACCTCAAAATCCACATAAGGTTCTTCATCGAAGCGAGGAATCCTGTGCTTAATCAGCCTTGCGACAACCTCGTCAACCCCGCCGTTGTCCAGTGCATGAAAGTCGGCGGCTGAGTGTGATTTCCATGCCTTCAAGATCGTGACAGCGCTTTTCATTCCTCGTCGGCCTTTTCCCTGTCGAGCCGCTCCAGCGCCTTTACGACCGCCAGGAGGGCCTGCTTGATCTGCTCGGCTGCCTTGGGGTGGTTGGGATCGATGCTGGCAACCGCAGCCTTCGCCTTTCGAATGTCGAAACTAGCGCTCATGCTTAGGTCCTTTGCTTTTGTGGAGTGCGTCCAGCTACGCGGCCTTCTTAAGTGCCTTTCGCTTTGGCGGCTTCTGAGTGTCGGTTGGCGCATGCAAAAGTACGAATGGAAGATGTCGAACGCCAATTTCGCGCCCCGACCCCGAATGAGCATGGGTACTATAGGCACTCAGCTCATCATGATCGACATCGCATTTAATCCCACCAAAGTTGTCGGAGAGATATTTTATCCATTCGATAAGAATCGATTTCGCATCTCTATCTGAAATATATATGAGAAACCCCCCTCTATCTTGGCCCTTTAGCCCGGAGGAATATCGATCAACTAACTGCTGAAACCCGCCATACAGCTTTCCGTAGCTGGTAAACTTCTTTGCCTCTGCCAGCCACAAAAGATCATCATCATACTCTACAGAAAGATCGCAGTGGCCGCCCTGATTGGCGTCGTGATATACAAAAAAGCCCATGCTCTTTAGGTATCCACCAATTATTGTGGATATCGAATCTTCATCCAAATTTCCGGTAATGTTCTTATTTTTTGCCATCTCTTTAGCGCACCAGCCAATAGCTTTCTCAATGAGCGCGACGAAGAGCGGGTACTTATCCTGATGGAACTGAAGCGTAAGGATTTCCAATGATATTTTTTGGGGGGTGGTGCGCGCGTTTGCGTAAAGATCCTTCAGCGTGATCTCACCGTTCATCTGGGACCTCGGTGAGCAAAACCGCCTTGTCGCCTCGAAAGTATGGCACCAGCAGAGATTCCGGCTCTTCTAGAAGGACGCCGGTGTGCGGATGGGCCAATGTGCCAGTTTCAAAATAATCCGCCAATTCGTCGCGGGTAAGCTCGTACTCATCGCCAGAATCATCAAAAAGCAGCATGTGCAATTCTAACGCTTTGAATCTTTGAGATAAAATGGTTATAGCCGTGCTTAGATCTACATCCTCCGGCGCAACATGAAGTATCTCGCCCATCCTTCTATAGGTAAGGTGATGGGCCATTTGATCGGGGTTATAGACGACGAAATCGAGAAGCTGCTCGCATAGCGACGCAACTCTTTTATCGTGCCAAATCGATTTTATTTGGCTTCTAATTTTTTCATGCCGGAGCATGGCTTGTTCCATCAAGCGGCAGGTAGCTGATGATCTTATCCACAACTTCCCGAAGGGCCGCTGCGTCAACGCACTTCTTGATGAGGGCCGCATCCACCACGGGATCGATCTTGCCAACGTCCTTCGCGTCGCCGTCAACGTAGAGCTCTGGGCCGATGAACTCGTCGCCATCCTCGCCAGCGACCGGCCACGTAATGCCTATCGCGAACGAGTCGATGCTTCCGCCGACAGCCTTGACGCCCGCACTGTGAAACAACTCCGTTCTGAGGCAGGTTCCGTTGCGCATGTGCTCGCGCTTTACCGAACCTGTGGATGTGACGTGAGAAAGGGATAGAACCACCCCCTCGGAGGGCGTCCCGTATATCTTAGAGATTATCGGAAAAAGATTTACAGGTTTCGATAACGCCTTTGCTCCAACTAGTTCGTTAAACTTCTTTCGAACCGAAATGTGTGCAAAGTCTGAAAAATTTGCATTCGTATATTTTGGATCGTCGGCACAGAGCCAAATATACTCTCCATGGTGAGGTATTATAACGGCATCATAGCTATGATTGTAGGTTTTTTTAATTCCTATGATTTCGTAAAATGTTTTCGCGACAGAGGCGTGGACCTTTGAGGCAGGAATCCTCTCGCGCTGATCGAGCACTTGCACCGTGGAGAATACGAATGCTGTCGCATCCCCCAAACTCTCAATGGCGACGAACTCGGTAAACGCCTCAGAATATTTTGATAG
Organism: uncultured Caulobacter sp.; assembly: GCA_966252285.1. Taxonomy (GTDB): domain Bacteria; phylum Pseudomonadota; class Alphaproteobacteria; order Caulobacterales; family Caulobacteraceae; genus Caulobacter. The sequence goes on from CBINOL010000023.1 coordinate 30,227, forward strand.
CGTGTTATCACTGGCAGCGTAGGGGTATCTTTGAACCAGAACGTTATTTCCGTCCGGGATCAACTGCAGTGCCAAATTAAGGACACTCGCCCGCACCTTTGCGCCAACCTTGTAAATCGCTACAGACTTATCGTAAGCGACAAGAAAATTTGTGTAGGTGTCGTAGAGGTCGTGAAAAAGTTTGCCCTTGGGATTCTCATCTGCGATTTTTGACTGGATGCTGTCCCAGGTCTTCCCAGACGGGAGGCCAGCTTCTCTAAGAAGCTTCTGCGCAACCCGGAAGGGAACGCGCTTTTTGACGGACTCGATAAGGTCCTTTTTTCGAACTGCCACGCTCCACCCGATCCATGCTTTGGCCCGGCGCTTCTGCGGCAATGAGCCTATGGCCAAGCTATTGGGGCAAACCACCCAGGGGGTCAATAAGTCTCAAGCACAACCTACAGGGCCTGGAACCGATCGCCGAAGGCCCGCTCACCCGCGTGTTGCCATCCATCTTCAATGGGAAAACTAAAGTAGCCCTGCGTCAATTGCGGACGTCGAAGGCTCGCCAAAGCTCACTTGTGGGCTTATCGGCTTGGCTTCCTAGGGCCTGATGCGCAACTTACGCCAAAGAAGCGGCTTCGAATCATCGCGGCCGATCTCGGTGTTATGTCCATGAAGCACGCGTCAGCCCTCAAGTTCGCCCCATCGGCTCAGATCATTCCACTCACGCCGAAAACTGAACTCGTTCGGCCTATGCCGCTTGCAGCGGGAAGCTATCCCGAATTGCGCTACATGGGGTCGAAAAAGCGCCTGTTGCCTTGGATACACCAGGTGCTCGACACGCTTGATTTTGAAAGCGCTCTCGATCCCTTTTCGGGGACAGGCTGTGTCGCGTACCTCATGAAGACGATGGGGCGGCGGGTTATCGCATCTGACTTCCTCAATTTCACCAGCATGGTCGCGCGGGCTACCATCGAGAACAACTCTGTTCGCCTCGATGGTAAGGCTATTAAGCGTCTTATCGACCCTACGCCGAGCGCCCACACCTTTATTGAGAAGACTTTCGATGGCGTGTTCTTCACGCCTGAAGATCTGCGCTTTTTGGATCGAGTGTCGGGCAACATTCGCCATCTTGAGAGTCCCTACGAGCAATCGCTGGCTTATGCCGCACTGTTCCGCTCGTGCCTAAAGCGTCAGCCGCGCGGCGTGTTCACGGTGTCAGGCGACCTTTCGCGATATGATGATGGCCGCCGAGATTTACGCCTCTCGCTGGAAGAGCACCTGCTGGAGCAAATCGAAGTTTTCAATGCGGCTGTAATTGATAACGGGCGTCGCAATCATGCGACTCGATCGGATGTCTTCGACCTCCCCAAAAGGAGCGTCGACCTCGTCTATCTAGACCCGCCCTATGTGCCCAGATCTGACGATAACTGCTATATTAAACGCTACCATTTCCTCGAAGGTCTCTCTTGCTACTGGCAAGGGCTACCGATTGCCGAGGACACGAAGGTCAAAAAGATCGCTAAGCGATATACGCCATTTAGCTACCGGCGCACGGCCGTAGAGGCCTTCGATCGCATGTTCGCCCGGTTCGCCAAGAGTACGATCGTGCTGTCCTACAGCTCCAATGGCTTTCCCGATTTGGACGAACTCGTTTCCTTGATGGGACGATACAAATCGTCGGTGACCGTATTTGAGAAGCCTCATCGCTACCATTTCGGCACGCATGGCGGCGTCGCGCGTGCCGCAGTGATCGAGTATCTGATTGTGGGTCGCTAATGCTCATAATCGACCAAACCCTTGATGAAGTTTTAGCCAGCCTTAGTCCGCTCGACGTAGAGTGGATGGATGAAATGGCCGCCAATACTATCGCCCGATTAACGGCGCTCGGTCATCAGCCGAGCTATGGGCGGGCCGACATTGAGGCGCTCTTCGCGGGTAATTTCGACGAAGGCTTATTGTGTGTTCGCCTATTCCTGGCGCTCTCCTCTGATCAGATGCGATCGGTCCTAGCTTCCGAGCTGGGGAACAGCGGGGGACTGGGCGTGAAGCGCTTTAACGCAGATCGCGAAGCATACATCGATGCGCTAGAGCGTCTGGGGTTGCTCGAAAAGATGGCCGCTACGGTCAATCGCGTACCAGTGTGGAGCGACATTCTGGTAGAGCGACTGAGGGCGGGCCGCGGTTCGGCGATATCTGGCCAGAAGCGCGGTCGTGGGCTTGAGGATTTTGTCGAAGGCATCGTGCGCGAAGTTTTCGGCGACAGTGGCTTCGTTTCGCGTGGGACCTTTGTTGGCGAGCAGGGCAAAACCGCAAAGTTCGATTTTGCTGTTCCGGATCGCGTTCGACCGCGCATCATTATCGAAGTGAAGGGATACGGCGCAACGGGTTCCAAGATGACCGACGTTATCGGCGACCTCGATAAGATCATCGAATCTATGCGCCGTGACGCCACCCTTCTTTTCGTGACGGACGGTCTCACCTGGAAGGAACGCACTTCCGATCTTCGGAAGATCCTTGATCGACAAAACGAAGGCAAAATCGCTCGAATCTACACGACGGGGATGCGCGAACAGTTTCTCAACGACCTTCGAACGCTGAAGGTTGAGTGCGCCTTGTAGGTAGGCACTGACACAGGCTTAAGCGGTGATAACGCAACGGCACCAAACTCGACAGCCTATTCAAACCGTGGAACGTTAGGCTATTTGCTGTCTCCGGGCGCTTGTACCATTGACCAACTCGGTGGCCCCAAGTGGATTAAGGCTGTGACGATCAGTCCACAGCTAAAATAAATCTGGCAACGTTACTGCCGGAGCTGGACCGCCGGCGTGTCTAGGGCATGCGGACGACTGGTCCGCGCGTCTGTGCGAACAACATGCCTTCCAAAATCAAAGCCGCGCCGGCCAGAGGCGCGCGCCTCTCCGCGCAAAAGAGCCGAGCCCCCACCAAGCCCAAGAGAGTCTACAAGACCCGCCTCATCGTCGCCCGCCCCGACCCTCTCTGGACCGAATGGGAAGACCCCGGCGACTTCGCCGCCGCCCTGGACCTGCACGTCCGCCGCCATGGCGAGACCATCTACGCCCTCCACAAGGCGCTCGCCGCCAGCGGCGAAAAGATCGACGTCCAAACCCTCTACACATGGCAGCGGCAAAAGAAGGAGCCGCGAAGCACCTCCACCTTCCGCATCCTGACCGCGATCGAGGCCCGCTATCGACTGCCTGACGGCTATTTTCGCGCCAAGCTCACGCATCCGAGCCGGATGGTCACGGGCGGCGGATTGGAGAAGCTCTCTACGGCCGAACGCCGCCGGATCGCCTGGCACCTGCCCGATGACTTCGATCGGCTGCCCAAGGCTAAGCGCGACGAGATCCTAGAATGGGTGCGGACCGTCGTCGTTTCCGGCTCGACCGAGTACCGGCGCTATCACGCCAACGCGCAGCTTTATCGGTTCTCATTCCGCTTCTCGGAAGGCAATCGGCCGCTGCCTATGCCACGTCCCGCCGCGCTGGCCGACCGTTTGGCTGACGGCGGCGAAATCGTCATCGGCCGGCCGCTCGGCGCCGAGCGGGCGCCGCCGGTTCTCGACGCCGAAGCCAGAGACCTACGCCTCTTCAAGACCGCGACCCTGACCACTAGCGGCAAGGGCCGAAACGGTGTCTGGAACGAAGCCACGGCTGACCAGAAGATGGATCACCTCGGGCTGATGTTCGGCGCCCTGGCGGCATGTCCCGAGGGCGACTTGCGCGGCTATGGCGTCCCCATTCGATCGTTGACCTTCGCGATGCTGCTCTTCCCCCCCGTCTGGGATTGGTACTTGCGTTGGCGCGAGACCAAGCGCGGTTTCTTCACGCGCTGGGAAAGCGAAATGCTGATCGTCGTCGCCGGCCTGACACGCAAGGGCACGGGGTGGCTTCGGCAATCACCGCAGCTGGCCAGCTATCTGCGCCCAATTGAGGGGCTGATCAGCGCGGAAGACGTCGAGGCGGCGCACGCCGATTGGGATGCAGTCTGCGAGACCATGCACCGCCATGCGCTCGTTCGGACGCGCGAGATCGACAGGGTGGCGCGCGTCCATCGCGATCCATTCGAGCCGATCCTTCCCGTTCTGGAGGCTGATAGCCCGCTTGGTGAGTACCGGAAGATCGGCGAGGAAGTGCGCCGGCAGCGGCCGGATCGTCGGCGGTTTCCGGTCGCGGCGGCCGAGGCGACGCGAGCCTATCTCATGCTCCGCATCGGCCTTCATTTGGGCCTTCGGCAGAAGAACCTGCGGGAGTTGCTGTTCGTCCCACGCGGGCGCAGCGGGACACCGGAGAAGCAGCTTGAGGGCCTGAAGCGCGGCGAAATGCGGTGGAGTGACCGCGAGGGCGGATGGGAGGTGCTTGTTCCGGCCGTGGCGTTCAAGAACGCCGGCTCGTCCTTCTTCCGCAAAAGCCCGCTGCGTCTGATCCTGCAAGACCTCGACGGCCTGTACGACGAAATCGACGTCTACCTGGCCAAGGATCGGCCGACGCTGCTGCGAGGCCGGACCGATCCACGGACGTTCTTCATCAAGACGGTGAAGACGATCAGCACCAATCCGGCATACGAGCAACACACCTTTTATGAGGCGTGGCGCACGATCATTCAGCGCTACGGGATCTACAATCCCTACACTGGGCGCGGCGCCATCGAGGGTCTTTTGCCTCACGGTCCGCACAATGTGCGCGACGTGTTGGCGACCCACGTCCTCAAGCGGACGGGCTCTTTTGAGCAGGCGAGCTACGCAATCCAGGACACCCCCGACACCATCGCCGAGCATTACGGGCGCTTCCTGCCACAGGATAAGGCGGCGTTGGCGGCGCAGGTCTTGAACCAAGTCTGGACCATCTAGCGAGGCTTGGGGCGGCGCGCTGATGCGTCGCCCCGTTTGCGTGAGGGCCACAGGTTCAGGGAGGAAAGGACCAGAAGGACGGGTGTAGAGGTACGGCAAGATTGAAGCGTCCGGGGCCAGATCCCCGCACGCGATTGTCTGCACACTGGAATTTTCGGGCCTAGCCGAACGGGCGACCGGCCCTCAAATTTGCCGCCGGGTTCTTTTTCTTCCCCTTAGCTGTCCCCAACGCTGGCCGCGCTTGCGGCTGGCGGCCCTGAGCGCAAGCTCGCCCCATGGACGATCACCTGCTGGATTTCGAGCTGCGCCCCGGCCGCATCCGCAGCGACGGCCGCCAAGCCGTGAGCGGCAGCCAGCGGCTTTCGCGCCTGGTCGGCAACCCCAGGCCGGCCCGAGCCCGCCGGACCGGCGGCCGATCGGCGCGGCCGGCGACGGGCAAGTGCTCGCGGATAGGCCGAGGCCAGGACGTCGCCAACGCCCTGCGCTTCCGTGGCGGCGGCGCCGGACGCCGCGTCGTCATCAAGGCCCGCATCGTTGGTCTGAAGCCTGGGAGCCAGGCGGCCGGCGCGCATCTGCGCTACCTCGTGCGCGATGGCGTCACCCGCGAGGGCGAGCCCGCCAAGCTCTATGACCGCGACAGCGAAGGCGTGGACGGTGGAGCCTTCACCGCGCGCGGCGCGGGCGATCGCCACCAGTTCCGGTTCATCGTCGCGCCCGAGGACGGCGCGGAGCTGTCGGACATGCGCGCCTATACCCGTGACCTGATGAACCAGATGGAGCGCGACCTAGAAACCAAGCTCGATTGGGTCGGAGTCGATCACTTCAACACCGGCCATCCGCACAGCCATGTCGTCATCCGGGGCAAGGACGAGTTCGGCAAGGATCTCGTGATCGCCCAGGACTACATCACCCAGGGCCTTCGCTGCCGCGCCCAGGATCTGGCGACCCTGGAGCTTGGGCCGCAGACGGAGCAGGAGATCGCCAGGAAGCGCCAGGCCGAGATCAGCGCCGAGCGCTTCACCAGCATGGACCGCAGCCTCGTGGCCGACATGGGTGCGGAGCGCACCGTGGACCTGCGCCCCATCGCCGGTCAGGTTCGCGCCGAGGCCGAGACGACCTTGCGCCAGGGCCGTCTCAAGGCCCTGGAGCGCATGGACCTAGCCGAGCAGGTCTCGCCCGGCGTCTGGCGGCTGTCGGAGGACTTAGAGCCGACCTTGAAGGGCATGGGCGAGCGCGGCGACATCATCCGAGCCATGAGCCGGGCCGTCAGCCGCCGGGGCCGGGAGCCCGCGCCCGAAACCTTCGTCATCGACCCTGCCGGCGAGACCTCCGCACCCAAGGTCGGCCGGGTGATCGACAAGCGTCTGACCGACGAGCTTAGCGACCGCATCGGCCTTGTGGTCGACGGCCTGGACGGCCGGGTCCGTCACGTCGAGGTCGATGGCGAGGCCGCGTCAGGCATCCGCATCGGCGCCATCGTCGAGACCGGCCACAGGCCGGCCAGCCGTCCGGCCGATCGCAGCATCGCCGCGCTTGCCGAGGATGGAGTCTATCGGCCCAGCGATCACCGCCAGCGGCTTCTCAATGGCGAGATGCGGCTCCCATCCGGCGCCGACGCTGACGACCTCGTGGCCTCGCATGTTCGCCGCCTGGAGGCGCTGCGCCGAGGCGGCGTGGTCGAGCGCTGGGACAAGGACGCCTGGAGCATCCCCAAGGACTTCCAGTCTCGCGCCGAGGTGTTCGACCAGACCCAGGGCAAGCGAGCGCAGCTGCGGCTTCTGTCGGCCTTCGACCTGGAGGGACAGATCAAGAGCGACGGCGCCACTTGGCTCGACCGCCAACTCGTCGGCGCGGGCAAGCTGGAGAAGTCGCCGCAGGGCTTCGGCGGTGAGGTCGGCCGCGCCCTGGAGCGGCGGCGCGACGTGCTTACCCGTCAGGGCCACGCCAGCCGTGACGCCGAGGGCTGGCGACCCAAGCGCGACCTTCTGGCCACCCTGGAGCGTCAGGAGGTCGGCAGCGCAGGCCGGGCCATGGCCAGGACCAAGGGCCTGCCGTTCCGCCTCGCCGAGCCCGGCGAGAGCGTGCGCGGCAAGCTGACGGAGACCACGCAGCTTGTATCGGGAAAGTACGCGGTGATCGAGGAGAGCAAGGAATTCACCCTCGTTCCCTGGCGGCCGGCGATGGAGCGCCATCTTGGCCAGGAGATCAGCGGGACCGTCGAGGTCGGTGGCGGGATTTCCTGGCAGCTCGGGCGCGGGCGAGGCCTTGGGATTTAGCGCCAACCCATCAAACACTGCGTCAGCCTAGCCCCTCTCGAAACTCGCCTCTGCCCCGCCGACCACCTCGGCGCCCACTTGCTAAAGCTCCGCTTTGGATTCCAAGTTGTCCGACGCGAGCAACTGGGAGGGGATATGTGGCAGGTTGAGGTTCGCCACGACGGCCTGAACAAATACCGTCTGATCAAAGGGGCAGATAGCTGGGTCGTCGATCAGAAAGCGGCGGCGCTACGCGCGCAATGGGCGGCTGAATGGGCGCGTCGCGTCGAGCGTGATACCCGGCAGGCGAACATATTCGATGGCAAGCAGATCGCTGCCAGCCGCACCAGAGCTGCGGAGGCCGAGCTAGCTGCGCTCGCAAACCTGCTGGAGCTGGCCTCCACTTCGCACGAAGTCGATTGGCAGGCGCTCCGTCTTACCGCCCCCTTTTCTGATCCGAAGCCTGAGAACCCGAAGCCCGCCGTCGAACCTTCGGCGCCACCTGACTTCTTTCCGCCTGCGATCAAGAAGGCGAACATCTTCGAGAGTATCATCCCCTCCTTGCGTCGTCGCACTGAGGTCGCACATGCGGCCGTCGTGGCCGGCCTCCAGAAGGCAGATCAAGAGAATCGAGCGACGTGGGAGCAGGAAGTCGCGGCAGTTAGGGATCTAAACCGAAAGAAGGCCGCGTATCACGACGCGAAGATGCGCGAGTGGGAAGCCAATGCGGTAGCGCACCTTGAGAAGCAGGAGCGCCACAACGCCCATTTGGAAGAATTACAATCGGCGTTGACGCGCGGGAGCGAAGAAGGGGTCGTGGGGCGCCTCAACGTCGCGCTGGTCCTTGCGAAATTACCCCACCCGTTGGGAAGAGATTTCGACATCGGATACTCCGAGACGTCAAAATCGGCAGTCATAGACTACGTCCTTCCCGCTCCTGTCGATATGCCGACGCTAAAAGACGTTCGATATGTTCAGGCTCGCGCCGAGCTGGTCGAGAAATACATACCGGAATCTGAGGCTGCGCGTAATTACGACGCAACTTTGTATAGAGCAGCTTTAGCGATTGTCCACATCACTTTCTCTTCGGATCCAGAACGACTTATTGAGCGTGTCACCTTGAATGGATGGGTGGACCATGTCGTTAAGGCAACCGGGCTTGACGAGCGAACTTGCGTGCTGTCGGTGGGTGTTAACCGCGCCGATTTTGACAGGATTGATTTGCAGCGTGTTGACCCGAAGGAGTGCTTTAAGTCTCTCAAGGGAGTGGCCGCGTCGAAATTAGTCGGGTTGGCGCCGGTAGCGCCTCTAGAGCGACCCGCCCTGAAAGATCCGCGCTTCATCGAAAGCCAAGATGTGGCAAGCGCGGTTGATGAGACCGTCAACCTTGCCGCGATGGATTGGGCGGACTTCGAGCACTTAGTTCGCCAGGTATTCGAGAATGAATTCTCGTCGGATGGAACAGAGGTGCGAGTGACGCAAGCGAGCCGCGATGGAGGTGTGGATGCTATCGTGCACGATCCAGACCCTATCAGAGGGGGGAAGATCATAATTCAAGCGAAGCGCTATACCGGCACTGTGGACGTAGCAGCCGTGCGTGATCTTTACGGAACGCTCGTCAACGAAGGCGCGAACAAAGGAATTCTCGTCACAACGTCTCAGTTTGGCCCAGATGCGCGAAAATTTGCGCAAGGAAAACCAATTACTCTCATTGATGGAGGTAATTTCCTCCATCTTCTGGAGAAAATGGGGGTGCAGGCCCGCATCGATCTCAAGGAGGCCAAGGCGTTAGCGGCACTGAGCCAGCGCAATTGAAATCTGCTCAGTCATCCTGGCGCTGCTGCCGGCTTTCGAAAGCCTGATCGGCCAACGACGTCCCGCTGGCGACGCGCCGGCTAAGCGCCTCGATGAACTTTGCATAGCGGGTTTGACCCAGCGCCCGCGTCGCCGGCTCGTCGGCGGCCTGGACGACGGGCGCCGTGCCAAGCCAGGTGCGGATGAAGATCGCCAAGGCCTCGTTGCCGACCTGCGCCTCTTTCTCCAACCGCTCGATCCGGCTGTTCATGCGGTCGAGGCGGCGCAGCAAGGCCGCTTCCGAGCGCTCCGAGCCGTCCGGCGACATGAACGAGGCTACGGCCGCGCGCACGATCTCGGACTTGGGTCGGCGGGTGCGGATCGCCAGTTGGTCGAGAGTCTTGGAGAGATCGGCCGGCAGGTAGACCTTGGTTTCGACCTTCATGCGGCGGCCTCGTCGGTCAGGCCCAGGCGCTTTCTCATCAGCCAGGCGCGGTGACGGGCGCGGGTATAGGGCGAGACCGTCTCAGCGACGGCGATGCGGCCGCCGACATGGCGCCAGTGGTCGGGGCAGATGCTTTCGGGGCGAAAGCCTGCCGCCTCGATGGCGTCGATGGCTTCCAGGGCGGCGCGGACCTTCACCCAGGTCTTGAGGTCGAGGAGGATTTCGGCGCCGGGGGTGACGAAGGGGGCGCGGTCGCAGGGCTGGCCGGGAGCGACGGCGCGAAGGACCCAGAGGCGGGAGAGCGTCGTGCCGTAGTCGCCGGCTTCCCAGTGGACGACGGCGAAGATTGAGCCTGGGGCGAAGCTGACGGTTCGGCGGCGGCGGTCGATCTGCTCGTCAGCGACGGAGCGGCCGAAGCGGACCCAGCGGTGAAGGCGGGCCTTCAGCCAGACCAGATCGACGCTTGTGAGGTGGAGGGGTTGACCCATGGCGCGGCTCCCAGACCCTGCGGCATGGTCGGCCGCGACGCCGAGGTTTCAATCCCGCCGGCTGATGGATCGAAGAAAGGGAAGCCTTAGCCATCAAAAGGAATGAGTGCGGCGTCCATCGCGGCCGGAAGCCTGGGAGGGTTCTTGCGCGCAAGATCGGTTGAGCGCTCCATAGGAACGGCTTGCGCCCTCCTGGTTTCGCTCTTTGCTGCGAGGCGATAGCCCGCAAGCTGGCGACCACCTTCAGGGAACGCATCAAGCGTGGATGACCAAGAGGACGAGGCTGACGCCATCTTGGCTCGGATCATGATGGTTCGTGACGACCTCAAGGCGGGACGTCTGACGCTCGAACAGGTCCGGGCCTATCGAGACCTTGGTCGGATGGTGGAGCGCATTACCCGGGACATGGAAGCCGCCGCCGACATAGACGCCGCCGACGCGCTCTGGCGCCAGGGCGCCGATTTGATAGACGCTTACCTGGCTGAGCACTTCCCTCGTCCGACCTGCCATTAGTGGTCGCGCTGCGGTGGGGTCTGAACTGCCCGCAACTGCGGCCACTCGGAGATAAGGCGGCTAAGGGTGGGTAGCCACGCTGCCTGAGGTCTGGCTAGGGGCATTGTGTCTGACACTCTGGGGCAACCATTGTGGAGCCACCTGAGCCCGGAACAGCAAGAGAGCTTGGCGCCGTTGATCGCCCGCATCGAGAAACTGGCCGCATAGGAAAACCCCCAACCAGATGGCCGAGGGTCCTTGGGTAGTCACACTGATATGAGGCGGCCGGTTCGTCGCCGTCTGTAGTTATTTAGTCTGCGAACGTTAGCTTGCACTGAATTACAATTGTGCTATAATATAGACTTTATAACCGGCCCATTTGGGCAAGCATTTTCAGTAGAAGGAATTTCAAGATGCTTTCATTTACAACGGTAAAAATTCACCCGAGTCGCAATGCCGAGTTTGAGGCGTGGCGCGCTACCCGTAAGCCGCTCGAACAGCTTGAACTCGTTTCTCGCGACATTGGTGGCGGGTACAAGATCATCCTCGCCGCCAATGGCGAGCAATACGAGACGGTGCGCAAGTTCCGCGATCCGCTGAACTAGGTCACCAAAGCCGGCCGTCGGGATGAGAGGGTGGCCCGACGTTCTCACGCGCCGGGCCTGTCGTCGGCTGTTCTCAAGCAACCGGCGACGGCCAACGATCCCGCAGAACGCTGGCCCGCGCAATACCGTAGAAATAGGGGGTTCCCGACTGAAAACCGCATGCCTAGCTTTGCTTGCAGCAGAGGGAGGTGAGCGATGGGAACGCGGTATGCGATCGGGATTTCGTCGGGAGACATCGGCGGCGCCGTAGCCCTCGCGTTGATCGAAGACGTCCGGGTCAACGGCCTCGGCCTACAAGGATTTCCGCAGATCGTCGTTGGCCAAGTGGCCAAGGATTTTCACATCAACATGAAGTTTGACGAGGCCGCGACGCAGTTCGTCATAACGGCCGACGAAGCGCAGCGGGCTGTCAAAGCCATGAAGGCCGGTAGCGGCTACAGCCAAGAGATTTTGGAACGGGTGCTGGACGCGGCGGCAAATCTCGAAGGCGCTACTCAGCGCTAGGGCGTCGCCATGCCAAAGCACGAGAACAAAAAGGCCGGACCATTGCTGATCCGGCCCCGTTGATGACCTTGGCCCGGCAGTCATGTTAGACTAGCCGGGCGTTGGCTCTTCTCCTCCGGGCGATATGCCGCACCGCGCACCTCCTTCACGGCTCCGGCCGCTGCTTGGAGTTCTGGCGAGGGGTCCGGCCTAGGAACTGGCCCCTCGTCACCGCTGCCGGGGCGTGCGCCCTCGACGGATGAAATCTCTCCCAAGGTGTCTGGTAGGTGCAAGGTAATAGTTGCACTTCGGCGCGTAATTCCGCCCAAATTGGGCGAGTCAATCGAACTTTTTTTTGCGATAATAAACAGATGCAGAGTTTGATGCGTATGGGAACGCTTTAAAGGTCGTCAAAGTTTTCCGACCTATTTTCAATTATACGCGCAATTTCCTGATGCCATTTTTTATGGATCATTTTTTAGCACTCCATTTTTAGATGCGGATTTAGGAGCGCCATTTCTGAGGTATGGATTCCTGAAGGCCATTCTGAGCAGCTTGCTCGACGAAGGCCTGTCTGCGGGATAGCGTTGAGCCGCTATCTGAGGTGGCGTCGTGACCGAAGACGAGTTTCAGGAATTGGTGAACAGCCCACGTTCAAGAGGTTGTTGGAAATCCGCGCCGACGTCTTGGACGGCCGCGCGGACGCCGAGACCGTGCAGGCGTGGCAAGGTATGCAAGAGAGCATGGCGAGCGCCATGCGTGCCGTAGAGAAGGCCCTAAAAGACTACCCCGAGGATGAGCACGAGGAGCTAGTTCGCGAGTGGTCGCGGGCCGCTATCGACAACGTCGATTGGAGCTTTCTCGACCCTTACCGGCTGCACTGATCGGTTACGGCTCTAGACAGGAGGTGATGTGCTCTTTGGCCTCTTCGGTTTCCCGTGAGGACGGTAGTTCGGAGCTGCCGGAGCGGAGCCATTCGAGGACGTGATACGCCCGTCGCGACCATTGTTCGGCGATGTAGACCTTTTCCTGAACGCTGGACATGCCGCTGCGCTTTGCCGGTCCGCTGGCGTAGCTCTGGGCTAGCCGAAGCTGTTCCTCAATGTGGTAAAACCAATCGGCAGGGCTGGCGAACGACTGCCCTTTGATGTGCTCTGCGGAGCCGTCCGCCCACATTCCCTTAAGCCTTTTTCGCGCGGCCCTTAGCCGCCGGAGCCTTTGCCTTGCGACCGCCCCGACCGAGGCCAAGCGCCTTGGCCATAGCCGAACGGGCTTCGCTGTAGGCCGGGGCGGTGGTCGGGTAGTCGTTCGGCAGGCCCCACTTTGTCTTGTATTCCGAGACCGTCAGGCCTTGGGTCGTCAGGTGGCGCTTGAGCGTCTTGTAGGGGCGACCGTCCTCGAACGAGATCAGGGCGTCCGGCGTGATCGACTTACGGATTTGAGCCGGGGTCGGCTTGGTGATTTCGACGCCATTCCCCTCAACAGTGCCGCCGCTCTCGACGCCCGCGAGGGCCTCATAGGTGGCCTTGATCAGGGCGGGCAAATCGCTGACGGCTGTGGCGTTGTTGGCCACGTAGTTCGAGACGATTTCAGCCGTGAGTTCGGTCAGCTTGGTTTTGTCTTCAGCCATGTGTTGAATCGGCGCCGGAGCCAGATCGCCCACAATAAATACGGGCATGTTCGACTTCATCAAATCTTTCCTGAATGACCTCGTCACTACGCGAGACAGCGTCAGCTTCGATCCGATCCGAGTGGGAGGTATTCTCTCGGGAGTCGTCTTCCTAGATCTGGCTATCTATCACGTCGCCGTTCTTCGGCAGGGTTTTGACGTGCTTGGGCTTGGTGGTGGATGGCGGCAACTGGGGGCGTTTGCTTGTAGCGCTACGGCCAGCCGCCGTTCGCCCCCTCAAGGACGGCTTCGCCGCCGCCTACGGCGGTGCGCTACGCGCCCCCTTGACCGGCCGCTCGCCGCCTGGCTTGGGCTCGGCATGCGGTTTAAGCCGCTTCAGGCGCGAGGCGCCTGCGGCTCAACCGCCAGCCTCAAGGTTTAAGGCGAACGCCTGCGCCCAGACCAGCGGACAGGTCTCCATCCAGAAAGACCACACCAGCCTCTTCCAGTGCCCGCCGCACGGCCTGGATATTGGCTTGAGAGCTTCGCCCTGTGCCAACCTCACCCTCCATGCGCCTGATCGTCTGGAGGGAAACGCCAGCCGCTTCCGCGAGCCGCGCTCCGGTCCAATCGACGAGGGCTCTACCGGCCCGAATTTGCGCACCTGTCAGCATAAATTGGTATATTTTGAGCCGTATGGCACTTTTTGTTTGATTTGGCGGATCGTGATTGATATAAGTAACGATAACCACTGAATCAGGACCTACGCCATGGGCCAGCGTCGAAAGACGGGCGACCAGTTGCGCCTGCCTGCCATCTCGCGCCGTGCGGTGATCGCCGCCAGCGGTGTTCCCGTGGTCGGTTCCGCTAGAGCGGTGGGAGGTCCCAAGCGCGTCAGCATTCCGGCCCGGTGCGCAGCCTGGGTGGCGCTGGATCAGGAAATTGACCGCATCGCCCGGCGCTGGTCGGAGCTGGAGGACCAGGCGGTCCGGCAGTTCGACTACTTCAACCTCACCCCCGAGCGCCTGCGGGCCTTGCCGATGAGCGCCGAAATGGCCGCCATCGACGCCGAGACCGTCCGTCTAGGCGATATCTCTGAAGAGGCCTTAGGGCCGCTTGGCAAGCTGAAGCCGCGCACGGCTCAAGACGCCGTCGCCCTGCTGTCGGTCGCCTATCGTCTTCTCGCCTTGCAGGAAGAACCGGCTTGGCCGTTCGTGCGCAGCGCCTGGGAATATCTGTCGCGCTGCCACTGCCCTGACTGCGGCGCCGCTTACGCAGCTCCCGAAACCTTGCCGGCATTCGTGCGATGAAACGGGGGCCTGGGCGCAGATTGTTGCCGGTCGGTCCTGTCCTTGTTGCCGGTCTGGATCGTCTAAGGGGCATGCTGCGCAGAAATCTGACGCTTTCTCCTAGTTTCCCGGAAATTCCCGTGACCCCTCGCGAGGTTTCCGGGCGTTCTTGCGCCTTGCCTGTCGAAGGTCCGCAGGCCTCTGGCCCTGCGTTGACCGATATCGACGCCCCTCGAACGCTTCTGGCTCCCCCTCCCGAGGAGCCGCCCATGGACGAGACTTCGCCCCCCGCCCCAGACGCCAACGCGCTCGCCAACGACGCACCGTCATCCAATCCCGAGTTCGACGCCGTGGTCATGACCCTGGCCGAGCTTCTGGGGCGGCAGTTGGCCCGTGAGCATCACCTGGCCCGTCTGGCGGCGGCCAACGCCGATGGCGGGGATGGGGTCGAGGACGACGACGACGAGACCTGATCTGTTTTGGAGGTAGGACATGACCCGCGTTGCGCTCTACGCCCGCTATTCGGACGACAAGCAGTCGGCCAACTCGATCGAGGATCAATTCCGCATCTGCCGCATGCACGCTGACAAGCAAGGCTGGCGGGTGGTCGAGACCTATTCGGATGCGGCGATCTCCGGTTCGACGGTGATCTTTCGCCCCGGCGTGCAAGCGCTGATCCGCGACGCGCTGGACGGCAAGTTCGACATGGTGCTCGCCGAGGCCCTGGACAGGCTCAGCCGCGATCAGGAGGACATTGCCGCCGCCTTCAAGCGACTGAGGTTCGCGGGCGTGCCGATCGTCACCTTGTCGGAGGGCGAGATCACAGAGCTTCACGTCGGCCTCAAGGGCACGATGAACGCTCTCTTCCTCAAGGATCTCGCCGCCAAGACCCATCGCGGCATTCGCGGACGGGTGGAGGCCGGCAAGGTCGGC
Organism: uncultured Caulobacter sp.; assembly: GCA_966252285.1. Taxonomy (GTDB): domain Bacteria; phylum Pseudomonadota; class Alphaproteobacteria; order Caulobacterales; family Caulobacteraceae; genus Caulobacter. The sequence goes on from CBINOL010000023.1 coordinate 45,472, forward strand.
TGCGGCAACGCCTACGGCTACCGGGTTGTTCGCACCATCGACGCTTCAGGCAAGGTGACGACCGGCGAGCGAGAGATCGTTCCCGAAGAGGCCGAGATCATCCGGCGCATCTTCCGCGACTACGCCGCCGGCAAGAGCCCACGCCGCATCGCCATCGAGCTCAACGCCGAGGGCGTGGCCTCGCCGTGGGGCGGGCGCTGGAGCGATACCTCTATCCGGGGCAACCGGGCCTTGGGGTCGGGGATCATCAACAACGAGTTCTATGTCGGGGAAATGATCTGGAACCGGCGTCGCCGGCTGAAGAACCCCGACACCGGCCGCAACGCCATGCGGTTCAACCCCGAGAGCGAGTGGGTGCATGTGCAGGCCCCGCACCTGAAGATCGTCAGCGACGAGCTTTGGGCGGCGGCCCGCGAGCGTCAGGCCAGCTTGGTCAACGTGTTCGAGGAGAACATGGCCAAGCACAAGGCGGCCTTGCCGGCCATGCGTCGGCCCAAGACCCTGCTTTCCGGCCTGATCGTCTGCGGCCTTTGCGGGGGCACGGTCGCCAAGCGGTCTAACAACCGCTTTGGCTGCTCCAACAACGCCTTGGGCAATGGCTGCTCCAACGGGCGCACCATCATCCGCGACCGGCTGGAGGAGCGGGTGCTCAAGGGGCTCAAGGAGAGCTTGGTTACGCCCGAGGCCCTTGAGCGGGCCATGCGGACCTATATCGAGGAGAGCAACCGCTTCAACCATCACCGCCGGGCTAATCGCGGAGCCGACCTCATGCGCCTAGAGAAGGCGCGCAAGGCTATCGACGGCATCGTCAGCGCCATCGAGGACGGTGGTTACACGCGCCCCCTCATGGAGCGCCTGAAGGCGTTGGAGGCGGACGTCGAGGCGCTGGAGGCCAAGCTCGCCGAGCCGATGATCGACGCGCCCGACCTTCACCCCAACATCGCCGAGCTTTACCGCCGCAAGGTCGAGCGGTTGAGCGAAGCGCTTAGCCAGCCGGAGGAGCGCGACGCGGCCGCCCAGGCGATCCGGGCGCTCATTCAGGAGATCATCCTCACGCCCGGTCCCAATCGCGGCGAGATCTTCGCCGAGCTTCGCAGCGGCTTTGAGACGCTGCTCCAGTGGGCTCAGGACGATGGAGGCCAACGGCGCAAGGCCGTTGGCGGGTTTCTAGGCGGCCCGCTATCCGTGTCGGGATCTTCTCGGGCGGGAATGACGGGAGTTTTTGAAGGCCGTCACACCTGGCGCGAAACGGGCGTCCACTCGAAAACAGCGCTGTACAGATCTTCCCAACGCGGATTGTCGCGCTCGATCAGGTTGATCTTCCACTGACGCGGCCAGCGCTTGATGGCGGTTTCACGCTGGATGGCCTCGGTCATGATCGTATGGACCTCGTACCAGACGAGGCGGGTCAGTCCGTACTGGCGGGTGAAGGCCGAACCGACGCCGTCGCGATGCTGGACGATCCGGGTTTGGAACTGTGCGGTGACGCCGGTGTAGAGCGTGCGGCGATAACCGTCGCTCATGATGTAGACGGCGATCCAGGCGGTGTTGAGATCCATGGGACGGCTCCGGCCAATGAACTCAACCATAAGTTCTTATTTTGTTCACACTCTTTCTTTTCCTCCCGTCATTCCCGCCCTTGTGGCGGGAACCCCTGGTTCCGTTCGCACGTGAGGC
>CBINOL010000024.1:0-46585 GCA_966252285.1 uncultured Caulobacter sp.
CGAGCACCCCCAGCACCATCGCGCCGACGATCAGATAGGCGAAGCGTTTGTTCATAGGGTCTTCCGTTCCCCCTCGACCGCGTGGCGACCGGGCCTGCTGAAGCGCCCTCCCAGCAGGCGCATTCGTTTCGTGGACGCCCCGAGAGGGGGCATGTGGCGCCCCTTTTGGCCGAGCGTGGCGGCTTCGTCCATGCCTGCGGCGTCACAAAGGCGCAGGCTGGCGGGTCTATGCTCGCCCCAGCGCCGGGCCGCGCCCCGCTCTGGTCAGGCTGCGGCGAGGCTGATATAGGACGCCATGTCTAACCAAGAAAAAGCAATCGCCGTCGTCGAACGGCTCAACTCCGAATACGAACGCGCCGTCGAGGCGCTGCGCACCGCCCTTCGGGCCTATCTCGAAAATGGAACCCGCCCCGACCCGCAGATGCGGTTCGACGGCTCGTTCACCTATCCCGAGCTGCGCCTTACCTACGACCCCGAGGCCCTGCCGCCGAAGCTCGCGCGCGCCTTCGCCCGGGTCAGCCGTCCGGGCGTCTACTCGACCACGGTCACCAAGCCGGCCCAGTTTAAGGACTATCTGGTCGAGCAGCTGACCCTGCTGATGGACGATTTCGACGTCGAGATCGAGATCGCCCGCTCCGAGCAGGAGATCCCTTATCCCTACGTGCTGGACGCCAGCATCGACCTGAACCAGGCTGATGTGCGCAGCGAGGACATCGCCCGCTTCTTCCCGACCACGGACCTGGCCTTCATCGGCGACGAGATCGCCGACGGCGTCTGGAGCCCGGCTCTGGAAGAGACCCGGCCGCTGGCCCTGTTCGACGGCCTGCGCACCGACTTCTCGCTGGCCCGCCTGCGCCACTACACCGGCGCTCCGGCCGAGCACGTGCAGCCGTTCATCCTGTTCACCAACTACCACCGCTACGTGGACGAGTTCGTCCGCTGGGGCGTGGAGCAGCTGAAGAAGCCCGATAGTCCGTATACGGCGCTGTCGTGCTCGGGCGGCGTGGTGGTCACGGCTGAGACGCCGAACGCCGAGCAGGCGATCGCCGACGGGGCCTGGCGCAAGCACCAGATGCCGGCCTACCACCTGATCGCCCCGAACGGTCAGGGCGTCAGCCTGGTCAACATCGGCGTCGGCCCGTCCAACGCCAAGACCATCTGCGACCACCTGGCTGTGTTGCGCCCGCAGGCCTGGCTGATGATCGGCCACTGCGGCGGCCTGCGCGACACCCAGACCATCGGCGACTACGTGCTGGCCCACGCCTATCTGCGCGACGACCACGTGCTGGACGTGGTGCTGCCGCCGGAGATCCCGGTGCCGTCGATCGCCGAGGTGCAGCGCGCCCTCTACGACGCGGCCAAGGCGATCAGCGGCGACACCGGCCAGGAGCTGAAGAAGCGCCTTCGCACCGGCACCGTGGTCACCACCGACGACCGCAACTGGGAACTGCGCCACAGCCTGTCGGCCCTGCGCTTCAACCAGAGCCGCGCCGTGGCCATCGACATGGAAAGCGCCACCATCGCCGCCCAGGGCTATCGCTTCCGGGTGCCGTACGGGACGCTGCTGTGCGTGTCGGACAAGCCGCTGCACGGCGAGATCAAGCTGCCGGGCCAGGCCAACGCCTTCTACGAGCGGGCGATCAGCCAGCACCTGCAGATCGGCATCCTGACCTGCAAGCTGCTGCACGAGGAAGGCCCGAACCTGCACTCGCGCAAGCTGCGCGCCTTCGACGAGCCGCCGTTCCGGTAAGAGCGGCCCTGACGGCGCCAAGCGAAACCCTCGCCCTTCGACAAGCTCAGGGTGAGGGTTTCTTTTTGCGTCGAAGATCTGGTCCTCACCCTGAGCTCGTCGAAGGGCGAGGACCACGCACCGGGCGACCCTATTGGGGAACCATGAAGGCGATCGGGATCGTCACCTTGCCGCCGGCGGTGGGTTTGCCGTCCACGGTCCTGGGCTGCATGCGGAAGAACTGGCTGAGTTGCAGGGCCGCGTCGCCGAAGGCGTAGGGGCCGTCGCTCTGGCGCAGCACCTCGCAGTTCTCCAGCGTGCCTTCGACGGCGACGTCGCAGGTGATGAGCGCGCGGCCCGAGGCCTTGGCCGCCACGGCGTCGGCCGGATAATAGCGGGCCAGGTCGTTGGCGTCGGGCTTCTGGATCCAGTTGGGCCGTTCGACGATCGGCTTGGGCGTCACCTCGGGATTGGCGGCCCAGACGCCGCCGGCGGCGGCCGAGGCCAGCAGGGCGACGAGGGCCAGGCCGGCCTTGCGGCGCAGCGGGGTGAGGGAGGCGGCGTTCAGCATGGTCAGTCTCTCCTTCAGGGGATGGGGCCCCGCCGCCGGCCAATGGCAGCCGAGCGGGGCGGTCTTGGCCGTCAGCACCGTGCTGAGCAGCGTTTGCGCGTAAAGGCGGCGGGCGTGCGGGTGGCGCGCGATCACCGCCGCGTCGCAGGCGATCTCCTGGTCGACCCGCAGGGTCCGGGCGGCGAGGTGGACCAGCGGGTTGAACCAGCACAGGCATTGCAGGGCCAAGACCAGGCCGTTGATGGTGGCGTCGCCGCGGCGCAGGTGGACGTCCTCGTGAGCCAGCACCAGGGCGCGGGCCTCGCCTTCGAAGCGCTGGGCGAAGTCGGCCGGCACGACGATGCGCGGCCGCAGGGCGCCCAGGACCAGCGGGCCGGCGTCCACATGCTCGCCGCGCAGCACGCCGGGGGAGCCGTCCAGCGGCGTCAGCCGGCCGGCGGCGCGTACGAAGCGGAGCTGGCGCAGGGCGAAGAGGCCGAAGGCCAGCGCAGCGCCGATGGCCCAGACGCCCACGGCGATGTCGCTCAGACTCGCCATCTGCTGGGTGGTCCGGGCGGCGGCGGCCAGCGCCTTGGGCGTCAGTTCCACCGTCTGATAGAAGGTCATGGCCGTGGGCGCGCGGACCGGGATCAGGCTGACCGCGGCGCACAGCGGCGCGGCCAGCCACAGGGCGTAGGCGGCCAGCGGGCCCAGCCGGTTGCGGACCGGCTTGCGCAGCAGCATCACCGCGACGATCGCGGCGGCCAGGGCGAGGTTGGCGCGGACCAGCGCCTCGACGATGTCGCCGCTCATTTGGAGATCCTCTCGACCAGGGCCTTCAGCTCGGCGATGTCCTCGTCGGTCAGCTTGCCCGCGTCGGAGAACTGGGTGACCAGCGGCGCCAGCCGGCCGTCGAACAGCCGGTCGAGCAGGCCCTGGCTCTCGGCCTGCACATGGTCGCGACGGGCTAGCAGCGGGCTGTAGAGATAGCGGCGGCCGTCGGGCTGGGCGGCGATGGCCTTCTTCTTCAGAAGCCGGCTGATCAGCTGCTTGACCGTGCCCTCGGTCCAGCCGTTGGGCTCGCCCACCTCGGCGATGATCGCCTCGGAGGTCAGCGGCTGCTTTCGCCACAGCGCCTCCATGATGATGCTCTCGGCCGAACTGATCTTCATGGCGTCGCCTCCCGATCGATGACGTTTGTCAACGATTGCGACGTTGACAGTTGTCAACGGAGTCGTCAACCGGCGTTTTGCTTGAATCCCTCTCCCTATGGGAGAGGGGGCTCCCTACCGCGAAACCCGGTCCAGGAACCCCACGATCCCGGCCGCCAGGGACGGCTCCATCACCGCGCTCATGTGGTCGCCGGGCACGCGCTGGGCGCGGCCGTTGGGGAGCATGCCGGCCAGGGCCTCGGCCGAGCCGTTGTCGTGGTCGCGCTGGCCGGCGATGACCAGGGTCGGGACGTCGATGCGGGCGATGTCTTCCGCCGAGGTCGGGACGAAGGCGTTGAGCACGCCCAGCATGGCCTCGGACTTGAGGTCGCCGGCGGCCATCATCGCCCGCACGCGGCGGCCGGCGCGGGGGTCCTTGGCCTGGTCGCCGTTGCGGATGGCGTCCGCGAACATCGCCGCCCGCTCGCCCGCGCCCATCAGGCCCGAGGCGCCCATGCCGGCCAGCACCAGCCGCTCGGGCCGGGCGCCGCGCACCATCATCCGCACCGCGGTGCGCGCGCCCAGCGAATAGCCCACGAGGTCGTAGTCGGTGAGATGCAGGTGGGTGACCAGCGCCTCCTGGTCCATGGCCAGCACGTCGGCGGGCCAGGCGGTCGGATCGCTGGGCGCGTCCGAACGGCCATGGCCGCGCAGGTCCGGCGCGATCACCTTGCGGCCGGCCGTGACCAGGGCCTGGGCGATGCCGGGCAGGAACCAGTTGCTCTCGGCGCTGGCCAGGAAGCCGTGCAGCAGCAGGGTCGGCCAGCCCTCGCCCAGGGTGCGGTAGGCGATGGAGACGCCGTCGAAGCTCTGGAATCGCTGGACCGGAAGCATGGGCGCACAATCCGCGCAGACGCACCATTCGTCCAGACTCTCGATTTCGTCACAGGACGCGACTACATGCACGCCATGACCCGTCACATCCCCCTGCAAGGCGTCGAGAATTTCCGCGACTACGGCGACTACGCCACCGGGGCGGGCCGGCTGAAGCGAGGTCTGCTGTTCCGCGCCGCCCACCAGGCCGACGCCACCGACCCCGATCTCGAAGCCATGGGGGCCTTGGGCATCGTCACCGTCGTCGATCTGCGCCGCGCGCCCGAGCGAGCGCGCGAGCCGTCGCGCCGCTGGACGGGCTTTTCGGCCCAGGTGATCGACAACGACCTGGGCGGCGAGGGCGACGATCCCTGGCAGACCTTCCTGCGCGGCTGGGACTACGCCGAGGCCGACCTGCGCGACTACATGGTCGCGTCCTATCGCCGGAAGCCGTTCACGCCGCGCCACGTCGACCTCTTCACGCGCTACTTCGCGGCGCTGGCGCAAGGCAAGGGCCCGGTGCTGATCCACTGCGCCGCCGGCAAGGACCGCACGGGCCTGCTGGCCGCCCTGACCCACCACCTGGCCGGCGTGTCGCGCGACGATCTGGTCGGCGACTATCTCGCCACCAACGATCCCGAGCGCTACGCCCGCATCGGCGAGCGGATCGGCCGCTATCTGGCCGGCTACACCGGCTCGGCTCCGCCCGAGGCGGCGATCCGCGCGGCCCTGGCGGTCGAGGCCGAATACATCCTGGCCTCGATCGAGGCCATCGAGGCCGCCCACGGCTCGATCGACGCCTATCTGGAGGCGGTGCTGGGGGTCGACGCCGCGGCCCGCGAGGCGATCCTGGCGCACATCCTGGCCTGAGGTTTCGCAACGCCTTCCAGTCGTCATCCCGGCCGTAGCGGAGCGGAGAGCCGGGACCCAGGAGACTGGGCTCGGCGCTTGGATCGGCCGCCCGGCGAAGGCAGTCGCATTGCGGTCGCCCCTTGGTCCCGGGTCTTCGACCCGCTTCGCGGTCCTTCGCCCGGGATGACGGCTGAAAATCCACATTCCCGGGCGATTTTCGCGTCTTGATGAAGAAGGCGTGACAAACCGGTGTTCGCGGGCGAGGCTCAGCTTCAGGGCCGCGTCAGACGGCCCGCAGCAGGGCGGACACCATGAGCGAGGTCTTGGACGGCGCGCCCGCGCGCCTGGGCGCCGAACAGGCGGCTGCGCGAAAACCGCTGACCCGGGGCGGATGGTCCTGGGTGCTGCACCAGGGCTCGCGCGACGTCTATGTGGTGCTGGTCACCATCTACATCTTCGCTCCCTACTTCTCCGGCGTGCTGGTCGGCGACCCGGTGAGGGGCCAGGCCATGATGGCCCAGATCGCCACCACCTACGGCCTGGTCGTCGCCCTGACCGCCCCGATCCTCGGCGCGGCGGTCGAGAAGTACGGTCCGCGCAAGCCGCTGGCCGCCACCCTGCTGACCCTCATGCTGCCCGCGCTGATCGTGCTGTGGTGGGCGACGCCGGCCGGGGGGCTGCCGCTGGCGGCCACGGCCGGGGCGCTGATCGTGCTGGGCGTGGCCTACAACTGGGGCGACGTCGCCGCCAACTCCCTGCTGCCGCGCGCCGCCGCCGAGCCCGGCCAGGCCTCGCTGCTGTCGGGCCTGGGCTACGTGTTCTCCAACGGCCTGTCGGTGCTGATGCTGATCCTGATGCTGTGGGGCTTCGTGCTGCCGGGCCAGGTCGACTGGCCAGGCATCCCCAAGACCCCGCTGCTGGGCCTGTCGACCGGTCATCATGAGCCCAGCCGCCTGTCGGGACCGCTGTCGGCGCTGATCATGGCGCTGGGCGCGATCCCGTTCCTGCTGTGGACGCCGGACGCGCCGCGCACGGGCGCGAGCATCGGCGGAGCGCTGAAGGCGGGCCTGGCCCTGCTGCGCGACACCTTCGCCAACCTGCGCGGCCACCGCGACGTGGCCACCTTCCTGGCCGCGCGGATGCTCTATTGCGACGGCATGACCGCGCTCCTGGTGTTCGGCGGCCTGTTCGCGGCCGGGGTGATGGGCTGGGGCGCGCTGGAGATGCTGGTCTACGGCGTGTCGCTGAGCCTGGTCGGCGCGCTGGGCGGGTTTCTGGCCCCCAAGCTCGACCGGGTGCTGGGGCCCAAGCGCGCCATACAGATCGAGATCGCCGGTTGCCTGGCGGCGCTGATCTGCCTGCTAGGCATGCGGCCCGACCGCATCCTCTATGTCTTCGCCTACGACCCGGCCGGGCCGGCGGCGTGGGACGGGCCGATCTACCGCACCCTGCCCGAGCTCTTCTATGTGGGCCTGGGCCTGATCATCGCCATCTGCGTCACCGCCCAGTACGCCTCGAGCCGGACCCTGCTGGTGCGCCTGGCCCCGGCCGACCGCACGGCGGCGTTCTTCGGGCTCTATTCGCTGTCGGGCACGGCGACGGTGTGGCTGGGCTCGGCCCTGGTGGCGGCGGCCACGACCCTGTTCCACAGTCAGGTCGCCGGCTTCGTGCCGATCGTCGCCCTGATGGCCCTGGGCGCGCTGGGCCTGTTCGCCGTGCGCGGCGGCGGGCGCGAGGCTTGAGGCGGGCGCTGGACGCGCCTATCACCCGCCGATGCGCGACGTCGCCCTCATCGCCGCTTCGTGGCGGGACCCTCTCTGGGCCGCGGCCCCCTTCCGGGACGAGCCGTTCGCCTGCGCCCTCTTGTCGGGCGGTCCGGGCGAGCGGTGGTCGTATCTGCTGCGCGCGCCCGACCAGACCCTGACCCTCGAGGCGGCCGATCGCCGCGACCCGTTCGCGACCCTGGCGGCCCTGGTCGGCCCGACCCTGCCCAGCGATCCCGAAGGCCCGCCGTTCCAGGGCGGCGTCCTGGGACTGGCCGCCTACGAGCTGGGCGACCGCATCGAGGCCCTGAATCTGGCGCGCGGCGACTGGCCCGACCTGGTCTGCGCCCGCTATCCGGCCCTGCTGGCCTTCGACCACCTGCAGCGCACGGTTGTCGCGGTCGGTCGCGGCGAGGGAAGGGCGCAGGCGGAAAGCCGCGCCCGCGCCGCCCTGGCCTGGCTGGACGCGTCGGCCCGCGACCCGTTCGACGGGCAGCTATGCGAGGCGCTGCAGGCCGAGCCGCCGGCCGCCTACGAGGCCGCCGTCGCCGACGTGGTCGAGCGGATCCTGGCCGGCGAGATCTTCCAGGCCAATATCGCCCGCGCCTGGCGAGGCCGGCTGGCGGCGGGCGCCGATCCCTTCGACCTCTTCGCCCGGCTGCGCGGCGCCAGCCCCGCGCCGTTCGCCGCCTGGCTGCGCCTACCCGGACGGGCGATGGTGTCCAACTCGCCCGAACGGTTCCTGAAAGTGCGCGGCGGCGAGATCGAGACCCGGCCCATCAAGGGCACGCGTCCGCGCGGCGCCGATCCGGCCAGCGACCGCGCCCTGGCCTTCGAGCTGTCGGCCAGCGCCAAGGACCGGGCCGAGAACCTGATGATCGTCGACCTGATGCGCAACGACCTGGCCAGGGTCAGCCCGCCCGGCGGCGTGCGCACGCCGCAGCTGTTCAAGGTCGAGACCTTCGCCAACGTCCATCACCTGGTGTCGACGGTGGAGGGGCGGCTGAAGCCGGGCCTGGGCGTTTCCGACCTGCTGCGGGCGACCTTCCCGCCGGGCTCGATCACCGGCGCGCCCAAGGTGCAGGCCATGAAGGTGATCGCCGGCCTCGAGGGGCCGCGCGGACCCTATTGCGGTTCGCTGTTTTGGGCCGGCTTCGACGGCGCCTTCGAGTCCAGCGTGCTGATCCGCACCGTCGGCCTCGTCGAGGACGGCGACGGCTGGACGCTGGAGGCCAAGGCCGGGGCGGGCATCGTCGCCGACAGCGATCCTTTGTCCGAGCGGCTGGAGACCGAGGCTAAGATCGACGCCCTGCGCCGGGCGCTGACGGGGGAGGGCGCATGATCCCGCTCAATGATCGCGGCCTGCTGCTGGGCGACGGCCTGTTCGAGACCCTGCTGGCGATCGACGGCCAGGTCCGCCACGTCGAGGCCCATCTCGACCGCATGGCGGCGGGCTGCGCGGCGCTGGGCTTGCCGGCGCTGGATCGCGAGCGGGCGCGGGGCCTGGTGCTGGCCGCGCCGGGCGAGGCGGGGCTGACGTCCGGTCGCGCCGCCGTGCGCCTGACCCTGACCGCCGGCTCGGGCGGGCGCGGGCTCGACCGGCCCGAGGCGCCCGCCTGCGTACTGCTGGCCGCCTGCGCCCCCGCGCCGCCGGCCGGCGCGCCGGCCCGGGCGGTGGTCGCCTCCGTCCGTCGCAACGAAGGCTCGCCCGCCTCGCGGCTGAAGACGCTGTCCTATCTCGACAACGTGCTGGCCAGGCGCGAGGCGCGCGCGGCCGGCGCCGACGAGGCGGTGATGCTGAACAACCAGGGCCATCTGGCCTGCGCCTCGGCCGGCAACCTGTTCTGGCTGGACGGCGGGACGCTGTCGACGCCGGCCCTGGACTGCGGCGTGCTGGCCGGCCTGGCGCGTGGACGGGTGATGGCGGCGGCCGCGGCGCTCGGGCTGAAGGTGTGCGAGGCGCGCGCCGGGGTCGAGGCCCTGGCGGGCGCCGACGCCGTCTTCCTGACCAACAGCCTGACCGGCGTGCGGCCCCTCGTCTGGCTGGACGGTCGCGACCTGGGCGGGGATCCGCGCGTGGCGGCCCTGGCCGCCGCGGCCGGCTAGGTCTTGGACCACTCCACCGTTTCGGTGCGGCGCGGGCGCAGGAAGTAGGTGCGCCGGAAGGTGAACGACGCCTTGTTGAGGCTGACGGCCGGCGTGTAGTTGTAGCTGGTCGTGCTGATGATCACGCTGCTGCCGGCCGGCAACACGCTGTCGGGCACGTCGGTCACGACCGCGCTGGCGGCGGGGCAGTTTTCCGGGCTGTTCTTCGGCGCCGTCCAGGCCACCGTGTCCTTGCCCTTGCTGTCGGAGACCACGCTGTAGAGGCACAGGCGCAGGGGCGAAGCCGGGAACGGCTTCATGACCGCCAGGCTGATGTTGTAGATGTCGTTGACCCGGGTCTGGTTGATCTGGCCGTTCTGGGCGGCCATGTCGCCGATCAGCGAGGTGGCGTGGAACAGCCGCCGCTGGGCCATCATCGCCTGGGTCAGCTCGGCCATGCCGAAGTAGAACAGCAGCATCAGCGGGGCCAGCAGGGCGAACTCGACGGCGACGGCGCCGCGGACGTCGCGGGCGAAGCGCTTCTTGTCGGAGCGGAGGCGGCGCGGGGTCATGCGGGGCAGCTCACGCTGGCGGCCGAACTGCTGTTGTAGGGCTCGTTGGCGAAGGCGGTGGTGAAGCCCAGGGTCTTCTTGCCGTTGGCCGTCTGCATGACCGACGCCAGCAGCGGCGTGATCAGCGGCCAGTCGTAATAGGCGCGCACCAGCACCAGCGAGCTGGGGCCGCCGGGATCCCAGCACGGCGTGTTGGGCGTCGTCAGGTTGCTGGTCGAGGTGAAGGTCGAGACCGTGCGCACGTCGACGCGAAGGCGTTCGGTGCAGCCGCCCTGCAGCCAGCTCATGCGGGCGCAGACCTTGGTCCGGAAAGCGGCGGCGGAGTTGTCGCTCGAGGTCTGCACCTGGCCGGTGCGGATCTCGCGGCCGGCGTCGACGACGGCGTTCTCGAGCACCATCGACACGAAGAACACCAGCGCCAGCTCGATCAGGCCGAAGAACAGCAGCAGGAACGGGGCCAGCAGCAGGGCGAACTCGACCGCGGTCGCGCCGTCCTGCGCGCGCGCGAAGCGGCCCAGCAGGCGACGGGCGGCCAGCTCAAGGCGGGCTTTGAGCGAAACGGGAGGCTTCCCCATGCGGCGGTCCGAGTTTGCGACGTCGGCGACCATAGCGGCCGCTCCCTAACCGCGCCCTAATCGCGCCCCTAGAGGCTCGACGCGCGCGCCCGTGCGTAGGGCGTGCGGGATCAGGGCTGGCCCGGGGCCGGCGTCTGGGCCGGCTCGGCGGCGGTCAGGGCGATGCAGCGGCTGTCGCAGGCATAGGCCGAAGCGCTGGCGCCGCGCTGGACGGTCACGGCATCGGCGGCGACGTCGGTCACCAGGATCTGGCCGCCGGCCAGCGGACGGCCCTGGGCGTAGAAGGCGAACAGGGTGGTCACGCCCACGCGCTTGCCCAGGATCACCAGGGTGCGGTCGTTGACGACGCTGACGTCGGCGATCTGCGGATCGCCGACGACGATCTCGCGGGCCGATCCGCCGAGCGGAATGGTGGTCGCCTGGCCCGCGGCCACGGTCATGGCGCGCGGGGCGGGGGCGGTCGGAGCGGCCGCCTGGGCCGCCACGGCGGCGCCGCAGAGGCTGAAAAAGGCGACGATGGCGAGCGAGAGGCGGCGCATGGCGGTCCTGTCGGAGCGAAATCTGTGACTTCAACCTGACGAAGAATGGTCAATAAAAACCTAAGATCGGCCTAGGTGCGACAAGCTGCGCATTCTCGAATCCCTTGAGTGAAAAGGGATTTTTGCGCCATTTCCGCCTCGTGGTTAAGAGTTGGTAATGGTAAATCCAAATAAACCAAAAGAAAAATCGACTGAAAGTTTCGATGTTTACTGGGGATTAATCGAGCTGGGCGAAATTGATCGTGTTTTCGGGGGTGAACAAGTCGCCATGGCTTGCCGGCCCAGCCAAGTTTTCTCAGCAGGAGATCAAGTCATGTCGAAGTTTGTCACGCGCTTCCTGAAAGACGAGTCGGGCGCCACGGCCATCGAATACGGCCTCATCATCGCCCTGATCGCCGTCGTCATCGTCGCCGCTTTCGCCGCGATCCGCGATCCGCTGGTCAACGCCTTCACCCGCACCGGCGCCACCCTGGACTCGACCGCCACCACCACGCCGTAAGGCAAGGTCGGGCAAGGAGACGGCCGATGGTCGCCTTTATCGATCGTTTTCTGAATGACGAACGAGGCGCCACGGCCGTCGAGTACGGCCTGATCGCGGCTCTGATGAGCCTGATCGTGGTCGGCGCCGTCCCCGTCCTGAGGCAGCCCATACTCGACGCCTTCGATCGAGTTAAGGAGCACCTCAACGCCGCCGGGACTTAAAGCGGCGGGGGCGAAAGCCTGAAGGTCTGGAGGGCCGCGACGTTTCGACGTCGCGGCCCTTCTTCTTTTTCCGTTCCGGTCATGGCGAGTATTGCGGCCAAGTCCGGAAACGATTGCTTCATCGGCGCGCGGATAGACTGAAGGCAAGTCGAGGTTCGAGGCCCGCCATGCAGATGCTGCAAATCCTTCCCCTGATCGTCTTCGCCGGCCTGGCCGTCGTCGCCGGTCTGAAGGACGCCACCAGCTACACCATCCCCAACTGGATCTCGCTGGCGCTGATCGCCGCCTTCCCGATCGGCGCCGTCGCCGGCGGGATCGGCTGGGCCGCGGCCGGCCTGTCGCTGGTCGTGGGCGTTGGCCTGCTGCTGGTCGGCATGCTGATGTTCGCCCTGCGCTGGGTGGGCGGCGGCGACGCCAAGCTGCTGGCCGCCTGCGCGCTGTGGATGGGCGTTCCCGGCATCGCGCCCTTCCTGCTGACGACGGCTCTGGCCGGCGGCGCCCTGACCTTGGGCCTGATGAGCTTCCGCTCGGGCTGGCTGGCCCCGATCATCGCCGGCGGCCCCGCCTGGGTGCGTCGCCTGGGCGACAAGAAGGGCGACATTCCCTACGGTGTGGCCATCGCCGCCGGGGCCCTGGCGGCCCTGCCGCAGAGCGTCATCGGCCAAGCCTTGCTCAACTGATCGCGCGGGGCTCCCGGCTTTCGGGAGTCCGCGTCAGGCTGTCGCGGCCGGAACCCGCATTGCACGGGGCTTCCTTTAGCGGCTGTTAACCATGGGCGCCGCAGTTTGCGATGCGGCCAGAACGGCTGTTCGATCCCTGCGTCCGGCGGAGTGAAGCTCTCCAGGCGCGCCGAACCCGTCCTGCCGACGCCAGAGCTCCGCCGCGCATGAACCCTGTCAGAATCATCATCGTCCTGGTCGCCGCCGTTTCGGCGATCGGCCTGGCCGTGCTGATGCAGAAAGCCATGGGCGGCAAATCCGCCAAGTCCGAGGCCGTCGCCTCGGCGCCCAGCGCGCCCACGCTCGACGCCAAGCCCATGACCCTGGTCCTGGTCGCCAAGCGCGATCTGGCCATCGGCACGCGCCTGACCAAGGACGACGTCGAGTGGAAGGCCTGGCCGGCCGACGCCGTCAGCCCCGTCTACCTGACCAACGGCGCGGCCCCCGTCGAGCCCCAGTCCGGCGCGGCCAAGGCGGTGAAGACCGCCGCCGAAGCCACCGGCGTCCTGGGCGGCGCGCCGCCCGAAGCCGCCGTCGAGGGCGCGATCGTCCGCGACCCGCTGCTGGCCGGCGAGCCCATCGTGGCCCGCAAGATCGTCCGCGGCGGCGAGGGCGGCTACCTGTCGGTCGTGCTTTCGCCCGGCGCCCGCGCCATGGCCGTGCCCGTCACCTCCGAGACCGCCGCCGGCGGCTTCATCCTGCCCGGCGACCGCGTCGACGTGCTGATGAGCCGCGACGCGCCCAACGCCGAAAGCAACGGCGGCAAGCAGGTGGTGGCCGAGACCGTGCTGCAGAACATCCGCGTCCTCGCCCTCGACCAGGCCACCGCCGCCGAGAAGGACGCCAAGACCATCGTCGCCGCCACGGCCACCCTCGAGGTGCGCCCGGCCGAGGCCGAGGCCCTGACCCGCGCCAAGGCCAGCGGGCCCGTCACCCTGGCGCTGCGCGCCTACACCGACCTGGGCGGGCCCTCCGGCGTCGCCGCCCCGTCACAGGATTCCACGGTCATCCGCATCAATCGCGGCGGACAGACCTCCAGCATCGCGGTGCGCCAATGATCCGCCGGTCCGCCTTCGTTTCCCTCGCCGTCCTGACGGCCCTGGCGCCCGCCGCGGCGGCTCTGGCCGACGGCTACGCCGGCGACCGGGTCTACCGCCCGGCCCGCGCCGCGCCGCGCGCCCCGGCGCCGGTCGTGACCTACGCGCCGCCGCCGGTCGCCGACCAGGTGCTGCGCGTCGACCTGACCGCCGGGCCCGACGCCCGGGTGCTGAACCTGCCGCGCGGCAAGTCGGCGATCATCGAACTGCCGGTCGACGTCCGCGACATGCTGGTGACCAACCCGCAGGTGGCCGACGCGGTGCTGCGCAATCCGCGCCGCATCTACGTGCTGGGCGTGGGCAAGGGCTCGACCGACGCGGTGTTCTTCGACGCCGCCGGCCGCAAGCTGCTGTCGCTGGCCATCCGCGTCGACGAGGACAGCGGCCTGCTGCAGGACACCCTGCGCAAGGTGCTGCCCGACTCCCGCATCGAGGTGCAGCCGGTGCGCGACAGCGTCATCCTGACCGGCACGGTGGCCAACGCCGCCGACTCCAGCAAGGCGGTCCTGGTCGCCCAGCAGTTCGTGGCCAAGCCCGAGCAGGTGGTCAACATGCTGAACATCGCCGGCAAGGACCAGGTGATGCTCAAGGTGCGGGTCGTCGAGGTCCAGCGCAACATCATCAAGCAGCTGGGCGTCTCGACCAACAACCTGCTCAACGACGGTTTCAAGACCTACAGCCTGGGCCGCGAGAACACCTTCGCGGTCAATGGCGGCATGGTCGGCGGTCTGAACACCTGCTACGGCCGCAACAACATCCGCACGACCAACAATTCGAGCAACGCCACCACCACGACCCAGAGCGGCTCGAGCTCGTCGACCTCCAACTCGTCGGGCGCCACCACGACCAACACCGCCAACTGGGGTGGTCCGGGCGAAGGGCAGACCCTGCTCGTCCGCGACGTCCAGGGCAATCTCGTCTCCGTCCAGGGCACGACCAGCTACAGCGGCACGCGCGTGGATACGCTGGGCAACTCCGTGACCAGCGGCACCACCAACGCCGTCACCAACGCGCTGACGACCGCCGCCACGACCGCCTGGCAGACCGCCACCGGCAACAACCTCAACGCCTGTCTTCAGGCCTTCGAGCGCGTGGGCCTGATCCGCACCCTGGCCGAACCGAACCTGACCGTGGTGTCGGGCGAGGCCGGCAAGTTCCTGGCCGGCGGCGAGTTCCCGGTTCCGACGGGCGCCGACCAGGACGGCCGCGTGACCATCGAATTCAAGCCCTACGGCGTGGGCCTGGGCTACACCCCGGTGGTGATGTCGGGCGGCCGCATCTCGCTGAAGCTGTCGACCGAGGTGTCGGAGCTGTCGAGCCTGGGCGCCTTCACCGTCTCCACGGGGACGAGCTCGGCCCTGGTGGTGCCGGGCCTGTCGGTGCGCCGCGCCGAGACCACCGTCGAACTGCCTTCGGGCGGAGCCCTGATGATCGCCGGCCTGCTGCACCAGCAGACCAAGGAGAACATCGACTCCCTGCCGGGCATGACCTCGCTGCCGATCCTGGGCTCGCTGTTCCGGTCGCGCGACTATCTGAACGGCGAGACCGAGCTGGTGGTGATCATCACCCCCTACATCGTCGACCCCACCCGGCCGCAGGACCAGCAGACGCCGGCCGACGGCCTGCAGATCGCCGGCGACATGAGCACGGTGCTGCTGGGCCGTCTGAACAAGGTGGTCAAGGCCCCGCCGGGCGCCAACTCCGAACGGACCTACCAGGGTCCGGTCGGCTACGTGATCGAATGAGGACGCCGTCCATGACGCGAGCAAAGACCCTTCGCGCGATCCTCGCCGGCGCCGGCCTGCTGACCCTCGCGGCCTGCGCGACGACGGGTGGCCAGACGCCGCCTGCGGCCACCCCGACGACGCAGTGGAGCGACAAGGTCAAGGTCACCGCCGCGCCCGACGAGGTGTTGCTGGCCGTCCATGCCGAGGGGCTGTCGCCCCGGCAGGTCCAGGCGCTGGACGCCCTGCTGGCCAGGTTCCAGGAGGCCGAGGCCAAGGAACTGGTGGTGCTGGCGCCGGTCGGCGGGCCCGAGGCGCCGGCCGCCGGCCGCATGGCGGCCGCGGCGCGCGCCTACCTGATCGACGCGGGCGCGCCGCGCTTCGCCGTCCGCATCGACTCCTACCCCGCCGACGGCGACAAGGCGCCGCCGCTGCGGGTCGGCTATCTGCGCCACACGGCCGAGATCCCGCGCTGCGGATCGTGGGGCAACCTGACCGCGACGCGTAACAACGACGCCTACGGCAACTTCGGCTGCGCGGTCACCGCCAACATGGCCGCCCAGGTGGCCAATCCGGCCGACCTGGAAGGTCCGCGCCGCGAGGATCCGGCCGACGCCATGCGCCGCGGGACCGTGATGGGCAAGTACCGCGCCGGCGAGCCGACCGCCTCGCAGAAGGACGCGCAATCCGACGGCGCCGTTTCTCGGGTGGTGAAATGACGACCTTCCGGACGACCGATCCCGACCCGTTCGACCTGGGCTTCGAAGCCGACGACGAGTTCGCCGCCCCGAGCGGCGGCGACCCCTGGCGCACGGCGCCCGCCCCGGCCCCCGCCGCGGCGGCCGGCGACCCCTTCGCCGACTTCCCGCCGGCCCGGCCCCGGCCCGAGACCCGTCCCACGCCCGCTCCGGGCCTGGCCAGCCTGGCCACCAATCCGTTCGCCGACCTGGCGCCGCCGGTCATGGACGCGCCGCGTCCGGCGCCCGCCGCCGCGCCCGAGCCGCCGGCCATGGACTGGAGCGCCGCGGCGCATGACGAGGTCCTGCCCGGCGTCGACGCCGGCGTCGGCGAGGCCAGCGTGCCGCGCATCGCCATCCACGCCTTCGGCGTCCGCGCCGAGACCCTGGCGGTCATCGAGGCCGCCGCCGCCGACCGCCGCATGGCGCGCGCCTCGGTCGTCGCCCGCTCGGGCGGCCTCGAGGCGGCCGTCGACTTCTACCAGAACCAGCCGACGCCTTCGCTGGTGCTGGTCGAGACCATGGACTCGGCCCAGCGCATGCTGGCCCTGCTGGACGGCCTGGCCCAGGTCTGCGACCCGGGCACCAAGGTCGTGGTCATCGGCCAGACCAACGACATCGCCCTCTATCGCGAGCTGATGCGCCGCGGGGTCAGCGAGTACCTGACCCAGCCCAAGAGCCCGCTGCAGGTGATCCGCGCGGTCACCGCGCTCTATTCGGATCCGTCCGCCCCGTTCGTCGGCCGCCAGGTGGCCTTCGTCGGCGCCAAGGGCGGCGTGGGCGCCTCGACCCTGGCCCACAACTTCGCCTGGTCGATGGCTGAGCGGATGGAGGCGGCCACGGTCATCGTCGACCTCGACCTGCCGTTCGGCACGGCCGGCCTCGACTTCAACCAGGACCCGCTGCAGGGCGTGCTCGACGCGCTGAGCCAGCCCGAGCGCCTGGACCCGGTGCTGATGGACCGGATGATGGTCCGCTGCGGCGACCGCCTGTCGCTGCTGGCCGCCCCGGCGACCCTGGAGCAGGACTACGACATCGGCGCCGACGCCTACGAGGAGGTGACGCAGAAGATGCGCGGCGCCGCCCCGTTCGTGGTGCTGGACCTGCCCCACACCTGGGCGCCGTGGACCCGCAAGGTGCTGGTCGGCAGCGACGACCTGGTGATCGTCGCCACGCCCGACCTGGCGTCCCTGCGCAACGCCAAGAACATCGTCGACCTGGTGCGCCAGGCCCGTCCGAACGACATCCCGCCGCGCCTGGTGCTCAACCAGGTGGGCGTGCCGGGGCGTCCCGAGATCCCGGTCAAGGACTTCGGCGAGGCTCTGGGCATGACCCCGTCGCTGGTGCTGCCGTTCGATCCCAAGCTGTTCGGCCAGGCGGCCAACAACGGCCAGATGGTGGCCGAGGTGGCGCCCAAGTCCAAGGCGGCCGAGGGCGTCGACCACCTGGCGCGGCTGATCAGCCGCCGCGAGGCGCCGGCGGCGGCCAAGTCGGCCTCGATCCTGTCGGGTCTGTTCAAGAAGAAGTAGGGGCGAATGTTCGGCAAGCGCGATCAGGCCACCGTCACCGAGCGCCAGGCGCCGCCGCCCGCCCCCACCGGCGGGACGGCCATCGCCACGCGCCCGCAGCGCGTCGATCCCGCCGCGCCCGCTCCGGCCGCGCCGGCCAAGCCGGCGGCCGCGCCCAAGGCCACCCAGGGGCTGGAGCAGCTGCGCTCGGCCCAGGGCCAGCCGCAGACCGCCACGATCGTCCGTGAGCAGAGCGACTATTACCACGCCACGAAGACGACGATCTTCAACGCGCTGCTCAACACCATCGACCTGTCGCAGCTGGCCCAGCTGGACCAGAAGGCCGCCGCCGAGGAGATCCGCGACATCGTCGCCGAGCTGGTGGCGATCAAGAACGTCTCGATGTCGGTGTCCGAGCAGGAGCACCTGGTCCAGGACATCATCAACGACGTCCTCGGCTACGGCCCGCTGGAGCCGCTGCTGGCCCGCGACGACATCGCCGACATCATGGTCAACGGCGCGCACCGGGTGTTCATCGAAGTCGCCGGCAAGGTGCAGCTGACCAACGTCCGCTTCCGCGACAATCTTCAGCTGATGAACATCTGCCAGCGGATCGTCAGCCAGGTCGGCCGCCGGGTCGACGAAAGCTCGCCGATCTGCGACGCCCGCCTTCCCGACGGCAGCCGCGTCAACGTTATCGCGCCCCCCTTGGCGCTGGATGGTCCCACCCTGACCATCCGGAAGTTCAAGAAGGACAAGCTGACGATGAAGAACCTGGTGGAGTACGCCTCCATCAGTCCCGAGGGCGCGCGCGTCCTGGGGGTCATCGGCGCCTGCCGCTGCAACGTCATCATCTCGGGCGGCACCGGCTCGGGCAAGACCACCCTGCTCAACACCATGACCGCCTTCATCGACCCCACCGAGCGGGTCGTGACCTGCGAGGACGCGGCCGAACTGCAGCTGCAGCAGCCGCACGTGGTGCGCCTGGAAACCCGTCCGCCCAACCTGGAAGGCCAGGGCTCGGTGACCATGCGCGACCTGGTCAAGAACTGTCTGCGGATGCGTCCCGAACGCATCATCGTCGGCGAAGTCCGTGGTCCCGAGGCGTTCGACCTGCTGCAGGCCATGAACACCGGCCACGACGGCTCGATGGGCACGCTGCACGCCAACAGCCCGCGCGAGGCCATCAGCCGCGTCGAGAGCATGATCACCATGGGCGGCTACGGACTGCCCTCGAAGACCATCAAGGAGATGATCGTCGGCTCGGTCGACGTGATCATCCAGGCCGCGCGCCTGCGTGACGGCAGCCGCCGCATCACCCACGTCACCGAGGTGGTCGGCCTGGAAGGCGACGTGATCGTCACCCAGGACCTGTTCGTCTACGAGATCACCGGCGAGGACGAGAACGGCAAGGTGCTGGGCAAGCACCGCTCGACCGGCATCGCCCGCCCGCGCTTCTGGGACCGCGCCCGCTATTACGGCCTCGAGCGCGAGCTGGCCGAGGCGCTGGACGCGGCGGAGTAGGGCGGGGTCATGTTTATCCTGATCGCGGTCCTGGGCTTCATCACCATCGCGGGCCTCGGCTTCGTCCTGACGGGCGGCGGCGAGAGCGCCGGCGCCAAGGCGTCCAAGCGCGCCCAGGTGATCGTCGGCGGCGGCGAGCGCCAGGCCGCGGCGCGGGCCAAGGTCGCGGCCAACACCCCCGACGCCCGCCGCAAGCAGATCCTCAAGACGCTCAAGGAGCAGGATCGCAGGCAGAAGAAGGCCACCCTGACGATCGCCGCCCGCCTGCGGGCCGCGGGTCTGGGCGAGAACGTCAAGATGTTCTGGATCATCAGCGGCGTGCTGGGGGTGTTCGTCACCCTGATCCTGCTGCTGGCGCAACAGATGCCCCTGGTCGCCCTGGGCGCCGGCTTCGCCGCGGGCTTCGGCCTGCCGCGCTGGGTGATCGGCTTCCTGGGCAAGAAGCGCACCAAGAAGTTCATCGACGCCTTCGCCGACGCCATCGACATCATCGTCCGCGGCATCAAGTCGGGCCTGCCGGTGCACGACTGCCTGAAGATCATCGGCAAGGAGAGCCCCGAGCCCCTGGCCGGCGAGTTCCGGACCCTGACCGAGAACATCGCCATGGGCATGCCGCTCGATACCGCCCTGGAGCGGCTCTACGAGCGGATGCCGACCGCCGAGGTGCGGTTCTTCGCGATCGTGCTCAACATCCAGCAGAAGACCGGCGGCAACCTGGCCGAGGCGCTGGGCAACCTGTCGACCGTGCTGCGCTCGCGCAAGCTGATGTCGGAAAAGATCAAGGCGCTGTCGGCGGAAGCCGTCGCCTCGGCCTTCATCATCGGCTGCCTGCCGCCCGGCGTGATGATCCTGATCACCATCATCGCTCCCGACTACATGAGCACCCTGTTCACCGACCTGCGCGGCCGCCTGATGCTGCTGGTCGCGGCGATCTGGATGAGCATGGGCATCTTCATCATGCGCCGCATGATCAACTTCAAGTTCTAGGGAGGAGACGCGCATGGTCCAGATGCTGACCGATCCCTCGAACCTGCTGACCGCCTTCGTGGCGCTGGTGGTGTTCGCCACCATCATCACCCTGGCCGCGCCGGTGATGAGCAACAACGGGCTGGAAAGCCGGCTGAAGTCGGTGGCCAACCGCCGCGAGGAGCTGCGCCGCCGTTCGCGCGCGGCCATGGCCCAGAAGGGGGCCGCCGGCTCGAGCCTGCGCCACACCGACGAGGGCATGTACAAGACCATCGTCGACCGGCTGCAGCTGTCGAAGCTGCTGGAGGATCCCAAGGTCGTCGACAAGCTGGCCCAGGCCGGCTTCCGCGGGCCCAAGCCGGTGTCGACCTTCTACTTCTTCCGCTTCGTGATGCCGTTCGCCTTCGCCCTGCTGGCGGCGATCTACCTGTTCGGCATCAACGGTTTTGGCCTGCAGATGGTGCAGAAGCTGGCGATCTGCGTCGGCGCCCTGACCGTCGGCTACTACGCGCCCAACCTCTATATCGAGAACGCCGCCCAGAAGCGGCGGGAGTCGATCGTCGCGGCCTTCCCCGACGCGCTGGACCTGCTGCTGATCTGCGTCGAGAGCGGCATGTCGATCGAGGCGGCGATCCAGAAGGTCAGCAACGAGGTCGGCACCAGCTCGATGGAGCTGGCCGAGGAGCTTTCCCTGCTGACCGCCGAGCTGTCCTACCTGCCCGACCGGCGCCTGGCCTACGAGGGCCTGGCCCGCCGGACCAACCATCCGGGCATCAAGTCGGTGGCCACGGCGATGATCCAGGCCGAGCGCTACGGCACGCCGCTGGGCGCGGCCCTGCGGGTGATGGCCAAGGAGAACCGCGAGCTGCGCCTGTCGGCGGCCGAGAAGAAGGCCGCCAGCCTGCCGCCCAAGCTGACCGTGCCGATGATCGTGTTCTTCCTGCCGGTGCTGTTCATCGTCATCCTCGGCCCGGCGATCCTGAAGATCTCCGACACCATGGCCAAGAAGCCGGTCGGCTGACCTTTCCCGAAAAGTCGACCCCCGCCGGCGCAGGTTCCGGCGAGGGTCAGTCAGGGGAAGGGGATCAGCCCGCCAGGCGCGGGGCCGAACGCGGACCGCCGGCGGCCGCCAGGAAGGCGGCGTGGGTCGGCAGCGATGCGGCGGCGCGGCCGGCGATGCGGGCCAGGTCGTCCAGCCAGCCGTCGACCTGGGCGTCGGCGACCACGGCGGTCATCGGATGGGCCGCGGCCGGGGTCACGCCCTGGCCCAGCAGCACCTGAACCCAGCTGCTTTCCTTGAAGAGGTCCTCGTCGCGGCTGAACACCCGGCCGGAACTGGCGAACAAGGCCATGCGCTCGGCCAGGCTATGGGGGATTTCCATCGCCTTGCGGCTGGCCCAGAACGGCGTGTCCTCGCGCTGCGTGGCCTTGTAGTGCAGCACGAGAAAGTCGCGGATGCAGGCGTATTCCTGCTCGGTCTGGCGGTTGAACTCGTCGGCCAGCAGCGGGTCGAAGCCCTGGTCGGGAAACAGCGCCAAGAGGCGCGCCAGGCCCGACTGCACCAGATGGATGCTGGTCGACTCCAGCGGCTCCATGAAGCCCGAAGCCAGGCCCAGGGCCACGACGTTGCGGTTCCAGCTCTTCCTGCGGCGGCCGGTGACGAAGGTCAGCAGGCGCGGCTGCGCCAGCGCCTCGCCCTCCAGGTTGGCCATCAGGGTGCGCGCGGCGGCGTCCTTGTCGGTCCAGGCGCTGGAGAACACGTGGCCGTTGCCGGTGCGATGCTGCAGGGGGATGCGCCACTGCCAGCCGGCGTCGCGGGCCCAGGCGCGGGTGTAGGGAACCGGCGGGGCGTCGTCGCGGCTGGGCACGGCCCAGGCGCTGTCCATCGGCAGCCACTGGCGCCAGTCCTCG
Source organism: uncultured Caulobacter sp. (assembly GCA_966252285.1). GTDB lineage: Bacteria > Pseudomonadota > Alphaproteobacteria > Caulobacterales > Caulobacteraceae > Caulobacter. Next base: position 21,578 of record CBINOL010000024.1, read on the forward strand.
TAGCCGGTCTTCAGCGCCTCCTCGATCAAGAGGCCCCGAAAGCCCGAGCAGTCGATGAAGAGGTCGCCCTCGACCCGGCGGTCGCCCTCCAGGGCCACGGCGCGCAGGAAGCCGCTCTCGCCGTCCTGGTCGACGCCGACGATCCGGCCCTCGATCCGCTGGACGCCGCGCGCCTCGGCATAGGTCCGCAGGTGGCGGGCGTAGAGGGCGGCGTCGAAATGGAAGGCCCAGGTCAGGGGCTCGGCCCCGGCCTCGCCCGGCGCGCGGCCAAAGCGTCCGGCGCGAGCGGCCAGGGCGTTGGCCGACCAGGCCCAGAAGTCGTCGCTCGCCGTTCCGCGCCGGCGGGCGTCCAGCCAGTAGTGATGGAACGGCGTGGTCCCCAGCGGCCGGCCGACCGGGCCGAAGGCGTGCATGTAGCGGTGGCCGGGACGCAGCCAGTCGACGAACTCGATGCCCAGCTTGATCGTGCCTTCGGTGGCCCGCAGGAAGGCGTCCTCGTCCAGACCCAGGAAGGCGTTGAAGTTGCGCAGCTGCGGGATCGAGGCCTCGCCGACCCCGACCGTGCCGATCGCCTCGGACTCCACCAGGCTGATCCTGGCGGCCGGGCCCAGGGCGCGGGCCAGCATCGCCGCGCTCATCCAGCCGGCCGTGCCGCCGCCGACGATGACGATCCTGCCGATGCGGTTGTCCGCCATGGCCTTCGAGTCCTTCTCTCCCTGTGAAAAGCAAAAAGCCCCGCCGGCGGACCGGCGGGGCTCTTCGGAGGCGGCCTAGAACTTGTAGGCGACGCCGAACATGTAGGTCGTGCCGTACTTCTGGTAGTCGATGGTCCGGCGCTTATCGCCGTTCTCGTAGGTCTTGAACGGCTCGTCGGTGATGTTGTTGGCCTGCAGCATCAGCGACAGACCCTCGAAGCGGCCCTCGCGGAACTCGTAGCCGATCTGGGCGTCGAGCACCGATTCAGCGTCCACCGTGCGATAGATGCGAGCGGCCGACAGGCCGGCCACCTCGCCCAGGAACTTGCCGCGATAGCGGTTGCTGATCCGGGCGTTGAAGCCGTTGTTCTCGTAGTAGAACGTGGTGTTGACGACCTTCTTCGACAGGCCGGGCATGTCGATCGGGTCCATGTTGTCTTCCAGCTTCACTTCGCTGTCGGTCAGCGAGGCGCTGAACTGCAGGCCGAAGTGGCGCAGGGGCTCCCACAAGAGGTCGCCCTGCAGCGAGGTCGAGAACTCGACGCCGCGGATGAAGCCGCCCTTGCCGTTGTCGGGACCGGTGACCAGGCCGACGGTGGTGCCGAGCGCGGCCTGCTGGGCCGGGGTCAGCAGGTAGGTGAAGGCCGCGAAGTCCTTGTAGCTCGAGGAGTTCGAGTTCACGTAGTTCGACAGCTTCTTGTAGTAGGCGGCCACCGAGACGTAGGCCGAGCGGCCGAAGTACTTCTCCAGCGACAGGTCGACGCCGTCGGCGATGTACGGACGCAGGCGCGGGTTGCCGCCGTTGGCGCTGAAGTACGACTGGCTCGGATTGGTCGAGGTCAGGTAGGCCGGGTTCTGGTTGAACGACTGGCTGGCGCGCAGTTCGTCCATCCGGGCGCGGGCCAGGGTGCGGGCCAGGCCGACGCGCAGCAGGGTCTCGTTGCTGAGGTCGAAGGTCAGGTTCAGGCTGGGCAGCACGTAGGTGAACTTGTCGCCGTCGTCGGTCGACATCGGGTTGGCGACGTTGTTGGGGTCGACGGCTACGCCAGTCGAGAACTGGTCGGTGTAGACCACCTGGACGCCGGCGTTGCCGGTCACCGGGATCGAACCCAGCGTGCTGTCGATGCCGAACTTGGCGTAGGCCAGGTGGACCTCTTCGCGCACCGACCAGTTGCGGGTCTGCACGGCCGGGTTCTGGTCGGCGATCAGCGTGTAGACGCCGTTCTTCAGCAGGTACATCGGATCATAGGCCAGCATGCCCTTGATGCCGATCATGTCGAGGCTGACCGTGCCCAGGATCGCCGCGGCCGGGATGGCGCGGCTGGTCGGGGCGCCGTCGGCGATGCGGCCGCCGAAGGTCAGGAAGCTTTCGTGCACTTCCTTGGACTTCTCGCGCAGGCTGCCGTTGTAGGCGAACTCGACGCTGTTGATCGGGCCCCAGGACAGGTCGCGCTTGGCGGCCAGCTTGATCGCCTTCAGCTCGTCCTCGATTTCCGGGGTGTTGTAGAAGCCGGCCTGGGTCAGCGCCCCGCCGGCCGCGCCCGCGCCCCACCCTTGCGGGTCGGTCAGCACGATCTGGGCGGCGTTGGTGTAGTCCAGCGTCGAGCTGAACATGGTGCCCGCGCCCGGCGTGGTGCGGAAGCTCAAGGTGTCGGTCGCGCCGCTGCCGCTGGGGCCGGTGCCCGAATAGGACTCGAAGATCACGTCCTTGCGCTCGGCGTGCGACCACGAGAGGTCGGCGACGGCGGTCCAGCCATTGTCGAACGTGTAGGCGGTGTTCCAGCCCAGCGAGGCCAGCTTGGCGTTGCGGGTGTTGAGGTCGTTGCGCATCACGCCCTTGACCCCGGTGTAGGTGCCGGCGGTCACGAAGCCGTCGGTGACGGTGTAGCCGGGCTGCAGCGAGGCCGAGCTCCAGTACAGCGGCAGCTCGATGCCGCGCAGGATCTGCTTTTCCTTGAAGTCGGAATAGTAGGCGTCGAGCGAGGTGTGGAACTTGTCGTTCGGCTTGTACTCGAACACGCCGATCACGCCGGTGCGCTTGAGGTTGTTGGACTGGTTGTAGGGCTTGGCGCCGCCGATCACCAGGTCGTTGGCCGTGCCCGTGGTCGGATAGCCCCAGGCGTTGAAGCGGCGGCTCTGGGTCGGCGAGGAGATGTGCGAGACCGACAGGGCCACGCCGACGGTGTCGTCGGCGAACTGGTCGACGAAGGTGGCGCTGAAGCGGCCGCCCTTGTCCTTGGCGTCGGGGTTCAGCTTCTTCTCGCCGTTCATCTCGTAGCGGGCGTTGGCCGAGATGACCGTCTTGCCGTAGTCGAGCGGGCGGATGGTGCGCAGGTCGACGGTGGCGGCCAAGCCCTGGCCGACGACGCCGGCGTCCGGGGTCTTGTAGACCACCACGCCGCTGAGGATTTCCGACGGATACTGGTCGAACTCGACGCCGCGGTTGTCGCTGGTCGAGACCTGCTCGCGGCCGTTCAGCAGCACGGTGTTGAAGTCGGGACCCAGGCCGCGGACCGAGATCGACTGCGCGCGGCCGTCGAGGCGCTGGGCGGTCAGGCCCGGCAGGCGCGCCAGGGATTCGGCGATCGAGGTGTCGGGCAGCTTGCCGATGTCTTCGGCCGAGACCGTCTCGACGATCGAGCTGGAGGCCTTCTTCAGGGCGATCGAGTTCTCGATCGAGGCCCGGATGCCGGTGACGGTGATTTCCTCGACGGCGTTGTCTTCGGTGGTCTGGCCGGCGGCCGGGGTCTGCGCCTGGGCCGTTCCGGCGGCGAGCAGCAGAGCCAGGCCGGTGGCGGCCCCGCTCATCAGCGCCGCGCGGCGCAGCTTGAATCGGATGTCCATGTGTTCCCTCCCGCAAGTTGGTCCGCGCGGTTCTCCCGCGCCGTGTTGCGCAAATTACTGCAAACGCATTGCGACTTTTGCAACTGAAAAAATGGACGGATTGTCATGTTACGCCACGTCAGGCGTGCGAACTCCACGTTTGCAAGGGTTTTTGCGTCTATTTGGCCACAGTGCGACAGGGGCTGGTGGGCTGATTGCGAGGCGAATGGATTGACAGCCTGCAAACGGCTTTGCAAATCTATGCAAAATTGACCTGGGCGACGCATCGTTCAGGATCGCGACGCTAGGGATGGAGGGGCAGGGGATGAACACCCGCAATCGGTGGGGGCGGCTGGCGGCCGCGCTCGGCTGCGCCGGCATGACCCTGACCGCCGTTCCGGCCCTGTCGGCCCCGGCCTCGGAAGCCTTCCGCGCCCGGCCTCCGCAGGACGAGGTGATCTACTTCGTCCTGGCCGACCGCTTCGCCAACGGCGACCCCTCGAACGATCGCGGCGGCCTCACGGGCGACCGCCTGTCCACCGGCTACGACCCGGCCGACAAGGGCTTCTTCCACGGCGGCGATTTCAAGGGCCTGGCCGGCAAGCTCGACTATGTGCAGGGCCTGGGCGCGACGGCGATCTGGCTGGCGCCGATCTTCGTCAACAAGCCGGTGCAGGGTCCCAAGGGCCAGGAAAGCGCCGCCTATCACGGCTACTGGATCACCGACTTCACCGACGTCGACCCGCATCTGGGAACCAAGGCCGACTTCAAGGCCCTGGTCGACGCCGCCCATGCGCGGGGGATGAAGGTCTATCTCGACATCGTCATCAACCACACCGCCGACGTCATCAAGCTGAAGGAATGCGAGGGCCGCCGCTGCGAGTACCGGAGCAAGGCCGACTACCCGGTCAGCCGGCGCGGCGGGGTTTCGGGCGCGGCGATCAACGCCGGTTTCGCCGGCGACGCCGACGGCTCGGCCGAGAATTTTGCGAAGCTGACCCGGCCCGACTTCGCCTACACGCCCTACGTCCCGGCGGCCGAGGCTCACGTCAAGAAGCCCGACTGGCTGAACGATCCGATCTGGTACCATAACCGCGGCGAGAGCGATTTCGTCGGCGAGAGCTCGCTCTATGGCGACTTCGCCGGGCTGGACGACCTCTACACCGAGAACCCGCGCGTCATTCAGGGCTTCATCGAGATCTACGGCCAGTGGATCGACGAGTTCGGGATCGACGGCTTCCGTGTCGACACCGCCCGCCATGTGAACCCGCAGTTCTGGCAGGCCTTCGTGCCGGCCATGCAGGAACGGGCGGCAAGGCGCGGCATCCCCAACTTCCACATCTTCGCCGAGGTCGCCGATCCCGATCCGGTGGCCCTGGCCCGCTCGACCGTGGTCGACGGCTTTCCGGCGCCGCTGGATTTCGCTTTCCAGCAGGCGGTGACCGAGACCGTGGCGGGCAAGGCCGGGACCGACCGCTTCGCCAAGCTCTACGCCGCCGACGCCCTCTATCGCGGCGGCGAGGCGGCCGGGCCGCAGATCCCCACCTTCCTGGGCAACCACGACATGGGCCGTTTCGGTCGCCGTCTGCTGGTCGGACACCCCCTCGCGCCAGACGCCGAGCTGGTCCAGCGCAACGTGCTGGCCCACGCCATGCTGATGTTCCTGCGCGGCGCCCCGACCCTCTATTACGGCGACGAGCAGGGCTTTACCGGCGACGGCGACGACAAGGACGCCCGCGAGGACATGTTCGCCAGCCAGGTGGCCGTCTACAACGACAACCGCCTGATCGGCGGCAATGGCGGCTCGGCCGATCGCTACGACGCGACCGCGCCGCTCTACCGCGCCATTTCCGGCATGGCCAAGGTGCGCGCCGCCGAGCCCGCCTTGCGCTCGGGGCGGCAGGTGATCCGCGCCGCCGGCGACAAGCCGGGCCTGCTGGCCGTCTCCCGCATCCTCCAGGGCCGCGAGGTCCTGGTCCTGTTCAACACCGGCGCGGCGCCGGTGGACGCCCATGTCGAGGTCGAGACGACCTCCGCGGCCTGGCGCTCGGCGGTCGGGGCCTGCGCTCCGGCGGCCGCGGCTCCCGGCAGCTATCGCGTGACCGTCGCGCCGCTCGACTACAAGATCTGCGTCTCGGAGGGCGCGCGCCAGTGACGACCGAAAGCTTGACCAAGCCCGCCGACGCCTCTCTCGCCGCGCCCGCCGAATGGTGGCGTGGGGCGGTGATCTATCAGGTCTATCCGCGCAGCTACGCCGACTCCAACGACGACGGAGTGGGCGACCTGCCGGGGATCACCGCGCGCCTCGAGCATATCGCTTCGCTCGGGGTGGACGCGATCTGGCTGTCGCCGTTCTTCGCCTCGCCGATGAAGGACTTCGGCTACGACGTCGCCGACTATCGCGACGTCGATCCGATCTTTGGAACCCTGGCCGATTTCGACGCCCTGATCGAAAAGGCCCATCGCCTGGGCGTGAAGATCATCATCGATCTCGTCTTCTCGCACACCAGCGACGAGCACCCGTGGTTCGCGCAGAGCCGCGAAAGCCGAGATAATCCGTATGCGGATTGGTACGTCTGGGCCGACGCCAAGCCCGACGGCTCGCCGCCGTCCAACTGGCAGTCGGTGTTCGGCGGTCCGGCCTGGACCTGGGACGCCCGGCGCGGCCAGTACTACATGCACAACTTCCTGGCCTCGCAGCCGCAGTTGAACCTGCACAATCCGAAAGTGCAGGAGGCCCTGCTCGACATCACCCGCTTCTGGCTGGAGCGCGGGGTCGACGGTTTCCGCTTCGACGCCATCAACTTCTCGATGCACGACCCGTCGCTGCGGGACAATCCGCCCCTGCCGCCGGGCGGCAAGCGTACGCGGCCGTTCGACTTCCAGGACAAGGTCTTCAACCAGGGCCACCCGGATATCCCGAAGTTCCTCTCCCGTCTGCGGGCCCTGACCGACCAGTACGAAGGCCGCTTCTCGGTGGCCGAGATCGGCGGTGATCGGGCCGACGAGGAGATGAAGCGGTTCACGGCCGGCGAGGATCGCCTCAACAGCGCCTACAGCTTCCTCTACCTCTATGCTGACGAGCTGAAGGACGAGCTGGTGCGTGGAGGCGCGGCCGACTGGCCGGGCGCGGCGGGCGAGGGCTGGCCGTCCTGGACCTTCTCCAACCACGACGCCCCGCGCGCGGTGTCGCGCTGGGCCCGCGGCCGCGACCGCAAGGCCTTCGCCGAGATGGGCCTGCTGCTGCTGATGACCCTGCGCGGCAACGTCTTCGTCTATCAGGGCGAGGAACTGGGCCTGCCCCAGGCCAACGTGCCGTTCGAGCGCCTCGTGGATCCCGAGGCCATCGCCAACTGGCCCCAGACCCTGGGCCGCGACGGCGCCCGCACGCCGATGCCGTGGACGGCCGGGGCGGTCAACGCCGGCTTCTCCACCGTCGAGCCGTGGCTGCCGGTCGATCCGGAGCACCTGCCGCTGTCTGTGGACGCGCAGGAAGCCGACCCCGCCGCCACCCTGCACGTCGCCCGCCGCCTGATCGGCCTGCGCGCCCAATGGCCGGCCCTGAAGACCGGCGGCATGCATCTGGTCGACACCAACACCCCGCTGCTGGTCTTCGAGCGCGGCGAGGGCGAGGCGGCGATGCTGTGCGTGTTCAACCTCGGTTTCGAGGCGGTGGCCTGGGACCTGCCGCAGGGCTGGGCCGTGGTCGACAGCGTCAACCTGGGCGCGCCGGGCGCCGTGCCGCCGCTGGGCGGTTTGTTGGCGAAGCGGAGCGCTGCGTGAAAGCCCTCCCCCTCGATGGGGGAGGGTTGGGTGGGGGTGATCCCACGTCGGCCGGTTGGCTTGGCCGCCGCCGCGTCCCCCCCCACCCCCACCCCAACCCCCCCCAAGGGGGCAGGGGGAACTCACCCCCCGCAGCTCTCCCGAATGATCAGATCCGTCGGCACCCGCTCGCTGCGGCTGGCGCCTTGCCCGCTGGCGTCCAGCAGCTTCGACACCATCAGCCGGCCCGCCTTGGCGGTGTCCTGCGATATCGTCGACAGGGCCGGGCGCGAGTAGCGGGCGAAGGGCACGTCGTCGTAGCCGATCACCGAGACGTCGCCGGGCACCGACAGGCCGGCGTGCTGCAGGGCGCGGATGGCGCCCAGGGCGATCAGGTCGGAGGCGGCGACGACGCCGTCGAACTTCACCCCGCGCTGGATCAGGCTGTCGATGCTGGCCTCGGCCGACTCGACCTCGAAGTGGGCCGGCACGATCAGGTCGGGATCCACGCCCAGGCCGAACTGCTCGACCGCGTCGAGATAGCCGCGGTGGCGCTGCATGGCTTCCGGCGCCTCGGTGTCGCCCAGGAAGACGATGCGCTTTCTACCGAGACGCGCCAGGTGCAGCGTCGCGCGCTTGGCGCCCAGCGGGTTGTCCGAGCCGACCGAGCAATAGGCCTGGTCGGGCAGCTGCGCGCCCCAGACCACGAAGCGGCCTTCCGTCTCGGCCAGGCGGTTGAAGGCGGTGTGCAGCCACGATTGACCCAGGAAAATCACCCCGTCGGCGCGGCTGGTGGTCATGGCCGCCGACAGGTCTTCGAAACTGCCCGGGGCCACGTGGCTGACCAGGATATCGCAGCCGCGCTCGCGGGCCGCCTCGCCGACGCCGGCGAACAGTTCGAGGAAGAACGGGTCCGACAGCCGGCCCTCGCGGTGCTGCGGGCGCGGCACGACGATGGCGATCGTGCCCTCGGCGCCGATCGGGCCGGCGGGCATGTAGCGGCGGAACGGATAGTCCATCTCGCGCGCCAGCTTCCAGATCAGCTGCTTGGTGCGCTGGTTGACGGCGGGGCTGTCGTTCAGCGCCCGCGAGGCGGTGGAGATCGAGACGCCGGCCATCCTGGCCAGGTCTTCCAGACGCGTCGCCCCCTTGCTCACCGTGTCCCGCCCCTGTCGTCCCTGGCGCCAAGGATTGCTGATGCAAATCTTGCCGCAAAATTTTTCACTGACCTGTTTAACGCATCGCCCGCCGTGCTTGGCAAGTGCGGCGAGGCGAGGTTCTGGGGAGTCCAAGCATGATCCTGCGCCTTCTCGCCGCGGCCGCCCTGGCCCTGGCGGCTTCGCCCGCGCTCGCGGCCGTGACGGCGACCGCCACCTCGCCCGACAAGGTGCTGAGCGTGACGGTGACCACCGACAACGACGGCCAGCCGACCTATGCCGTCAGCCGCCTCGGGCGGCCGGTGGTGGCAGCGTCGAAGCTGGGCTTCATCCTGGTCGACGCCCCCAAGCTGCAGCGCAATTTCGAGGTCGCGGGCCAAGAGACCCGCAGCGTCGACGAGACCTGGGACCTGCCCTGGGGCGAGCGCAAGAGCGTGCGCAATCGCTTCAACGAACTGCGCGTGACCCTGGTCGAGAAGACCCCGCTGCACCGGCGCCTCGACGTGGTGTTCCGGCTCTATGACGACGGCCTGGGCTTCCGCTACGAGTTTCCCGAGCAGCCCAATCTGAAGACCGCCCGCATCGGCGAAGAGCTGACCGAGTTTTCCCTGGTCGACGAGGCCACCGCCTGGTGGATCCCGGCCTATGAGTGGAACCGCGAGGAATATCTCTACAACACCACGCCGGTCGAAGAGGTCAGCGTCGCCCAGACGCCGATGACCCTGCGCACCAAGGATGGCCTGCACGTCTCGATCCACGAGGCTTCGCTGGTCGACTACGCCGGCATGAACCTGGCCCGCGCCCAGGATCGCCGCTTCAAGGCCAGTCTGACGCCGGGGATCGGCGAGGCCAAGGTCGAGCGCGCCCTGCCGTTCCCCACCCCCTGGCGCACCCTGCAGATCGCCGACAGCGCCGGCGGCCTCGTGACCTCCAGCCTGATCCTCAATCTCAACGACCCCAACAAGCTGGGCGACGTCTCGTGGATCAAGCCGATGAAGTATGTCGGCGTCTGGTGGGAGATGCACCTCGACCACAAGACCTGGGGTTCGGGCCCCAAGCACGGCGCGACCAACGAGAACGTCATGCGCCACATCGACTTCGCCGCCAAGCACGGTCTGGGCGGGGTGCTGGTCGAGGGCTGGAACAAGGGCTGGGACGGCGCCTGGTTCGCCGACGGCTCGGAGTTCAGCTTCACCGAGTCCTATCCCGACTTCGACCTGAAGAAGCTGACGGACTACGCCCGCAAGAAGGGCGTCGTGCTGATCGGGCACCACGAGACGGCCGGCAACACCGTCGTCTACGAGCGCCAGATGGACGCGGCCTTCGACCTCTACAAGTCGGTCGGCGTGCCGGCCGTGAAGACCGGCTATGTCGCCGACGCCGGCGGCGCCCAGGTGCTGGGCGTGGACGGCAAGGTCCACTTCGCCTGGCACGAAAGCCAGCCGATGGCGCAGCATCACCTGCGGGTGCTGGAAGCCGCCGCCAAGCGCCAGATCGCCATCAACGCCCACGAGCCGATCAAGGACACGGGCCTTCGCCGCACCTATCCCAACTGGATCAGCCGCGAGGGCGCGCGGGGCATGGAGTTCAGCGCCTGGGGCCAGCCGGGCAATCCGCCCGAGCACGAGGCCAACCTGGTCTTCACCCGTCTGCTGGCCGGGCCGATGGACTATACGCCCGGCATCTTCGGCATGAAGACCAAGGCCCCCGACGGCGTGGCCACCACCTGGGCCAAGCAGTTGGCGCTGTATGTCGTGATCTACAGCCCGATCCAGATGGCCGCCGACCTGCTCGAGAACTACGAGGCCAACCCCAAGCCGTTCAAGTTCATCGAGGACGTGCCGGTCGACTGGGCCGACACCAAGGTGGTCAATGGCGAGATCGGCGACTTCGTCACCATCGCCCGCAAGGACCGCAAGAGCGACGACTGGTACCTGGGCGCGATCAGCGACGAGCAGGGCCGGGTGCTTTCGGCGCCGCTGTCGTTCCTGGAGCCGGGCCGCAAGTACCGCGCCGAGATCTATCGCGATGGCGACAAGGCCGACTGGAAGACCGCCCCGCAGGACATCGTCATCGAGACCCGCGAGGTGACCGCGGCTGACGTGCTGGAGCTGAAACTGGCCCCCGGCGGCGGCCAGGCGATCCGGTTCGTGGCGCTGAAGCGGTAGGTTCGTCCCTTTTATCCGAGCATCCCCGCGAAGGCGGGGATCCAAGCGGTGGCGGGGTTCCCGCCGCCGCTGACCGTTCTGGGGCTCAGCTTGGACCCCCGCCTTCGCGGGGGACTTTCGGCTGAGTGAGGCAAGCCCTACCCAAACACCAGCGACCGGTGCGCGCCCACCCCCGCCAGCACCCCATCCGCCGAGGCCAGGGTGGCGTTATGGTTGGCCCGCGCGGCGTCGCCGGCGGCGAACACGCCCGGCACGCTGGTGGCCTTCCAGTCGTCGACGCGGATCAGCGGCCCCAGCGGGCCGTCCTCCAGCGCGCAGCCCAGACGCTCGGCCAGCGGGCTGGCCATGCGCACGGTCGGCGAGGCGAAGATCGCCTCGATGGCGACGACGCGGCCGTCGGCCAGGCGGGCGCCGGACAGGTCCGGCTCGTCGCCCAGCAGCTCGACCACGGGAACCTCCTCGATCGCCACGCCGCGCGCGGCGAGCTGTTCGCGGGTCGCCGCGTCGATCGCCAGGCCCTGGCTGAACAGGGTGGTGGGTCCCCAGTCGGGGATCATCTGGGCCTTGTGCAGGTCCATCGGGGCGCTGGCCAGCACGCCCAGCCGCTGATCGCGCGCCTCGTAGCCGTGGCAGTAGGGGCAGTGCAGCACGGTGGCGCCCCAGCGGGGTTTTAGGCCCGGGATGTCGGGCAGCTGGTCGGCGACGCCGGTGGCCAGCACCAGGCGCTTGCCGCGCACGGTGCGGCCGTCGTTCAGCGCCAGCGAAAAGCCGACCGCCTCGATCGCCGCGTCGCGGGCCTCGGCCGCCGCGAACCGCACGGTGGGATAGGCCGCCAATTGGCAGCGGGCCTCGCGCAGGATGTCGAACGGCGCCTTGCCGTCCTGGCCGAGAAAGCCGTGCGAGGCGTCGGCGAAGCGGTTGCGCGGCAGGCCGGCGTCGACCACCAGCACCTCGCGGCGGGCGCGGGCCAGCTGCATGGCGGCGGACAGGCCGGCGAAGCTGCCGCCGACGACGATGACGTCATGACTCATGATGGGGATCCTTGCAGCCCGCCGCCGCCAGTACGACGCGGCGCGGGCCGATCTGGGCGGCCAGGTCGGCCAGGGTGATCTTGGAAAGCCGCTCGTCCAGCAGGCGCCGGGCTTCGGCCACCGCGTCGTCCAGGGCGGCGTTGACGGCCTTCTCGACCAGGCAGCCGGGGCTTTCCTCGGCCTTGCCCAGCGCCAGCAGCGGCTCGTCCAGCGCCGCCTGGATGTCGGCCAGGGTGACGGCGTCGAGCGGCTTCAGCAGCGTCCAGCCGCCGCCGTGGCCCTTGGTCGAGCCGACGATGCCGGCGTCGCGGAGCCCTGCGAAGGTGCGGCGGATGACCACCGGATTGGTCGCGGCCCACGAGGCCAGGACGTCGGAGGTGAGCGCCTTGTCGGCCTGTTCGGCCATGTGCAGCAGCACGTGCAGGGCGACGGAGAGGCGGCTGTTCCGTTTCATGTAATTATATATGTTACGTGATGGGGCGGGGCGCAAGCCCCCTCGCCCCCGTCATTCCCCGCCATAAGGGCGGGAATGGCGGGAGGTTAGGGGGATGCAAATTTATGAGAATTATTGCTGTGAAGGCGTTCGTCTCGTCGAGGTGTGGCCCCTCAAGCGCCAGGCGTCGAGTTCATCTCAGGGCCGTATCCACCCATAAAGCCCACCAAAAAACCCACTTCCTCATTGCATCCCCCTTCGCCCCATGCGCAAATGCCCGCCGAAAAGCGCATTGCAAATATTTGCGCAAACGGCCGGGGCAACCGGCGGCGTCAAGGCGGGGAAGCGATGACCAAGGCCAGGCTGAGCCTCTTCCAGATCTGGAACATGTGCTTCGGGTTCTTCGGGATCCAGATCGGCTTTGGCCTGCAGAACGCCAACACCAGCCGCATCTTCCAGACCCTCGGCGTCGAGATCGATCACCTGGCCATCCTGTGGATCGCCGCGCCGGCCACCGGCCTCCTGGTGCAGCCGATCATCGGCCACCTGTCCGACAAGACCTGGGGCAGGCTGGGGCGCCGGCGGCCCTATTTCTTCTGGGGCGCGATCCTGACCACGGCCGCCCTGATCCTGATGCCCAATTCGCCGACCCTGTGGATCGCGGCCTCGGCGCTGTGGATCATGGACGCCTCGATCAACATCACCATGGAGCCTTTCCGGGCCTTCGTCGGCGACAACCTGCCCGACGAGCAGCGCGCGGCCGGCTACGCCATGCAGAGCTTCTTCATCGGGATCGGGGCCGTGCTGGCCTCGTGCCTGCCGTGGATCCTGACCAACTGGCTCGATGTGGCCAACACCGCCCCGGCCGGCCAGATCCCGCCGTCGGTGCGCATCGCCTTCTATGTCGGCGGGGCGGCCTTGCTGGCCTCGGTGCTGTGGACGGTCTTTTCCACCCGCGAATACTCGCCCGAGCAGATGGCCGCCTTCGAGGCCGCCGAAGCGGCGGCAAAGGGCGAGGCCGTCGCGACCGAGGCCGGCCCGGGCCGCGCGGTTTCCGCCTACCTGACCGGCGGCGCGATCTGGACCATCGCCGGCCTCGCCGTCGCGGCGGGCGTCTATGCCGCCAAGCTGGAGAAAGAGCTCTACGTCCTGGCCGCCCTGATCGGCGGCTTCGGCATGGCGCAGCTGGCCGCCGGCCGGCTGAAACGGGCGGGGCGCACGGCCAACGGCTTTTCCGAAGTGGTCGAGGACCTCTTCGCCATGCCCGCCACGATGAAGCAGCTGGCGGTGGTGCAGTTCTTCTCGTGGTTTGGCCTGTTCGCCATGTGGATCTACACGACCCCCGCGGTCGCCGCCTTCCACTACGGCGCCGGCGACGTGACCTCCGCCGCCTACAACGCCGGGGCCGACTGGGTGGGGGTGCTGTTCGGCGTCTACAACGGCGTGGCGGCCCTGGCGGCCCTGCTGATCCCGGTCATCGCGCGCGCCTTCAGCCGCCGCGTCGCCCATGCCCTGTGCCTGATGCTCGGCGGGCTTGGCCTCCTGTCATTCCTCGCAGTCCGCGACCCGAAGCTCCTGATCATCGGCATGGTCGGCGTCGGCTTCGCCTGGAGCTCGATCCTGTCGTCGCCCTATTCGATCCTGTCGGGCTCGGTGCCGGGGCGGAAGATGGGCGTCTACATGGGCATCTTCAATTTCTTCATCGTCATCCCGCAATTGCTGGCCGCCACGGTGCTGGGCCTGCTGCTCAAGACCTTCTTCGACGGCCAGGCGATCTACGCGCTTGTGCTGGGCGCGGCCTCGTTCCTGATCGCGGCCGTCTCCGTCTTCGCCGTCAACGACCCGGGCGAGCCCAAGCGGCTGGCCAAGTCTGCTTCGTGAGGTCCCTCATGCGTACCCTCAAGACCCTGATCCTGGCCGCCTCGGCCCTCACTGTCGCCGGCGCCGCCCAAGCCGCCGAACCGGCCACCACCTGGGCCTATTCGGCCAAGACCGCCGTCGGCGCCTCGTACGAGGCCTATGTCGACGGCGCCTACAAGGACGGCGGTCCGACCGGCGCGGTGTCGAAGGTGTGGTTCTCGGTCGCCGACGGCGTGCTGACCGAAACCATGTACGGCCTGATCCACGAGGCCCAGATCAAGCAGATGCGGATCGCCGTGAAGACCGCCGACGGCGTCGCCGTCGAGGGCCGCGACACCACGGCCAAGACCGAATATCTGTATACGGACAAAAAGGGCCGTCCGCTGTCGCCGGCCTACAAGATCACCACCACCGACAAGGCCGGCCGCTTCGTCATCGAGAAGCGGATCTTCACCGATCCCGACCGTCACGCCCTGTTCCTGCGGGTGACGGTCAAGGCGCTGAAGGGCTCGATCACGCCGTTCCTGGTGCTGGAACCGCATATGGCCAACACCGGCGGCAACGACGTCGGCTCGGCCGGCGCCCAGGCGCTGACGGCCGGCGAGGGCAAGGTCTATCTGACCCTGCGAGGCGATCGCCCCTTCGCCAAGGCGGCGGCCGCCAAGCTGGAAGGCAATGACGCCCTGAAGATCCTCGGCGACGACGGCGTGCTGGCCGGCGGCTCCGAAGCCAAGGGCGCGATCGTGCTGGCCGCTCAGCTGCCGACCCAGGCCTCGGGCGTTGCGACCTACGACTTCGCCATCGGCTTCGGCGCCGACCCGGGCGCCTCGGCCCAGACGGCCATGGCCAGCCTGAAGACCGGCTATGACGAGGTGCTGGCCCGCTACAACGGCGAGGGCGCCCATGTGGGCTGGGCCGACTACATCGCCTCGCTGACCGAACTGCCGCGCGTGGCCAAGGAAAGCGCCGACGGCGGCAAGCTGGCCTATGCCAGCGCCCTGATGCTGAAGGTGCAGGAAGACCGCACCTATGCCGGCGCCCTGATCGCCTCGCTGTCGAACCCCTGGGGCGACACGGTGGACGCCTCCAAGCCCTCGACCGGCTACAAGGCCGTCTGGCCGCGCGACTTCTACCAGTGCGCCATGGCCCTGGCGGCCCTGGGCGACAAGGAAACGCCCCTGGCGGCCTTCCACTATCTGCCCACCGTGCAGGTCGGCGAGAAGACGCCCGGCAACAAGGGCGCGGGCGGCTGGTTCCTGCAGAAGACCGAGGTCGACGGCACCCCCGAGTGGGTCGGCGTCCAGCTCGACCAGACGGCCATGCCGATCATGCTGGGCTGGAAGCTGTGGAAGCTGGGCTGGCTGTCGGAGCCGGACCTGAAGGCCTATTACGCCCGCATGATCAAGCCGGCCGCCGACTTCCTGGTCGACGGCGGCAAGGTCGGCATCGGCTGGAACAAGGCGACCATCACCCCGCCCTACACCCAGCAGGAGCGCTGGGAAGAGCAGGACGGCCACTCGCCCTCGACCACGGCCGCGGTGATCGCGGGTCTGGTCACCGCCGGCGAGATCGCCGACCTGGCTGGCGACGCCAAGTCGGGCGACCGCTATCGCGCCACCGCCGACGCCTATTCGGCCAAGGTCGAGGCGCGGATGTTCACCGCCAGCGGCAAGTTCGGCGACGGATCGTACTTCATGCGCCTGAACAAGAACGAGGACCCCAACGACAAGGCCCCGATCGGCGCGGCCAACGGCCAGATCGCTCCGCCCGAGGACGAGGTGGTCGACGGCGGGTTCCTGGAGCTCGTTCGCTACGGCGTGCGCCGGGCCGACGACAGCCACATCGTCGGCAGCCTGCCGGAGCTGGACGACACGGCCCGCGAGGACATGTACCGCGTGCGCTACGACTTCAGCTTCCCGGGCGTGAAGGGCAGCTTCCCCGGCTGGCGGCGCTACGACGTCGACGGCTATGGCGAGGACGCCAAGACCGGCGGCAATTACGGCGAGGGCGGGGAAATGAGCCCCGGCCAGCGCGGTCGGGTGTGGCCGATCTTCACCGGCGAGCGCGGCCACTACGAGCTGGCCCTGGCCGCCGAGAAGGGCAAGCCGAGCAAGGCCCAGATCGCCGCCATCCGCGCCCGCTACGTCAAGGGCATCGAGCTCTTCGCCAATGACGGCCTGCTGATCCCCGAACAGGTGTGGGACGGCGTCGGCGCCAAGACCCGCCATCCGTACGTGACCGGCGAGGGCACGGACTCGGCCACGCCCCTGGCCTGGTCGCACGCCGAGTACCTGAAGCTGCTGCGCTCGCTGGCCGACGGCCAGGTCTGGGACCGCTACGAGCCGGTGGCGGCGCGATACGCGAAGTAGGGGGCTATTCATCTGCTTGGGCCCCCAGCCCGTCTTTCCCCGCGAAGGCGGGGACCCAAGCTGACGTTCAGGAGGAGGCGCGGCTGTGGGTGATCCGCTGACTCGGCTTGGATCCCCGCCTGCGCGAGGAAGCTCGGTGAAAATGGTTCAGACCTTGCGGCCTGGGCCGACCATTTGCCCCGGGCGCGGCGTCGGCTACGGTTCCGCCCCGGGAGGAACGCCATGACCGGTCAGCCGATCACGCTGAGGCTGCGTATCCAGGATCCCGTGCCTGGCGTCGCCTACAGCCTGCAGGACAAGAAGAACCACCCCGTGGGGCCGGCAGTCGCCGGCGAGGCCTCCCTGGCCTTCGACGTTTCGGTGCGCGTCGCGCCGGGGCCGCGGTTCCTGGGCGAGTTCGTGCGCAGCGAAGGGCCCAGCCGGCGGTTCGTCTACATCGCCATCGGAACCTCGGCCGGCCAGCACGCCTCGACCTGGACGAGGCGCGCCAAGATCGACATCCATACGATCCCGGCCGACCTGCTGGCGCGGGCCCTGGAAGGCGCGGTGCTCGAGGTGCTGCTGCCCGGCCGCGCCAAGGACGGCGGTCCGGCCTGCGCGACGGTGGTTCCGCTGCAGGCTTGGCGGGCGGCGGACTGATCACGCAAGCTCGACTTTGGATGGCGTCGCCCGTAGCTTTCCCGCGATGATTTCGCTGCTCGCCGCCCTCGCGCTCGCCGCCGCCCAGCCCGCCGTCGCCGACGAGGCCGAGGCGCGGGCCCTGTGCGAGGAGACGGCCGGGTCGCTGGCGGCGCCGCTGTCGGAGCCGGCCGGGATCCGCTACGCGGCGTTCTGGGGTCATTTCCTGCGCGATCCGGCGCCTTACCCCTTCAAGCCCGAAACCACCGTGGCGGCGGTGCGCGCCAATTGCGCCGACGCGGGGCCGCGCAGCAGCGACTGGATGTTCCTGCAAGGGGTGCTGCAATCGTCGGGTCGCGCGGTCGAGGCCCTGAGCCTGGCCGAGCGGCGCGTGCGGGTGGAGCCGTCCGACGGCGCCTGGAGCGCGCTGGCGGTCGCTCGGCTGCGCCAGGGCGACGAGGCCGGCGCTCTGGCCGCCTGGCGGTCGGGGCGGCAAGCTGGCGAGAGCGATCCGCGCGCCTTGGCCCAGATCACCTCGCAGCTGATCTACCAGATGAACGGCGCGCCCGACCGCAGGCCGAGCCTGGCCTACGCCCAGGCCAACGTAGGCCGCTGGCGATCGATCGTGGAGGTCGGCGGCGGTGACGCCGACAGGGACCAGTTGGAGCTCATGGCCGCGCTGCGAACCGAAGGCGACCTGCTGGAACTGTCCGGCGACGCCCGGAGCGCCGCCGACCGGTTCGGCGAGGCGATCAGCCTTTCCGAGGCCCGGTTAGCCCAGGCGCCCGACGGCTTCTCCCGGCGAGACCGCAAGGCCGGCCTGATGCGCCTCTACGTGGCCCGCTCGCACGCCTTGGCCGCCGCCGGCGACCGGGCCGGCGTGATCGACGCGAGCCGCAAGGCCGCGATCCTGGTGGACGGCGAGCGCTTTCTGCTGCCGAACGCGACCGTCCTCGACCAGATCACCACCGGTCTCTGGGCCGGCGACGTGGCCGTCGCGTCGGTGGCCGAGGCCTTCGGCGGTTTCGGCAGGGATCTCCTGAAGGTGGACGCCGCGCGCGAGGCGGTCGGGTTCCTGCGGCTCTCGGACGCCCTCTGGAAGGCTCACGCCAAGGCCGAGGGGCGAGCGAGCGACGGCGCTTCGGAGGTGTCGCTGGCCCGCGCCCTGCGGCTGTCGGGCGACGCGCCCGCCGCCCTGGCGACGATCGACCGGGGCCTGGCGCTCGCCCGGAAGGCCGGGATCGACGGGGACAGCTGGTTCTGGACCGGGGCCGGTCTTGAGCGCGGCGAGGCCCTGCTGGCCATGGGCCGCGTCCCGCAGGCCTGCGTCGCCTTCCGCGAGGCGCGGCCGGCGGTGATCCACTCGACGCCCGCGCCGCACATCGCCGAGATTCTGGCGACGCTCGATGCGCGCCTGGCGGGCGACGCCTGCGCGCGGCCCGTCACCTGACGCATCACGTCGGTCCGTCGCGACCCGCCTTCCTTGCGCCGTCGACTCCGGCTAAGAACGGAGCATGAACGACGCCGTCGACCCCTACCTGATCCTCGCCCTGGTGTTCCTGCTCGCCGCCGCCGGCGCGGTGGTGTGGGCGATCATGGCCCAGCGCAAGGCGGCCGCCGCCGAGCAGGAGACCTGGCGGCTGAGTTCGCAGCTGGAGCAGGCGCTGGAGCGCCACCGCATGCTGGAGGACCAGTCGGCCACCCAGATCGAGCTGATCCGCGCCCAGGCCGAAAAGAGCGCCCAGGCGGTGGCCGAGCAGCTGATCAAGCGGGCCGACGAGAACGCCAAGAGCCGCGATCAGCTGACCCACGCGCGGCTGGAGGCCCAGCTGAAGCCGGTGGCCGAGACCCTGGCCAAGTTCGAGGCCCAGGTCACCGCCGTCGAAAAGACCCGCGCCGAGGAGACCGGCGGCCTGAAAGCCCAGATCGCCGCCCTGATGGAGGCCTCG
This sequence comes from uncultured Caulobacter sp., assembly GCA_966252285.1. GTDB lineage: Bacteria > Pseudomonadota > Alphaproteobacteria > Caulobacterales > Caulobacteraceae > Caulobacter. The sequence goes on from CBINOL010000024.1 coordinate 40,443, forward strand.
ACCGCCACCCAGACCGAGGCCCGCAAGCTGTCGGCCGCCCTGCGCCGCGGGGCCGGCGTGCAGGGCCGCTGGGGCGAGCAGATGCTGCGCAATGTGCTGGAGATGGCCGGCCTCAAGCACGGCGTCGACTTCACCGAGCAGGTGCAGCTGGACGGCGGCCGCGTGCGTCCCGACGTGGTGGTGCGCATGCCGCGCAACGCCGCCTTCGTCATCGACGCCAAGTGCTCGCTGACCGCCTATCTGGAAGCCCAGGACGCGCCCGACGACGTCACCCGAGAGGCGGCCTATCTGCGCCACGCCGCATCCTTGCGCGCCCACATCCAGTCGCTGTCGGCCAAGGCCTATTGGGACGCCCTGGAGGTCTCGCCCGACTTCGTGGCCATGTTCGTGCCTGGCGACGGCATCCTGGCCGCCGCCCTGGAGCGCGCGCCCGAACTGATGACCGAGGCGATGGAAAAGCGGGTGATCATCGCCACGCCCTCGACCCTGTTCGCGCTGTGCAAGGCGGTGTCCTACGGCTGGCGGGTCGAGGAGCAGGCCAAGAACGCCGTCGAGGTCGCCGCCCTGGGCCGCGAGCTTTACAAGCGCGTGGCCGACATGGGCGGCCACGTGGCCGGCATGGGCAAGTCGCTGTCGGCCGCCGTCGACAAGTACAACGCCTTCGTCGGTTCGCTGGAGAGCCGGGTGCTGCCCAAGGCCCGCGAGTTCGAGAAGCTGAAGGTCGAGCACGGCGGCAAGGGCATCGAGGAACTGGCCGGCGTCGACACCGCCGTGCGGCCGGTCACCAAGCTGGAAATCTCAGACGCCTCAAACGGTTCTGGTGGCGGGGTGGGACAAAACCCCGCCTTGACCCTTGGAAACGGGACGCCTACCTGAGTCCCGTTATGGCTATCCGTCGCATCCTCACCATCGATAACGCCGCCGACCTGGCGACGCTGAAGAAGATCTCCACGCCCGTCGCGGCCGTCACCGACGAGGTGCGCGCCCTGATGGATGACATGCTGGAGACCATGTACGACGCGCCCGGCATCGGCCTGGCCGCCGTGCAGATCGGCGAGCCCGTGCGCATCATCGTCATGGACCTGGCCCGCGAGGAAGAAGAGCCGGCGCCGCGCTACTTCATCAATCCCGAGCTGTTCGATCCGTCGGAAGAGCTGTTCGTCTACGAGGAAGGCTGCCTGTCGGTGCCGGAGTATTTCGACGCCGTCGAACGCCCGGCCCGCATCAAGGTGCGCTACCTGAACTACCAGGGCGAGAAGGTGGAAGAAGAGGCCGAGGGCCTGTTCGCGGTCTGCATCCAGCACGAGATGGATCACCTGGAAGGCGTGCTGTTCATCGACCACCTGTCGCGCCTGCGCCGCGACCGGGCGATGGCCAAGGCCAAGAAGGTCGCCCGGGTGGCCTGATCGCCCGACACCAAGTTTCAGAAGAGCCCCGGCCCGAAAGGCCGGGGCTCTTTCTATTCCTCCCTCGCGAAGCGGGGGAGGAGAGGGCGACGCAAAGATCCTCCCCCTCTGGGGGAGGTGGCGCGAAGCGCCGGAGGGGGGGCGTTGTCAACTGCCGGAGAGACGGCCGGTTTCGCAGTCACGTCCCGCGCCGTCGCCGTCGGCGCCACCTCTCCCTTCAGGGAGAGGGTTCCCCCCGGCGGCTCCACGCGCTAACCCGCATCCCCGATGCCCCAGTCCGTACGCACCGCCTATCGTGAGCGTCTCGCCGCCGGCGAGATCCGCCCCGACGTCGCCCAGGCCGCCGCCATCGACGCCCTGGCCCGCCTGGAGTCAGACCTCGACAACGCCGGCGAGCCCAGCTTCTCGTTCTTCGGCCGCAAGCCCAAGAGCCAGCGCGGCCTCTACATCTGGGGTCCGGTCGGCCGCGGCAAGTCGATGGTCATGGACCTGTTCTTCGACAGCGCTCCGGTGCACCGCAAGCGCCGCGTCCACTTCCACGTCTTCATGGCCGAGGTGCACGCCCACATCGACGCCTGGCGCAAGGGCGACAGCGCCGAACGCAAGGCGCGCTTCGGCCGCCACAAGGGCGACGACCCGATCGCGCCGACCGCCGAGCTGATCGCCGGGGAAGCCCGCCTGCTGTGCTTCGACGAGCTGCAGGTCACCGACATCGCCGACGCCATGATCCTGGGCCGGCTGTTCGAGGCGCTGTTCGCCGAGGGGGTCACGCTGGTGGCCACCTCCAACCGCCCGCCCGACGACCTCTACAAGGACGGCCTCAACCGCCAGCTCTTCACCCCCTTCATCGCCATGCTGAAGGAGAAGATGGAGGTGGTGGCCGTGCGCGGGCCGGTGGACTTCCGCCTGGATCGCCTGCGGGCCGGCCGCACCTGGCTGTCGCCCGTCGACAAGGCCACCGAAGCCGAGTTCGACAAGCTCTGGCTCGACATGCTGGACGGCGCCGAGGAGACCGGCGCGACGCTGGAGGTGATGGGCCGCAAGCTGCGCTTGCCGCGCGCCGCCGGCGGCCTGGTGCGCAGCTCGTTCGCCAGTCTCTGCCAGCAGGCGCTGGGGCCCCAGGACTACCTGGCCCTGGCCGAGCGCTTCCACACCATCTTCCTGGAAGACATTCCGCTGCTGGTCCCCGAGAAGCGGGACGCGGCCAAGCGCTTCAACACCCTGATCGACGCCCTCTACGAGGCCGACGCCAAGCTGGTGGCCCTGGCCGCCGGCGAGCCCGAGGCCCTGTACCCGGCCGGCGACGGCTCGTTCGAGTTCGAGCGGACGGTGTCGCGCCTGCAGGAGATGCGGTCTGCGGACTATGTGGGGCGGGTCCGGGACTAGGCTCCAAACCCCTCTTCCATAGGGAGGGGCCCGCCGCGCAGCGGCGGGAGGGTGAGGGGTTTCACCGTCGGCCGGAAATAGCGCCGAGCCTAATCCGGAGAGATTGTAACCTCTCACCCTCCCGCGCCTTCGGCGCGGGCCCCTCCCTCTCTCAAAGAGAGAGGGATTTTTAAAACACCCGATCCAGCGACACCGTGAACCGGCAGACCAGCCCCTCCGGCGCATAATCGATGGCCACTTCCCCGCGCAGCTCCGCGCCGATGCTGCGCTCGATCAGGCGCGAGCCGAAGCCGCGGCGACTGGGGGCGGCCACGGCCGGGCCGCCGGCCTCGCGCCATTCGAAGGCCAGCATGCCCGGCGGCTCGGCGCGCCAGGTCAGCAGCAGGCGGCCGGTGTCGCTGCTCAGCGCCCCGTACTTGGCGGCGTTGGTGGCCAGCTCGTGGAACACCATGCCCAGCGACAGGGCCACGCGGGCGGGCAGGTTGAGGTCGGGGCCGTCCATGACGATGCGGGCCGGATCGTAGGGCGCCAGTTCCTGTCCCAGGATCTGGCGCAGGCCCGCGCCCGCCCACTGGCTGTCGGTCAGGGCGTTGTGGGTCTGCGACAGGGCCAGAAGCCGGGCCTCGAAGGCGCGGGCGAAGGCCTCCGGCGTCAGGGCGCCGCGCAGGGTCTGGCGGGCGATGGCCTGCACCGTGGCCAGGGTGTTCTTGACGCGATGGTTCAGCTCGTCGAGCAGCAGTCGCTGCTGCTCGCCGGCCAGCACCTTGTCCGTAACGTCCGAGCCTTCGACCAGCACGCCGGAGACCGAACCGTCCGGCTCGATGATCGGCTGGTAGATGAAGTCGAGGAAGCGGTCCTCCAGCGGTCCGTCGGGCGTGCGCTGCAGGGCGACCTTGATCTCGCGGCCGATGAAGGCCTCGGCGCTGGCGGTCACCCGGTCGAGCAGGGTCACGAAGCCCTGTTCCACAACTTCGGGCAGCGCCTCGCGCAGCGGCAGGCCGACCACGTCGCGCCAGCCGATCAGCTGGGTGTAGGCGTTGTTGACCAGGTCGAAGCGGTGCTCGGGTCCGCGCAGCACGGCCATGAAGCTGGGGGCCTGCATGAACAGCCGCCTCAGGTCGTCGTTCTGGGCCCCGGCCGCCCCGGCCCGCAGCAGCACGTCGTCCTGCAGCATGGCCATCTCGCCCCGGCCGAAGGCCACCTCCTTGAGCCGCTGGATGGCGGTGACGTCCTGGGTGTGCTGGACGATGTAGGCGGTCCTGCCGTCGGGGCCGGGAATCGGGGTGTGGGTGGCGCTCCAGATCCGGTCCTCGAATCCGCCGCCCAGGTGGGCCGGACGCTCGATGGCGTAGGGGATCAGGGGCAGGTGGTCGACCTTGCCCAGGTCCCGGGCGCGCAGCAGCGAGCTTTCCAGCCGCTCGCGCGACTCGCCCTCGCTGGGGAAGGCCTCGAACAGGAAGGCGCCGTCGAGCTCGGCCCAGGCGCGGCCGAGGGTTTCCAGATAGGCCTGGTTGGCGGCGACGTACCGCAGGTCCCGGTCCAGCATCATGTATGGCGTCGGCAGACGATCGAACACCGTCGCGAAATCGATCGGCCCCGTCATCGCTTGAAGTTCATCGCCTGAAGGTCATCCCCCGCTCAACAGCCAGCGATAACGCAAGCTTTGCTAGAGAGGTTCCTTCATTCTCCCATCGGGTGAAATGCGAACGTATCTCAAGTAACGGCCGTTTCGTTGACACCCCGGCGCTCGCGCTTAAAAGCGTCCCGCAACGCACAAATCCACAGGTTGGACGTAAAAATGACCGAGACGAGCCGGGGGCTCCCTGAGCGTCCGCTGTCGCCGCACCTCCAGGTCTGGCGCTGGCACATCACCATGGCGTGCTCGATCCTGCACCGCGCCAGCCTGTTCGCCCTCTATGTCGGCGTCCTCCTGCTGGCCGGCTGGGCCCTGGCCCTGGCCTCGGGCCCCGACCACTACGCCTGCTACACCGGCGTTCTGGGTTCGCCGCTGGGCAAGCTGGTGCTGTTCGGCATCACGGTCGCGGTCTTCTACAACGTCGCCTACATCATCCGTCAGTCCTTCTGGGACCTGGGCAAGGGCTTCGATCCGAAGACGGCCAACCTGACCGGCGTGGTTGTGATCGCGTTCGCGGTCGTCGCCGCCGTCGTCACCTGGATCATCGCCCTCGCGACCGGAGCGATCTGACCATGAGCACCTCCAAGAGCCAATTCCGCACCCCGCTGTCGCGCGCGCGCGGCCTGGGCGCCTCGCACCACGGCGTGGGCCACTTCATCTCCGAGCGCGTCTCGGGCCTGGCCCTGGTGCCGCTGTTCATCTGGGGCGCCTTCGCCGGCATCCGCCTGGCCGGTTCGGACTTCGACACCGTCGCGGCCTGGGTGGCGATTCCGATCAACGCCGTCCTGCTGTCGCTGCTGTTCATCGCGCTGCTGGTGCACCTGAAGAACGCCATCCAGGTGGTCATCGAGGACTATGTCGAGGCGTTCGCCCCGAAGGCCGCCCTCGTCATCGGCAACCTCTTCGTCTGCATGCTCGCGGGCGCCGCCGGGATCGTCTCGATCCTGAAGATCGCCTTCACCGGAGCCCTTTGATGTCGGCCTATACGTTCATCGACCACAAGTTCGACGTCGTCGTCGTGGGCGCCGGCGGCTCGGGCCTCCGCGCCGCGCTCGGCGCCGCGCAAGCCGGCCTCAAGACCGCCTGCATCACCAAGGTGTTCCCGACCCGCAGCCACACCGTGGCGGCCCAGGGCGGCATCTCGGCCTCGCTCGGCAACATGGGCCAGGACGACTGGCGCTGGCACATGTTCGACACCGTCAAGGGTTCGGACTGGCTGGGCGACCAGGACGCCATCGAGTACCTGACCCGCAACGCTCCGGCGGCGGTCTATGAGCTCGAGCACTGGGGCGTGCCGTTCTCGCGCACCAGCGAAGGCAAGATCTACCAGCGCGCCTTCGGCGGCATGACCAAGAACTTCGGCGAAGGCCCGATCCAGCGCACCTGCGCCGCGGCCGACCGCACCGGTCACGCCATGCTGCACACGATGTACGGCCAGTCGCTGGCCCACGACACCGAGTTCTTCATCGAGTACTTCGCCCTCGACCTAATCATGGAAGACGGCGCCTGCCGCGGCGTGACCGCGTGGAAGCTCGACGACGGCACCCTGCACCGCTTCCAGGCCCAGACCGTGATCCTGGCCACCGGCGGCTACGGCCGGGCCTACTTCTCGGCCACCTCGGCCCACACCTGCACGGGCGACGGCAACGCCATGGCGCTGCGCGCCGGCCTGCCGCTGCAGGACATGGAATTCGTGCAGTTCCACCCCACCGGCA
>CBINOL010000025.1:0-45694 GCA_966252285.1 uncultured Caulobacter sp.
CCATCCCAACCCTTCCCCCATCAAGGGGGAAGGGCTCGAAAGAAACGCCCCTCCAAGATCCGCGACAACCTGGTCTACGCCGCCGTCTGGCTGGCCTGCGCCGCGCCGTTTGCCTGGCTGGCGTTCCGGGCCTTCACCGGCGACCTGGGCGTCAATCCGATCGAGACCCTGGTGCGGCAGCTGGGGGTCTGGGGCCTGCGGCTGCTGCTCGTCGGCCTGGCCATCACCCCCGCCGCCGTGATCCTGAAGAAGCCCCGCCTCGTGCGCTTTCGGCGGACCATCGGCCTCTTCGCCTTCGCCTATGTGACGCTGCACCTTCTCAGCTACATCGGCGTCGACCTCTATTTCGACTTCGGCCAGCTCGTGAAGGACATCCTCAAGCGGCCGTTCATCACCTTGGGAATGGCGGCGTTCGTGATGCTGGTTCCGCTGGCGGTGACCTCGACCAACGGCTGGGTCATCCGCATGGGCCGCGCGGCCTGGAGCCGGTTGCACTGGCTGATCTACGTGATCGTGCCGCTGGGCGTGGCCCACTACTACCTGCTGGTGAAGGCCGACCACCGGCCGCCGCTGGTCTATGCGGGCATCCTGACGGTGCTGTTGGGCTGGCGGGTTTGGCGAAGGTTCGCAACGCGCTAGCTCCCTTCCCCCTTGATGGGGGAAGGGTCGGGGATGGGGATGATCTACTGAGTTGGCGGCCGTGCGCGGCATCCCACGCAGCAGCACCCCCACCCAACCCTCCCCCATCGAGGGGGAGGGCTTTCTTGGATACTACTTCGCCGCCCCCGCCCCCTTGGCATAGGCCTGGGCCTGGCCCAGCAGGCGCAGCACGTTGCCGCTCCAGATCGCCTCGATGTCGGCGTCGCTGTAGCCGGCGGCCTTCAGGCGGGCGGTGATCTTGGGCAGGTCGGCCACGTCTTCCAGGCCCTCGACGCCGCCGCCGCCGTCCCAGTCGGCGCCGACGCAGACGGCCTTGGCGCCGCCGATCTTCAGCACGTGGTTCATGCTGTCCATGAAGGTGTCGAAGTTGGCGCGGACCGGCGGGAACTTCTTGTCCAGCTCGGCGCGCTTCTTGGCGTAGGCGACGAAATCGGCCTGGGTGGCGTCGTCGCCTGGCCCACGACCCAGGGCCTCCAGCGCCGCCTTGCGCTCAGGGCTGTTGGTCGAGGCGCGCAGATAGACCGAGTTGATGCAGATCGCCCCGCCGCTCTCGGCGATCTTGCGGATGTGCGCGTCGTCGAGATTGCGCGGGTGGTCGAACACGGCCCGGGCGCCCGAGTGCGAGGCGATGACCGGAACCTTCGACAGGGCCACGGCCTGGTCGACGACGTCGTCCGAGGCGTGGCTGACGTCGATCAGCATGCCCAGGCGGTTGGCCTCGGCCAGCCAGCGCAGACCGAGCGGCGAGAAGCCGTTCCAGATCTTGCCCTTGGGGTCGGTCGAGCTGTCGGCGAACTGGTTGTTGCGGAAGTGAACGGGGCCCGCCATCCGCACGCCCGCGCCATAGAAGGTCTGCATCAGGGTGAGGTCCTCACCCATCGGCCAGCTGTTTTCGATGCTCTGGAAGGCGAACTTCTTGCCGGCCTTGTTGATGCGGATCGCGTCTTCCGGCGTGTAGGCCAGCTCGAACTTGTCGCTGTGCGCGGCGACCATCTCGCGGATCTCGGTCGCGCGGGTCAGGGCGAAGTCGCGGGCCCCGCGATAGCCCTCGGCGGTGAGGTCGCCCTGGCCAGTGTAGATCACGAAGAAGCCGCCATCGAGGCCGCCGTCGTTCATGCGCGGCAAATCAACCTGGCTGAAGTCCTGCGGCACGCTGTGGCGATCGACCATGCTCCAGCCGGGCCGGGCGAAGTGCTCGGGCGTGTCGAGGTGGGTGTCGAGGGTCAGGATGCGCTCGTGCAGCGCCTTGTCCGCTTTCGAGACCGGCGCCTCGGCGGCGTGGGCGGCGGCGCCCATGAGGGCGGCCGAGCCGAGGAGGACTGACAGCAGGCGACGCATGGAACACTCCAGAACAGCTGATCCGGCCAAGCTCGGAGGTGCCGCGTCCTGCGTCAAGGATATTAGATTTTCTCGCGCCAACTTTTCATGGGTGAGCGTCAGATCAACCCCAGCGCCTTGAAGCTGGCCACACCGTCGCGACCGACCACCAGGTGATCGTGAATGGCGATGCTCAGCGCCTTGCCAGCGGTGATGATCTGCTTGGTCATCTCGATGTCGGGGCGCGAAGGGGTCGGATCGCCACTGGGATGGTTGTGCAGCAGGATCAGGTTGGAGCTGGAAAGCTCCAGCGCCCGGCGCATCACCTCGCGCGGATAGACCGGCGCGTGGTCGACCGTGCCGTGGTTCATCACCTCGTCGGCGATCAGCTGGTTCTTCTTGTCGAGAAACAGCACCCGGAACTGCTCGCGGGACTCGTTGGCCAGGGCGACGCGGACATACCCCAGGAGCGCCGTCCACGACGAGATCACCGGCCGCTTGGTGATGCCCTCGCGTCCCGCCCGCAGCGTGGCCTCGTGCAGGATCTTCAGATCCACCGCCGCCGTCTCGCCGACGCCGGGAACGGTCTTCAGCTCCTCCACCGTCGCGCCCAGCACGCCCGCGAACGAGCCGAACCGGCCCAGCAACGCCTTGGCCAGCGGTTTGACGTCGCCGCGCGGCAGGCTGCGGAAGAGATAGAGCTCGAGCAGTTCGTAGTCAGGCAGGGCCGCCAGGCCGCCGGCCCTGGCCCGTTCCCTCAGCCGTTCGCGGTGGCCGGTGTGATGGGCGGCGACCAAGGCCGCCTTGCTTGGTTTGCCGGTCTTGGCCGTCTTGCCGGTATGGACGGCATGCTCGGCCTGGAGCACGGGCGGCGCGGCCTCGGACACCTTCAAGGACTTGCCGCTGACCATCACGCCCCTCTACGAGAGCGCAAGTAGAGCTTAACAATCAGAAGTTGTCGAGAGCGCGTTCGCCTCTCTACCCAACGCCCGTCATCCCGGACGAAGGGCCGCGTAGCGGACCGCAGATCCGGGACCCAGGGGCCGCCGCAAAGCGCCGGCGACCGGTTGGGTGGAGGATCAATGCGCCGCGCCCAGTCCCCTGGGTCCCGGATAAGCGCTGCGCGCTTTCCGGGATGACGGCCTGAATGGAGAGCGAAAGGAGGAAATCAGAACGCCGGAACCACCGCGCCCTTGTACTTCTGCGCCATGAACGCCTTCACCTCGGGCGAGGTCAGGGCCTTGGCCAGCTTGGCCACGCGCGGGTCCGAAGCATTGTCCGGGCGGGTGACCAGGAAGTTCACATAGGGGCTGGTCTTGTCCTCGATCAGCAGGGCGTCCTTGGCCGGGTCGAGCTTGGCGTCCAGCGCGTAGTTGGTGTTGATCACCGCCAGGTCGACCTGGTTCAGCACCCGCGGCAGGGTCGCCGATTCCAGCTCCTTGAACTTCAGGCCCTTCGGGTTGGCGGTGATGTCCTTCAGGGTCGAGACCGGGTTCGACGGGTCCTTCAGGGTGATCAGGCCGTTCTTATTCAGCAGCAGCAGGGCGCGGCCGCCGTTGCTGGGCTCGTTGGGAATGGCCACCGTGGCGCCGGCCGGCAGCTCGGCGATGGCCTTGATCTTGGCCGAATAGGCACCCAGCGGCTCGATGTGCACGCCCGCTGCCTTCACCAGGCCCCAGCCGCGGTCGGCGTTGACGGTGTCGAGATAGGGGCCGGTCTGGAAGTAGTTGGCGTCGAGGTGACGCTCGGCCAGCTGCACGTTGGGCTGGACGTAGTCGTTGAAGACCTTGACGTCGAGCTTCAGGCCTTCGGCCGCCAGCTTCGGCTTGATGAACTCCAGGACCTCGGCGTGCGGCACGGCGGTGGCGCCGACCACCAGCGTGTCGGCCGCCGACGGCGCGGGCTGGCGGCTGCAGGCGGCCAGCAGGGCGAAGGCGGCGAGGCTGACGAGTGCGGCGCGGCGGGCGACCATGAACGGCTCCGGTAAGTCGATAATTTCGGGAGGGTATTGCGCACAAACGCCCCCGATGCGGAATCAGTTTTCCTGAGGCGGGGAAGAGCCTGCTCCGCAGCCGTGAACGGTCTCGCGTGAGAAGATGCCGGGCGTGACATAGCCAAATTGGCTTCGGCCGCCTCCACGGCAATGCACCAGGATCTCACCGTCGGAATCGGCGATGCCTACGAACACGCCAAACGGCAGGTGCGCCATCGGCTGCTTCCACGCCCCGCCGTTGGTCAGCACGGCGCTGACGACCTCGCCGGAGGTATCGCGCACTACCGTCAGCCCGACGACCGAGGCCGCGACATAGCCGAGCGGCCAAAGAACGACCACGGCGGCCACCGCCACCAGCGACCAGTTCAAGACGCGGCGAAGATTGGCCATACCAGCCGCGCCTACGCCTCGTTGGCCGGATCCTCGGGCCCCTGGATCGTCCAGTTCGACACGAAGTCGGGGTTCTCCAGCACCTCGCCGTTGGCCAGGGTGTAGGTCCCCGGCTGGGCCGGCCTGATGTTCGAGGTCTGCGGCGGCAGCAGGTAGGTGTCGCCGTCCTCTTCCTCGGTGAGCAGATCGACGAGGATGCCCTCTTCCGGGTCGGCCGACAGGATGACGCCGTGGAACTGCTCGACGTCCTCGATCTCGCCGTCGGCGTCGAGGAAGGTCAGGCCCACCAGGATGATGCGGCCCGGCAGGGTGTCGGCCAGCGCCTGGTCCCAGTGCTCGGGCGGCGGGGCGGAGAGGATTTCGTCGGTCATCCGGGGTTCTTAAGGCCGCGCTCGCCGCCCCGCAATCACCCCAGGCGCTTGGCCCGCGTCAGGTTCAGCGGCGCATAGCCGGCGGCGTCGAAGAAGGCCTGGGCGCCGGCGTTGTCGGCCCAGGCGTCGAGGACCACGCTGGACAGGCCCAAGGCGCTGGCCTCGTCTTCCAGCGCGGCCAGCAAGGCCGCGGCGATCCCCCGGCGGCGGAACGCCGGGTCGACCGCCAGGTGATGCAGGTAGAGCCGCCGGCGGGCCAGGGCGAAGGGCGTCTCGGCGCGCTCCTGCACCTCGGCCCAGCCGTAGCCGGCCGCCGCGCCGTCGACCTGCGCCAGCAGCAGCCGATGGGCCGGCTGGTCCAGCGTCGCACGCAGGAAGCTCGCCAGCTCGGCCGGATCGACGGCGGGCTTGAAGATCTCGGGCGACAGGGCCGCGTGCAGGGCCTGCACCTGAGCGTTCAGCGCGACCAGGGCCGGGATGTCGGTGTCGACGGCGGGCCTGATCGCGATGTCGATCACCGGTGCGAGACCTTCCGCACCACCGTGTCGCCGACCATCTGCAGCACCTGCACCAGGATCAGCAGCAGCACGACGGTGACCACCATGACGTCGGTCTGGAAGCGCTGGTAGCCGAAGCGGATCGCCAGGTCCCCAAGGCCGCCGGCCCCGACCACGCCGGCCATGGCCGTGTAGGAAACCAGCGCGATGGCCGTCACCGTCGCGCCGGCGATGATCCCCGGCATCGCCTCGGGCAGAAGCGCGCCCAGCACCACCTGGCGACGCGTGGCCCCCAGGGCGAAGCTGGCCTCGACCACGCCCTTGTCGACCTCGCGCAGGGCGGTCTCGACCAGGCGGGCGTAGAAGGGCGCGGCGCCCACCACCAGGGGCGGGATAGCCCCGACCACGCCCAGCGAGGTGCCGACCAGCAGCACCGTCAGTGGGATCATCACGATCAGCAGGATGACGAACGGCACCGAGCGCAGGATGTTGACCAGGAGGCCAAGCGCCGTATGGGCGGCCTTGCTCTCCAGCATCTGACCCTTGCCGGTCAGGAACAGGATCACGCCCAGCGGCAGGCCCAGCACCACGGTCAGGGCCATGGAGCCGCCGAGCATGGTCAGGGTGTCGAGCGTGGCGGCCGCGATATCGGCCCAGTCGATGTTCGAGAACAGGCTCATGGGCGGCCCTCCAGGCGGTCGACCCGCACGTCGGCGGCCTCGAAGCGGGCGACGGCGGCGTCGACGTCGCCGCCGGTCAGCGCCAGGGTCAGCTGGCCGTACGGGGTGTCGCGCAGCTTGTGGATGCGGCCGCCGAGGATCGAGTAGTCGACGCCGGTCTCGCGGGCCACGGCGCCCAGCACCGGCTTGTAGGTGGCCTCGCCCTTGAAGGTCAGGCGCACCAGCACCCCGGCCGGCAGGGCGGTCTCGGACGTCTCCTCGACCTCGCCGACGAAGCGGCGGGCCGTCTCGCTGGCCGGGTGCAGGAACACCTCTTCCACCGGCCCCTGTTCGACGACGCGGCCGCCCTCCAGCACCGCCACCCGGTCGCAGACGCGGCGCACCACGTCCATCTCGTGGGTGATCAGCACGATGGTGAGGCCAAGCTCGCGGTTGAGGTCGGAGATCAGCGCCAGGATCTGCTCGGTGGTCTCCGGATCGAGCGCGCTGGTGGCCTCGTCGCACAGCAGGATCTTGGGCGCCGTGGCCAGCGCCCGGGCGATGCCGACGCGCTGCTTCTGGCCGCCCGACAGCTGGGCCGGATACTTGGCGGCGTGCTCGGATAGACCCACGCGCGCCAGCAGCTCGGCCGTCCGCGCCTTGATCTCGGCGGGCGCCCGGCCGGCCAGCTTCAACGGGAAAGCCACGTTCTGCTCGACGGTCTTGGACGACAGCAGGTTGAAGTGCTGGAAGATCATGCCGACACGGCGACGCAGGGCCCGAAGGCCCGCGACGTCCAGCGCCGCCACGTCGTCGCCGTCGACGATCACCTTGCCGCCGGTGGGCAGCTCAAGGCCGTTGATCAGGCGGATCAGGGTGGACTTGCCCGCCCCCGAGGCGCCGATGACCCCGAACACCTGCCCTTGCGCGACCTCGAGCGAGGCCTCGCGCAGGGCCGCGTGACCGGTCGCTCCGCGCGCGGCGGCGTAGGTCTTGGAAACGGCTTCGAAACGGATCACCGGCGGCTGGTCCTTACTTCGCGGCCGGCGCCACGGCGGCAGGGGCGGCCGCGCGCGGCGGAGCGTTCTTGACGTAGCGGTCCATCCAGTCGGTCATCTCCCACAGGGTGTGCATCACCGACTCCCGGGCGCGATAGCCGTGAGCCTCGTAGGGCAGCACGGTGTAGCGCACGGTGGCCCCCGCCCCCTTCAGCGCGGCGTAGAAGCGCTCGCTCTGGATCGGGAAGGTGCCGGAATTGTCGTCCGCCTCGCCGTGGATCAGCAGGATCGGCTCATTGACCTGCTTCACGTAGGTGAAGGGGCTCATCTTCGTATAGGTGTCGGTGGCCTGCCAGTAGGTGCGCTGCTCGGACTGGAAGCCGAACGGCGTCAGGGTGCGGTTGTAGGCGCCCGACCGCGCGATGCCGGCCCGGAAGAGGTCGCTGTGGGCCAGGAGGTTGGCGGTCATGAACGCGCCGTAGCTGTGGCCGCCCACGGCGATGCGGTCGCGATCGGCCACGCCCATGGCCACCACCGCGTCGACGGCGGCCTTGGCGTCGGCGGTCAGTTGCTCCACATAGGTGTCGTTGGGCTCGGCTCCGTCCTTGCCGATGATCGGCATGCCCGGACCGTCCAGCACCGCGTAGCCCTGGGTCAGCAGGAACAGGTGGCTGGCGCCGCCCGGACGGGTGAAGCGGTTGCCCGCGTCCACGGTCTGGCCGGCCACCGAGGCGTCGGTGAACTCTTCGGGATAGGCCCACATCAGCATCGGCAGCGGGCCGTCGCGGGTCTTGTCGTAGCCGGCCGGCAGGTAGAGATCGCCCGACAGCTTCACCCCGTCGGGGCGGCTGTAGGTGATGGTCTGCTTGGTGACGCCGGCGAACTGCGGGGCGCGGTCGACGAACTTGGTCAGCGCCTTGCCGTTGCCGCCCTTCAAGGGTTTGACGAAGTAGTTGGGAACCTCGTCCTTGCTCTCGCGGCGGGTGATCAGGGTCTTGCCGGCCTCGTCGGCCAGGGCCACCGGGGCCTCGTAGTACGGAGCCTTGGCCTGCCACAGGCGCGAGGTCTTGCCGTCGGCCAGGTTCATCACGCCCACGAAGGGGAACTCGCCCTTGGCGGTCGCGCCCTCGCCGGCGACGAACACGCCCTTGCCGTCGGGCGTGAAGTGCAGCACCGCCTCGCCCTTGGCGTTGCGACGGCTCATGAGGCTGCCCGGATCGTTGTAGCGGTCCTGGTAGTTGCGCTCGACCAGCACCCGGGCGGCGCCCGGCTTGGCCGGATCGATGGCCAGGCGCTTTTCCTTGCGGTTGTCGAACCAGCGGCCGGTCACCACGGCGAAGTCGTCGCGGCCCCAGCTGATCCCGGCATAGCGCAGGTCCAGGTCGACTAGCGTCGTCGGCGCGGCCTCGAACGGCGCGGCCTGCATCAGCACGCGGTCGTGGATCTCGACCTTCTTCTTGGGATCGCCGCCGTCCTGGGCCTCTGCCCAGACCAGGGTCGCGGGGGCGTCGCTGCGCCATTGCGGGCTGCGCGGACCGGCCACCACCGCGTCGAAGGCCGACGACAGGTTGTCGGCCAGCGGGCGATCGACCAGGGTCTTGACCAGCTTGCCGTCGTTGGCGTCCACCACCTGAATCTCGGTGGGGAAGCGGGCGGCCGGCACCAGGTAGCTGTAGGGACGCTTCAGGCGCGTCACCAGCAGGTAGCGGCCGTCGGGCGAGACCGAGAAGCCGTTGATCACGCCGGGCGCGCCCACCGGAGTCGCCGCGCCGTCGGCCAGGGCCACGCGGGTCAGCTGGCTGGTGAAGTAGTGGTCGAACAGCGCCTCGTCATGGGCGTTGCCCAGCAGATCCTGATAGGTCCGGATGGCGGCGGTGCGGCCCGCCGACTGCTGGACGATCGGGCCCTCGGGCGCCGCCGGCTCGGCCGGGGCCGCGCCGCGACCGGCCGGGATCTGGCGCACCAGGAAGCCGCTGTCGTCGGGCAGCCAGTCGTAGCTGCCGCCGAAGGCCGCGTTCAGCACCGGGCCGGTCAGCTTGCGCGCCGTCGCGGTCTTCAGGTCGGCGACCCACAGCTCAAGACCGGTGGGGGCCTCCATCACGAAGGCCAGGCTCTGGCCGTTCGTCGACCAGCGGGTCTCGATGAAGCGCGCGCCCTCGGGCAAGGCCACCGGCCGCACGGCGCCGGTCTTCACGTCCTCGAAGGAGAGGCTGTTCATCCAGGTGGTGCGGGCCTCGATCGGGCCGTTGGTGCGCGGATTGATGCGATAGCCGCCCAGGCGCAGGATCGGATCGGCCACGGCCCGGATCGGCGGCAGGTTCTCGCGGCCCAGGAGGGCCAGGGTCTTGCGCTCGGGGCTCAGGCTGACGCCGGGCGTCGGCGCGGCGTCGAGGATCTGGGCGATCGGCGCCGGCGGCGTCCGATAGGCCTCGCCGGCCAGGGCGGTTCCGCCCATCAGGGTCGCCAGCACGGCGGTGGACGCCAGGGCCGCAGCGCGGCGACGGAATTGGGTGTCGAACATCAAAGCCCCCGAGGAACGCGTAGGGGGGCAGCAATAAGCGCGCTTACGGCTCAGGTGAACGGAAAATCGTGGAGAAGCGGGATATCGGCGGTCGGTCTTTGCCCTTGGCCGCAAGACATCCGGGCCGATCTCAACGCTCCCAGGGCGGTGCCCCCTTGAAAGCATCGGCCAGGAAATCGACCATCAGCCGCACCTTGGCGCTGAGGTGCCGCCGGCTGGGATAGACCGCCAGCACGTCGATGTCGGGCAGGCGCCACTCGGGCAGCAGCCGCAGCAGACGGCCGGCCCGCAGGTCCTCGCCGATCAGGAAGGTGGGCTGCCAGATCACCCCCTGCCCCGCCAGCGCGGCCGCCCGCGCCGTGTCGCCGTTGTTGGAGAACATCACCGGCCGCATCCGCACGTTCGCCTCGCGCCCGTCCTCGTGGGTCAGCCGCCAGTCCTCGGCCATGGCCGTGTAGCTGTAGGCCAGGCAGCGATGCGCGGACAGTTCCTCGGGGCTAGCCGGCTCGCCATGCGCCCGCAGATAGTCCGGAGAAGCGCAGACGATATTGCGCGAGACCGCGAGCCTGCGCGCCACATGGGCCTGCGAGCCGCCGCGAGAGATGCGGATGGCCAGGTCGTAACCCTCCTCGACCAGGTCGACCACGCGATCGGACAGGCTGATCTCCAGCTCGACCTTGGGATGGAGCGCCATGAACTTCGGCCACAGCGGCGCCAGGTGCAGTATTCCAAAGCTGAGCGGGGCGTTGATCCGCAACCGCCCGCGCGGCTCTGCGACATTGGCGGAGGCGGCGGCCTCGGCCTCGGCGAACTCGTCGAGCAGGGCCCGGGCCCGTTCGTACAGCGCCTCCCCGGCCTCGGTCAGCGACAGCCGCCGGGACGTGCGGTTCAGCAGCCGCGCGCCGAGATGGGTCTCCAGTTCGGCGACATAGCGGGTGACATTGGCCGGCGAGGTGTCCAGCGCCTCGGCCGCCTTGGCGAAGCCGCCTCGGGCGACGACGGTGGTGAAGACCTCGAACGCGCGCAGCCTGTCCATCGCCCCACCATCATTCCGAAAAACTGAATGATAGATCCATTTTCAGCCCATCGTTCAAGAGCATCGCCCGCTCTAAACCATCCTCCGTGACCGACGCGCGGTGCGCCGGCCCGTCAAACGGAAGGATCACCTCAATGTCTCGCCTCGCTCAAAAGACCATCCTGATCACCGGCGGCACCACCGGCATCGGCTTCGCCGCCGCCCAGCGCGCGCTGGAAGAGGGCGCGCGTGTCGCCATCACCGGCGCCAACGCCCAGCGCCTGGAAGACGCCAAGGCCGCGCTCGGCGGCGATGTCCTGACCATCCTGGCCGACGCCGGCGACGTCTCGGCCCAGGCTTCGATCGCCAAGACGATCCAAGCCGAGTTCGGCAAGCTGGACGCGGTGTTCGTCAACGCTGGGATCGCGCCGTTCGGCCCGCTGGAAAGCTGGACCGAGGAGACCTTCGACCGCGCCATCGGCGTCAACCTGAAGGGACCCCTGTTCCTGATCCAGGCCCTGGCCCCGATCCTCGCCAATCCGGCCTCGATCGTGCTCAACGGCTCGATCAACGCCCACATCGGCATGCCGAACTCGAGCGTCTACGCCGCAACCAAGGCCGGCCTGATCTCCCTGGCCCGGACATTGTCGGGCGAACTGATCGGCCGGGGCGTGCGGGTCAATGTCGTCAGCCCCGGGCCGGTGACCACGCCGATCTACGGCAAGCTGGGCCTGGACGCCGCCTCGCTCGACGCGATGTCGTCCAGCATCCTGGACAGCCTGCCGATCGGCCGCTTCGGCGAGCCGCGCGAGATCGCCGACGCCGTGGTGTTCCTGGCCTCGGACGAGAGCCGCTTCACCGTCGGCAGCGAGCTGATCATCGACGGCGGCATGAGCACGCTCTGAGGTGAAAGCGGCCTTCTGGCCCCGTGCGTGGTCCTCGTCCTTCGACGAGCTCAGGATGAGGACCATTTACAGGGCAGGGCAGTAGAAAAACCTCATCCTGAGCCTGTCGAAGGACGAGGTTTTCGTCTCAGAAGCAGTCGTTCGACCGGCCCCAGGCCGACGCGGAAGCTCCTACTTCCGCACCACCTGGCCGTTCTTCATCACGAACACCGGCTTCTCCAGCACGGTCACGTCCGCCAGGGGATCCCCCGACACCGCGATCAGGTCGGCGTAGCGGCCCGCCGTCACCTGGCCGAGGTCCTTCTCCCGGCCCAGGGCCTGGGCGGCGTTGACCGTGGCGGCCTGGATGGCCTGCAGGGGCGAGGCGCCATAGCGGACCATCACCGCGAACTGGCGAGCGTTGTCGCCGTGCGGATAGACCCCGGCGTCGGTGCCGTAGATCATCTTCACCCCACCCTTCAGCGCCTTGCGGAAGTTCTCGCGCTGCACCTCGGCGATGTCGCGGTCCTTGCGCAGGTTGTCCTCCAGCACGCCGTTCTTGCGCCCTTCGGACTGGGTGTAGTCGGTGTTGTAGATGTCCATCGAGAACCAGGTTCCCTTCTGGGCGGCCAGCTTTATGCCCTCGTCGTCGACGAGGCTGGCGTGCTCGATGGTGTCGATGCCGGCGCGGATGGCCTCCTTGATGCCGGCCCCGCCATGGGCGTGGGCGGCGACCTTGAGGCCGGCCATGTGGGCCTCGTCGGCCACGGCCTTCATCTCGTCATAGGTCAGCTGCTGCTGGCCCGGCTCGTCGCCGCGCGAGAAGACACCCCCTGTGGCGCAGATCTTGATCACCTGGGCGCCGTACTTCTTCAGCGTCCGCACCGCCTTGCGTGCCTCGTCGGGGCTGTCGATGTTGTAGGGGGCCTTCTGGTCCATCGACGGCGGGAAGAAGGTGCTGTCGCAATGCCCGCCGGTGGCGCCGATGGCGTAGGTGGCGGTGACGATGCGCGGGCCGGGCACGACGCCCTCGTCGATCGCCTCGCGCAGGCCCACGTCGTTGAAGCGGTCGGCGCCGACGTTGCGCACGGTGGTGAAGCCGGCCTCCAGCGTGGCCTTGGCGTTGGCGGTCTGGGTCACGCTCCAGAAGGCGTCGCTGAACTGCAGGGCGTTGTAGCCGCCATAGACCGGCGAGGCGTCGAGATGCACGTGCATGTCGATCAGGCCCGGCAGCAGGGTCGCGCCCGGCAGGTCGACGGCCTCGGCTTCCGGGGGGATTGCGAAATCGCCAGCCTTGCCGACGGCGGTGATCCGGCCGGCGACGATCAGCACCACGGGCTTTTCGACATAGCGCCCGCTGGCGACGTCGAGCAGGCGGGCGGCCGTGACGACCTTGGTCTCGGCGGCGTGCGCGACGCTCGCGGTCAGCGCCAGGGCGACCGTCAGGGTCGAAATCGTCAGTCCACGCATCCGGTCGGCCTCGCTTGCAGTTGCAGGCGAGGACGCTAGAGCGTGACCGTGAAAGTGGAAAGGGCGGCCGCGCGTGGCGGCCGCCCCTTTTTCGTCAGGCCTTGAAGAAGGCCAGCAGGTCCGGATTGATGATCTCCGGGTGCGTGGTGCACATGCCGTGCGGCAGGCCCTTGTAGACCTTCAGCTCGCCCTTCTTGACCAGCTTGGCCGACAGCAGCGCCGAGTCGGCGATCGGCACGATCTGGTCGTCGTCGCCGTGCATCACCAGCACCGGCACGTCGACCTTCTTGAGGTCGTCGGTGAAGTCGGTCTCGGAGAAGGCCTTGATGCAGTCGTAGTGGGCCTTGACGCTGCCGGTCATGCCCTGACGCCACCAGTTCCAGATCACGCCCTGGTCGACCTTCGCGCCCGGACGGTTGAAGCCGTAGAACGGGCCGGCCGGCACGTCGTAGAAGAACTGGGCGCGGTTGCCGGCGGTGGCGGCGCGGAAGCCGTCGAACACCTCGATCGGCAGGCCGCCTGGGTTCTTGTCGCTCTTGACCATGATCGGCGGCACCGCGCCGATCAGCACGGCTTTCGCCACGCGGCCCGGCTTGGCGCGGGCGACGTAGTGGATCACCTCGCCGCCGCCGGTCGAATGGCCGACGTGGATGGCGTTCTTCAGGTCGAGGTGGTCGGTCAGGGCCGCGACGTCGGCGGCGTAGGTGTCCATCTCGTTGCCGGTGTCGGTCTGGGTCGAACGACCATGACCGCGACGATCATGGGCGATCACCCGGAAACCCTGGGCGTAGAAGAACATCATCTGGTTGTCCCAGTCGTCGGCCGTCAGCGGCCAGCCGTGGTGGAACACGATCGGCTGGGCGGTCTTGGGACCCCAGTCCTTGTAGTAGATCTGCACGCCGTCCTTGGTCGTGACGAAACCGCTGCTCATGGTCTTGGCTCCTGGGGAAGAGGTCGCGGGCGCAGCCGCGGCGAAGGACGGCGCGACCGCGAAAGCCGCCAGGCCCAGGCCAGCGGCGATGACGTCCCTGCGCGAGGCGCCGTCGTCGGAAGGTTGGGTGGTCATCGCTCGCCCTCTGCATCGAACAATCGGGAGCGGCGTCATGCCGTTCCCGAGCCCGTGCAAAGTGGCCCAGAGCGCCTCATGGGGCTTGAACGTATCGCGCGACCGCTGGGACGAACGCGCCGGAGCGTGCGACCTTCCGCACGGCCGCGCGACAGCGTTTGCCGACGCCAGGCCAAGGCGCCATCCTCTCGCGATGTCCGACCGCTACGAACCCGCCTCCGACTTTCTCAAGCTGGTCATCGCCGAGCAGGCGCCGCTGTCGGGCGCCGAAGACGCCGGCGAGAACCTGCACCGGCTGATCGCTCTGACCGCCGACGCCGACCGGTCGAACCGCGACTGGGCGGTTCTTCTGTTGTCTCAGGAGGAGGTCGACGGGCCGGATATCCGCGAGGCGCTGTTACGCGCGGCAAGTGACGAGGACGAGGTCGTCCGGGCCGAGGCGGCGCTGGGTCTGGCCGGGCGCGATCCGGCGATCGCCCTGCCCTTCGTGCGCCAGGCGCTGGCGGGACAAAGCGTGACGCCCCCGATGCTGGAGGCCGCCGCGCTCTGCGCCGACCCGTCCTTGATCGAAGACCTGAGGGCTTGGGCCGAGCCGTCCGACAATCCTTATATCGACGAACTCGCCGCCGAGGCGCTGAGGGCCTGCGAGGCGGCGACGTCTTCGGCTAGCTGAAGCGCTCGGTCCTACTCGACGCGGGGCAGCACCAGGGCCACGCGCAGGCCGGGCCCCATGCCGTTGTATTCGCCCGGCCCCTCGGCCAGCTCCAGCCGTCCGCCGTGCGAGGCGGCCACCGCCTGCACCAGCGACAGGCCAAGGCCCGCGCCGGGCTCGCTGCGGCTGTTCTCCAGGCGCACGAAGCGCTGGACCACGCGGGCGCGGTCCTCCTCGGGCACGCCGGGCCCGGTGTCGGTCACCGAGAACTCCAGCTCGCCCGACGAGCGGCGCCGCAGGCGCAGCATGATGGCTCCGCCCTCGGGCGTGTACTTGATGGCGTTGTCGAGCAGGTTGGCCAGGGCCTGGGCGATGAACTCGCGATTGCCGCGCAGGGACAGGGCCGGGGTGATCTCGGCCTTGAAGTCCAGCCCCTTGTCCTCGCAGGAGAACTCGTAGAGCTCGGCCATGTCGGTGGCCAGATCGCTGGCCTCGAACGGCTTCTGGTCGGGGGCCTGGCCGGCGGCCTGCAGGCGCGCGATGGCCAGCACGGCGTTGAAGGTCTTGAGCACGCCGTCGGCGTCGGCCAGGGCGGTCTCGAGCGCCGCCACCGGATCGCCCTTGCCGTTCTCGGCGTCGATCAGGGCCACCTCCATGCGGGCGCGCAGGCGGGTCAGGGGACTGCGCAGGTCATGAGCGATGGCGTCGCCGGCATGGCGCAGGCCGCCCATCAGGCGCTCGATGCGGTCGAGCATGTCGTTCAGGCCCTCGGCCAGCTCGTCGTACTCGTCGCGGGCGCCGCGGATCTTGGCCCGGGCGTGCAGGTCGCCGCCGCGCACGGCGTTCACGACGTCCACCAGGCCCTGCATGCTGCGGCTGACGTTGCGGCTGATCAGCACCCCGCCGGCCAGGCCGAGGATGATCACCAGCGCGCCGGCGCCCCACAAGGCGCGGACGATCTTCATCACATAGCCCTGGGACTCGGCGACGTCGGCGCCGACGAACAGGATCTCGCCGCCCGCCAGCCGCTCCTGCACGCCGCGCGCCGAGCGCCGCACGGTGGCGCCGTCGAGATCGGTCTCGGTCAGGGTGAAGCTGCGCCAGGTCGGCCCCGCGCCGGTGAAGTCGTCGATCGGCGACTCCTCGATCGAACCGGTGATCCGCTTGCCGGTCTTGTCGGCGAGGTAATAGAGGAACGGCCGCTCGCCGATGGCCCGCTCGACCAGGGTCTGGTTCAGGGCGTTGACCCCGCCTTGGCGATAGGCCGCCTCGAGGCTCTCCATCTCGCGGGTGATCTCGGCGTCGGCGCGCCGATCCACCTCGCCGGCGGTGGCGATGTAGATATAGCCGAGAAAAGCCGTCGCGGCCGCCGCGAACAGGGCCAGGAACAGCAGGGTCAGCCGAAAAGGCGTCGATCGAACGAGGCGCGGCAGGCGCATGGGTCTAGCTCTTCTTGCCGATCAGGGCGGCGATGTCTTGGCGGCTGTCGAGGATGCGGAGCACTTGGATGCCGGCTTCATCGGGCAAAGGGTCATAGACGATCAGCCAGGGTCGAACCGAGAACGATCGCGGATCGCCGACATAGTCCTGGCGGAGACGCCCCATGAGAGGTCGGCGGGCCAGACGATTGAGCGCCCCTTCGATCCTCGCGACGACGGTCTCGGCGCGCTCCAGTCCGCTGTCATCGACGATCCACGCATAGAGACCACGCAGGTCTCTTCGGGCCATCGCCGATCGAACGACCTGGCGCGTCGTCATCTAGCCCTTGCGGGCCTTTTCAAATTCGGCGCGCAGATCACCCAGAATTTCGTCCGTGTCCCAGACCGCGCCCTTCCCCTCGGCCAGTTCGCGCCGCGCCTCGATCAGCGACTCGTTGATGGCGTCGCGGTTGCGAACGAGCCAGGCTTCCATCTCCTCCTCGGAGGGGACAGGGCCGAGGCCGTCGTCGACCTCGTCGTCCGGAATGGGCTTGGACGGCTTGTTCATGGCCAAGAGCCTACCACGCCCCGCCAAAGCCGCCTACGGATCGAGCCGGTAGCCGGCCCCGCGCACGGTCTGCAGCATGGCCCGGTCGAACCCCTTGTCGATCTTCGATCGCAGGCGGGAAATGTGCACGTCGATGACGTTGGTCTGCGGGTCGAAGTGGTATTCCCACACCTTCTCCAGCAGCATGGTGCGGGTCACCGACTGGCCGGCGTGGCGCATCATGAACTCCAGAAGCTGGAATTCGCGGGGCTGGAGATCGATCTCCTTGCCCTGGCGATGGACCGTGCGGTTGATGAGGTTCATCTCGAGCTCGCCCACCTTGAGGGTGGTCGCCACCGCGCCGGTCTCGCGACGGCGCGAGAGGGCCTCGACGCGGGCGATCAGCTCGGGGAAGGCGTAGGGCTTGACCAGATAGTCGTCGGCGCCGGCCTTCAGGCCGTCGACGCGATCGCCCACCTCGCCCAGGGCCGACAGGAACAGCACCGGCGTCTGGTCGCCTTCGCGGCGCAGGGTCGAGACCACCTCGACGCCGTTCTTCTTGGGCATCATCCGGTCGACGATCAGCACGTCGAAGCCGCCCTTGCCGGCCTCGACCAGACCCGCCTCGCCGTCCGGCGCATGGACGCAGGCATAGCCGGCCTCGGTCAGGCCATGGGTCATCGCGCCGGCGGCCTCGAGATCGTCCTCGATAATCAGAATACGCATCAGCCAACCCCTCGTGCGCCGACAGAGAACAATCGACGTTCTCCCGATTCTATCGACCGGCGCGATAGTTGGCGACTGGATACCGGCTTCGCGGGCGCCCGTCCCTTAAACCTTGGTCACATACGAAAAGCCCCGCCTCGATTTCTCGAGGCGGGGCCGATCGCTCACGACGGACGGATCGCTTACGGAGCGATCTTGATCGCGATGATGGTCGGGCGGCCGGCGCGGATGATGCGCAGGTTGACGCTCGGACGCTGCAGCTTCTTGGCCGCTTCGATGGCCGCATTGACCTCGCCGATCGAGGTGACCTGCTCGCCGTTGATGCTGCTGATCACGTCGCCCTTGCGCAGGCCCTTCTCGCCGGCGTCGGACGTCGCCTTCACGCTGTCGATCAGCAGGCCCTTCACGGCGCTATCGATGCCGTTGGCCTTGCGCGCCGCGTCGTCCAGAGGCGACAGGCTCATGCCCAGGGCCTCTGCCTTCGGCGCGGCCGGCTTGGCCGGCGCGGCCTTGTCGCCGCCGTCCTCGTTGTCGTTGTCGGCCAGTTCCTTCTCGGTCGGACGCACGCCCGAACGGATCTCGACGGTGCGGGGCTTGCCGCCGCGCAGCACGGCCAGCTTGATGACCTCGCCCGGACGGGCCTTGGCCACCTCGCGGGTCAGTTCCGAGCCGCTCTTGATGTCCACGCCGTTGACGCTGGTGACAACGTCCTCGGGCATCAGGCCGCCGCGCTGGGCCGGGCCGCCCGGCACCAGGTCGGCGACGATGGCGCCCTTGGTGCCGGCCAGGCCTTGAGCCTCGGCCATCTCGCTGGTGAACGGCTGGATCTGGGCGCCGATGTAGCCGCGCACGACCTTGCCGCCGTTGATCAGCTGCTTGGCGGTGGCCTCGGCCACATCGGCCGGGATCGCGAAGCCGATACCCACCGAGCCGCCGGTCGGCGAGAAGATCGCCGTGTTCACGCCGATCACCCGACCGTAGATGTCGAACGACGGACCGCCCGAATTGCCGCGGTTGATGGGGGCGTCGATCTGGATGTAGTCGACGAACTGCGAGGAGTTGTCGCCCAGGTCGCGGCCGTAGGCCGAGATGATGCCGGCCGTGGCGGTGCCGCCCAGGCCGAACGGGTTGCCGATGGTGATCACCCAGTCGCCGACGCGCGGACGGGCCTGGTTTTCGAAGTTCACGAACGGGAACGCCGCGCCCTTGGCCTTAGGGTCGGTGACCTTGATCACCGCAAGATCGGTGCTTTCGTCACGGCCGACCACGGTGGCCTTCAGTTCGCGGCCGTCCTTCATGACGACGTTGATGCCGTCGGTGTCGGCGTCGGCCACCACGTGGTTGTTGGTGACGATGTAGCCGTCGGCCGAGATGAAGAAGCCCGAGCCCGAGGACTGCTGCTTGGGCGCGGCCTGGGCGTCCTCGCCCTCCTCGCCCGGCTTCTGGCCGCGCGGCACGATGTCGAAGGGCAGGCCTTCGAGGCCCGGAATGCGCAGGCGGGCCTTCGGGTCGGCCTTCGAGGTCACGTCGATCTGCACGACGGCCGGCGAGACCTTCTCGAAGATGTCGGCGAAGGACAGCGGCGCGCCGGGCGGCGGGGCGAACATCGGGGCGCTGGTCGCCGAAGCGCGCACCAGCGACGGCTCCTGCTCGGCCGCGCCGGCCGGTCCCATGCGCATGCCCACACCGGCCAGGGCGGCGCAAGCAACGCCGGCCCCCGCGACGGCGCCAACAATGAATCCTGACTTCCGAGCAGCCATCTTTCGTCTTTCCTCACCCACGACGCTCCGCGCCGGGTTCTCGAACAGAACCTAGTTGCACCAGCAATTCGTGCAACGGTTCCAGGATTATCTTTCCTTCATCCTCGCGGCGTTTCTTGCGGCCTCATCAGGGCGCAATCGTGTCATTCGCCCTCGAGTAGTCCCTTCAGCCGCGCTTCTTCCTCCGCCGACAGCGTTTCCGGCGCCGCTTCCGGGCTCCGCCGACGCCGCAGCAGCGCGATCATCAGCCCCCCGCCGGCCAGCAGAACCGCCAGCGGCGTAAGCCACAGCACCGCATTTCCAGCCGAGAACGGCGGCTTCAGCAGTACGAACTCGCCGTAGCGCTGGGTCAGGAACGCACGGATCTCCGCGTCGCTCCGCCCCTGCTTCACTTGGTCGCGCACCAGAAGACGCAGGTCATGAGCCAGAGCGGCCTCCGAGTCGTCGATGGACTCGTTCTGGCAGACCAGGCACCGCACTTCCTTGAACAGATCGCGCGCCCTGGCCTCCTGGGCCGGGTCTGGCAGGCGCTCGGAAGGGTCGGACGCGGCGGCCATGCAGGCGACGGCGGCCACGGCCACGGCGAGGGTGCGAAAAGCCTTCACGCCTGCGCTCCCTTGGCTTTCCGGCCGACGCCCATGCGCAGCCGCCGATCCGACAGCGAGACCACGCCGCCCAGGGCCATCACCAGCGGCCCGAGGAAGATCAGCCGCACCCACGGATTGACATAGGCCCGCACCAGCCAGGCCGGCTGGCCGCCCGCGCCCGCCCGGCGCTCGCCGATGACCACATAGAGATCGTCCAGGCCGCGCGGGCACAGCGCCACCTCCGAGGTCGTCTGGCCCCCGGTGGGGAAGAACCGCCGCTCCGGCTGGGCCGTGCAGACCAGTCCCCCGCCCTGCTTTTCGATGCGCACGATCCCGCGCTCGGCCAGGTAGTTGGGGCCTTCCAGCGTGCCGACGTCGGTCAGGGTCAGCACATAGCCGCCCAGCTCGATCCTGCCGCCGACGCTGAGGGCCTGGGCGCTTTCCACCTTCCAGGCGGTCTCGAAGCTGGCGCCCAGCACGAAGAGGCCAAGGCCCGCGTGGGCGATGGTCGTGCCCCAGGCCCCGCGCGGCAGGCCGCCGGCCCGGCGGCGCACCTCGGCCCAGGGGGCGCGGAAGGCCTTCACTCGTTCGGCCAGTTCGGCCAGCGCCCCGCCGATCAGCCAGAAGCCCAAAACAAGGCCCAGGCTCGCCAGCGCCTTGCGAGGCGTCACGACGGCATAGGCGACGAGGCCGAGGATCGCGGCGACCAGCAGGGCCAGCCACAGCCGGCGCACGACGAGGCGCGCATCGCCCCGCTTCCAGGCCAGCAGCGGCCCGGCCGGCAGGATGGCCAGGGCCAGCACCAGCAGCGGCGTGAAGGTCAGGTTGAAGAACGGCGGGCCCACCGACACGGCCTCGCCGTCCATGGCCTCGCGGATCAGCTGATAGAGCGTGCCCAAGAGCACCGTCGCCGTCGCCGCCGACAGGATGATGTTGTTGAGCACGATGGCGCTCTCGCGGCTGACCGGCGCGAACAGGCCGCCGGCGTTAAGGCTGGGCGCGCGGATGGCGAACATCAGGAAGCCGAAGCCCGCCGCGATCCCCATGATGGTCAGCAGCAGCACGCCGCGTGTCGGGTCGACGGCGAAGGCGTGGACGCTGGTCAGCACGCCCGAGCGGACCAGGAACGCCCCCAGCATCGAGAAGCCGAAGGCCGCCAGCGCCAGGAACACCGTCCAGCCCGGCAGGGCGCCGCGCTTTTCCAAGACGATGGCCGAGTGCAGCAAAGCAGCGCCGATCAGCCAGGGCATGAAGCTGGCGTTCTCGACCGGGTCCCAGAACCACCAGCCGCCCCAGCCCAGCTCGTAATAGGCCCAGAAGGCGCCCAGCGTGATGCCGACGGTCAGCAGGCTCCAGGCCGCCAGGGTCCAGGGCCGCACCCAGCGGGCGAAGGCCGCGTCGACCTTGCCCTCGATCAGGGCGGCGACCGCGAACGAGAACACCACCGAGAAGCCGACATAGCCGGCGTAGAGGAACGGCGGGTGCACGGCCAGCGCCCAGTCCTGCAGCAGCGGATTGAGCGAACGCCCCTCCACCGGCGGATCCGGCAGCCGGGTCAGCGGGTTCGAGGCGAAGACCGTGTAGGCCAGGAACAGCACGCCCAGCGCGCCCTGCACGGCCACGGCCCAGGCCCGCAGGCGCGGCGGCAGGCGCTCGCCGAACACCGCCACGGCCGCGCCGTAGCCGGTCAGGACGAGGCACCACAGCAGCATCGAGCCCTCGTGGCTGCCCCAGGCGCCGGCCACCTTGTAGAGCAGCGGCTTGGCGGTGTGGGAGTTGGCCGCCACGTTGGCCACCGAGAAGTCCGAGCCGACGAAGGCGTAGATCAGGGCCGCGAAGGCGCAGGCCAGGGCCGCGAAGGCGCCCAGCGCCGCGCCGCGTCCGGCGCCCGCCAGCACGCCCGAGCGCCGCCACGCGCCGGCGGCGGAAAGACCCGTCTGGGCGACCGACAGGGCCAGGGCCAGAACCAGCGCGAAGGCGCCGAACTCGACGATCATTTGATGAGACCTCCCCTTCTCCCCTTGCGGGAGAAGGTGGCCCGCGCAGCGGGTCGGATGAGGGGTCGCGCGGACGGGGGAACAAAACCCCTCATCCGTCGACTTGCGCCGCCACCTTCTCCCGCAAGGGGAGAAGGGCCGAACAGGTGATGAGAAGCGTTCAAGGCTTGCTGGCTCCGGGCGCCTCGTAGCTGGGCTTGCCGCTTCCCTCGCCGCGCCACTCGCCCTGCTCCTTAATGGCCTTGGCCACCTCGCGCGGCATGTAGCGCTCGTCGTGCTTGGCCAGCACCTGCTTGGCGACGAACACGCCGCCCTCGTCGAAGGCGCCGGTGGCGACGATCCCCTGCCCCTCGCGGAACAGGTCGGGCAGGTCGCCCTGGTAGCGCACCTTGCTGGTCGCCTTCTGGTCGGCGACCGTGAACTCCACCAGGCCGTCGGGATGCTTGACCACGCTGCCGGCCTGGACGAGGCCGCCCAGTTGCACCTTGCGGCCGGCCGGCACCTTGGCCTCCTGGGCCTGAGCGGGGGTGTAGAACAGCGAGATCGAGTCCCGCATGCCGTACAGCGCCAGGCCCACCGCCAGGGCGGCGACCGGCGCGATCGCCAGCAGAATGGTCAGGCGACGGCGCGCCTTGCGGGATTTCGGGAGGAAGCTCATCGGGCGTTCAAGGTCTGGGCGGGAGCGGTGTCGGCGGCCTGGCGCAAGGCGGCCAGCACCCGGGGCTGGTCCTTGAAGCGCGCCGAAGCGTCCTTCAGGGCCGCGTCGCGACGAGCCGCGTCGCCCAGCACGGCGTAGGCGCGCACCAGCCGCACCCAGCCCTCGGGATCGTCGGGCGCGGCGGCCAGGCGTTGAGCGAGACCCTCGACCATGCCCTGGATCATCTCGGGCGTCACCTCGCCGGCGGCGGCCTGCTGCGGGGCTGCGTCGACCAGGCGGCCGGCCTTGGCGGTGCGGTCGATCTCGGCGGCCAGCACCGGGCGGCGCGGGTCGTCCACGGCCAGGTCGGCCAGCACCGCGCGCCAGCCGGACAGGCCCGCCTCCAGCTTGCCGTCGGCGATCTCGCCCTTGGCCAGGTGATAGCGGGCCGACAGGTTCGCAGGGTCGCGCTTCAGCGCCTCGGTGAAGGCCGTGCGGGCGTCGGCGCCCACCTGCCCTTCCTCGCTGGTCACGAAGGCCTCGCCCAGGGCGGTCCACAGGTCCGAGCGCTGCGGCGCCAGGCGCACGGCCTTACGCAGGGCCTCGGCCGCGCCCACGGCGTCGCCGCCGGCCATGCGGGCGATGGCGAGATTGCGATAGAGTTCGGGATTGGCCCCGTCCTTGCCGCGCGCCGCATGCTCCAGGATCGCCACGATGCGCGGCGGATCCAGCAGGGACGCATCCCCGGCCCGCCACTCGGCCACCCGCCTGGCGAACGGCTGATCAGGCGCGCCCGGCGCGCCGACGGCGACATAGAGGCCCAGCGCCAGCAGCGGCGCGGCGGCCGCGGCGACCACCACCACGCGACGCGGACCAAGACCTTCCCTGGGCCAGGCCGCGCTCTGGTCGGCGGCCGCCAGCAGGCGGCGGCCGGCCTCGGCGCGGGCCGCCTTCAGCTCCCCCTGCGCCAGCAGGCCGCGCTCGGCCAGGTCGTCGATCTCGGCGAGCTGGCGACGGTGCACGGCCAGGGCCGGATCGTCCCCGGCGGGCGCCAGGCCACGCGCCGCGCCTCGCATCACCAGGGCGGCGACGGCGGCGGACAGACCCGCGGCGGCGATCCAAAAACCGATCATGAGACCGCTGTTAGCCGGAGAAGCGGCCGCCCGTCAGTGAAAAAACGCTCTTAAGGAAGCAGATTGAGCGAGCGGTCGCTGGATCGCCAACCGTGGCGCATCCACCCGTCACCCCCAGACCGTCAAATCCCCGCGAAGGCGGGGATGCTCGGGGATGGGATCGGCCTGAAAAGCTCTAACGGCCTAGGCCGCCATGGCCGCGACGGCGCGGCGACGGACGATCTCGGCGGTCTTTTCGTCGCGCGTATGGACGATGTAGCCGGCGGCGATGTCGAGATAGGCCCGGGCGATCTGCGGGTCGCCGCCCTCGCCGGTGCGAGCCACGTGCAGGCAGTCCTCGATGTACTGGTCCAGGCGCTGGTTCAGCTTCTCCAGCGCCTTGGCGCGGGTCGAGCCATAGCCGGCCTGGGCCGCGCAGGGACGCAGGTCCTCGATGAAGGCCAGGGCCGCCGCGGCCCGGCGCACCAGGGCCTCGTCCGGCGCCGCGTCCAGCTTGGGCACGCCCTTGCCGCCGCCCATCTTGCCCATCATCGAGATCGGCCGCGACGGCAGGGCCAGGCCCAGCTCCTTGTCGGCGGCGTTCATCCGCCCCTCGGCCGCCTGGGCCGCCGACTGCTTAAACTTCGACAGCCGCTTACCCCACGGACCGTCCTTGGCCACGTCGATGGCCTGTTCGAACTCGGTCAGCTGGTTGGCGATGCGCTGGGCGCTGGCGGCCGCCTCGCGCCCGGCCGCCTCGCCGCCGGAAAGGTCGAAGCCGCGCACCTGCTCGATGCTGGCCTCGATGTCGGCCAGCATGCGCTCGCCGAAGGCCTTGACCTCCGAAGAGGCCAGGTAGCGGTCGTTGGGACGGTCCATCACCGCCGAGATCACCCGCAGGATCCGCCACGGCTCGGGCAGGTGAGCGGCCAGCATCTCGAACATTCGGGGGCCGGCGTCGCCGCTGATGGCGCAGGCGTCGCGATAGGCCAGGCGCGCCGAAGCCGCCCGCTCGCCGTTCATGCGGCTGACCCACTCCGACAGCCGCGGCAGGGCGTTGCGGACGATCACCGACAGGTCGAGATAGTCGGCCAGTTCCGCCGCGTCGCAGAGCTTGCCCACCGCCTCGAACTCAGGCCGCGTGGGCTCGCGCAGGCCGCGCGCGGCGATCTTGCACAACTGGTTGAAGACGTCCGGGGCGCCGTTGTCGAGGTCCCAGGGATTGCAGCGCGCCGCGCCCTCGGCCACCTGGCGCGGGGCCTCGGCCTTCAGGGCGATCCACAGCAGGGCCAGCGCCCGGCGCGGGAACTGCGGCAGGTCGGCCGCGCGCGGCTGGCACAGCGGTGCGATCGGCGAAAGGATGGTGTTGCGGACGTAGCGGTCGGCCGTTTCGTCCTCGACGATGGCGCGCACGGTCGACAGCGCCCCGCCCGTCGCGTTGGCCAGGGCCAGCTCGAGACTGCGCAGAGCCGCATCGGGCGCGGTCTCGACCAGCGTCCGGATGATCTGCAGTTTTTGCGCGGCGAGTGCGGCCATGGATCTCCGCCGGGAACTGGGGGGTCCTGGCAGCGTCAACCATGTTGCAGACGAGGTTAAAACTTTCCGAAACCGCTGCTTTTTCAACGTCGGAAGGCAAGGCGAATGGTCGCGGGGGCGTTCACTCCACCTTCGCGACAGCGCGCTCTCCCAAAGATGGCGCCTGGCGGCCTTAACCCTCGGCGCGCGGCAGCGACAGCACGACCCTGAGACCACCCAGCGGCGAATCGTCCAGCGTCACCGAGCCGCCATAGGCCCGCGCCAGTTCGTCGACGATCGACAGGCCAAGGCCGGTGCCCGGCGTGTGCTCGTCCATCCGCTGGCCGCGCTTGAGCGCCTGGGCCCGCTGCTCGGGCGGAATGCCCGGACCATCGTCGTCGACGGTCAGCAGCATCTTGCCCTCGCCGTCGGGCTTGGCCTCGGCCCGGATCCGGGCCTTGGACCACTTGCCGGCGTTCTCCATGACGTTGCCGGCCAGCTCCATGAAGTCCTGCCGCTCGCCCTGGAAGCACAGGTCTTCGGGACAGCGCCAGTCGATCTCCACGCCCCGGCCGTCGTTCTTGTCCTGGAAGATCCGCTCCAGCGTCACCGCCAGTTCGTCTAGGATGGGCTCGACCGGCGTGCGCTCGCCGCTGGTCTGCGAGCGGGCGGCCGCCCGCGCCCGGCGCAGGTGGTGGTCGACCTGCTCGCGCATGGTCTGGGCCTGGCGCTCGACCACCTCGGCCAGCGACCCGCCCTGCTGGCTGGCCTCGGTCAGCATCACCGACAGCGGCGTCTTCAGGGCGTGAGCCAGGTTGCCGACGTGGGTGCGCTGGCGCTCGACGACTTCCTGGTTGTGGGCCAGGAGGCCGTTCAGTTCCTCGGCCAGCGGCTCCAGTTCCACCGGATAGGGCCCGGCCAGCCGCTCGGCCTTGCCCCGCCGCACGTCGGCGATCTCGCGGCGCAGGCGGAAGATCGGCTGCAGGCCGAAGCGCACCTGCACCACGATGGCCAGGATCAGGCCCGCGCCCAGCAGCAGCAGGGCGAAGATCGTGATCCGGCCGAAGCGGTCGGCGTCGGCGTCGATCGGCGAGCGGTCCTCGGCGGCGATGAACACCACGGGATCCGGATAGTTGGGCAGCCGCGCCAGGATCGCCGCCGCCCGCAGCGGCTTGTCCTGCGGACCGTGCATGTCGAAGAACTGGGTCTTGCCCGGATCGGCGGTCAGCCGGTCGACCTGGGCGGTCGACAGCATCAGGTCGCTGTCGAACAGCGAGCGCGAACGCTCGACCGCCCGCAGCGATCCGTTGCGCTGGGCGAAGATCGTCCAGTAGCGGCCCGAATAGGCTCGCGTCGCCCGGATGTCGGTCAGGAACGGCGCCTTCAGCACCCCGTCCTCCACCGCCGAGCCGGCGTAGAGGTCGTCGGTCAGCACCGCCAGCGACTGGTCGAACCGGCGGATGGCCGCGTCGCGGAACTGGGCGGTCAGGAAGGCCCCGGCCGCCAGCAGCACGATCAGCGTCCAGATGGCCGCCAGCAGCACCAGCCGCCGGACGAGCGAGCGCTTGCGAAAGCCGAGCAGCATCAGGCGCCGCCGCGCGGGATCACCCGGCCGTCTCGCCTTCCAGCGGGATCAGCCGATAGCCCAGGCCGCGCACCGTCTCGATGCGGTCGGCGCCCAGCTTCTTGCGCAGCCGGCCGATGAACACCTCGATGGTGTTGCTGTCGCGGTCGAAGTCCTGGTCGTACAGGTGCTCGACCAGCTCGGTGCGGCCGATCACCCGGCCCTGGTGCATCATCATGTAGTGCAGCAGGCGGTATTCCAGCGAGGTCAGGCGCAGCGGCTCGCCGTTGACGCTGGCCCGCGCCGCGCGCGGGTCCAGGCGCAGGCCGCCGCAGGTCAGGCTCGGCGCGGCGTGGCCGGCCGAGCGCCGCAGCAGCGCCCGCAGGCGCGCCAGCAGTTCCTCGGTGTGGAAGGGCTTGGTCAGGTAGTCGTCGGCGCCCGCGTCGAAGCCGGCGACCTTCTCGCTCCAGGCGCCGCGGGCGGTGAGGATCAGCACCGGCGTGGCGACGCTGCCGCGCCGCCAGCGCTCCAGCACCGACACCCCGTCCACCTTGGGCAGGCCCAGGTCGAGGATCACCGCGTCATAGGGCTCGGTCTCGCCCAGGAACTGGGCTTCCTCGCCGTCGGCGGCATGGTCGACGGCGTAGCCGGCGTCGGCCAGGGCCAGCTTCAGCTGGCGCGACAGGTCGGGATCGTCTTCGACGAGCAGAATGCGCATATGGGTTAGAAGCTCCTTAGCCCCCGCTGAGGATCTGGCCGCTCTCGGCGTCGACGATGAAGTCGATGCGGCGGCCGTCGGTCGTCGCCCAGCGGATGCGATAGTTGCGCCCTTCCAGGCCCGCGTCGAGCAGGCGACCGGGGGTGCGGCGCGCGATGCGGTCGATGACCACGCTCAGCGGCACCAGCCGGCCCGACTGAACGCCGCCACGCGCCTGGTCCTGCCGGGCGCGCCAGTCGGCGCCCAGGGAGTCAGGGCCGCGCTGGGCCAGAGCCGCGCCCGGGAGGGCGGCGACGATGGCGGCTGCGGCGAGTATGGCTCGGATCGGCTTCATGGCGTCCGGTTTAGCCGGGTACGGCTGAATGGAGACTGAACGCGGGGTTTATGAACGGTGTGCGACGTCCTGTCACGGGCCAAGGCCACGCTCCGACGCAATCGGAGATCACATAAAGATATCTTTATGTCCTGATTGACAAGGCGAGCAACCCCGGGCTTGATAAGGGAGTCGTGGTCTGCGGGCGCTTGCGCGTCCAAAGCTAAGAGGGAAGCCGGTGTGAAACCGGCGCTGCCCCCGCAACTGTAAGCGGCGAGCGGCCGTCCGATACGTGTCACTGGCGCCCCGAACTCGACTCGGTGGGGCGCCGGGAAGGCCAGGACGGCGGCGTTGACCCGCGAGCCAGGAGACCTGCCTCGACAGATAACGTCCTCCGGCGGGGTGCCCGGTCTGGTCGCGAGTTCCAGGCGCGGGTCGGCCATCCCGTTCGCGCGCCTGCGCGCCTGCGCCCCGTCCAGCCTCCGTCACCATCGAGACAGAGGCTAGTAAATGACCGTCACCGTCGCCGCCCTCGGCTTTCCCCGCATCGGCCCCCAGCGCCGCCTGAAGACCGCCCTCGAAGCCCACTGGGCCGGCCGCCTCGACGCCGCCGGCCTCCAGACCGAGGCCGCCACGCTGCGCGCCCTGGCCTGGCGCCGCCAGGCGCATCTGGGCGTCGACCACGTGCCCAGCAACGACTTCTCGCTCTACGACCACGTGCTCGACACCGCCGTCATGGTCGGCGCGGTTCCCGCCGCCTACGGCTGGACCGGCGGCCCCGTGGACCTGCCGCTCTACTTCGCCATGGCGCGCGGAACGCAAGGCCGCCAGGCCTGCGACCACGGCTGCGCCCACGAGACCTCGGCCACCGGCCTGCCGGCGCTCGAAATGACCAAGTGGTTCGACACCAACTACCACTACCTCGCGCCCGAACTGTCGCCCGGCCAGGCCTTCGCCCTGACCTCAACCAAGGTCGTCGACGACTTCCTCGAGGCCAAGGCGCAAGGGATCTTCACCCGCCCTGTGATCCTGGGCCCCGTCACCTTCCTCAAGCTGGCCAAGTCCAAGGATAAGGATTTCCAGCCGCTGTCGCTGCTGTCTTCCCTGCTGCCCGTCTACGCCGAGATCCTGCAGCGCCTGGCCGTAGCCGGCGCCGACTGGGTGCAGATCGACGAGCCGTGCCTGGCGCTCGACCTCACCGACTTCGAGCGCGCCGAGATCCGCCGCGCCTACGGCGCCCTGACCCACGCCGCCCCGCGCATCCGCATCCTGCTGGCCAGCTATTTCGGGACCTATGGCGACAACCTCGCCACCGCCGCCAACCTGCCCGTCGACGGCCTGCACCTGGATCTCGTCCGCGCCCCGCAGGACCTCGACGCCGCCATCGCCCTGGCCCGCGACAGCCTGGTGCTCGAACTCGGCGTCGTCGACGGCCGCAACGTCTGGCGCGCCGACCTTGAGGCCATCCTCGATCGGGTCGAGCCGATCGTCGCCACGCGCGGCCCCGACCGCGTGATCCTGGCCCCGTCCTGCTCGCTGCTGCACACCCCGCTCGACCTTTCCATCGAGACCGATCTCGACCCCGAGGTCGGCCAGTGGCTGGCCTTCGCCGTGCAGAAGCTGGAAGAGTTGGCGATCCTGGCCAAGGCCCTGAACCAGGGCCGCGCCGCCGTCCGCGCCGAACTCGACGCCGCGGGCGCCGCCGTCGCCTCGCGCAAGACCTCGCCGCGCATCCACGATCCCGCCGTCCAGGCCCGCGCCGCCGCCGTTACCACCGCTGACGCCGCCCGCGCCACGCCGTTCGAGCAGCGCATCGTGCTGCAGCAGGCGAGGCTTAACCTGCCGCCCCTGCCGACCACCACCATCGGCTCGTTCCCGCAGACCGCCGCCGTCCGCCAGGCCCGCGCCGCCCACGCCAAGGGCCAGCTGGCCGACGCCGACTACGCCGACTTCCTGCGCGCCGAGACCGCCCGCGCGGTGGCCTGGCAGCAGGAGATCGGCCTCGACGTGCTGGTCCACGGCGAGTTCGAGCGCAACGACATGGTCCAGTATTTCGGCGAGCGGCTGAACGGCTTTGTCTTCACCAAGCACGCCTGGGTGCAGTCCTACGGCTCGCGCTGCGTGCGCCCGCCGATCCTCTACGGCGACGTTTCGCGCCCCGCGCTGATGACGGTCGAGTGGTGGGCCTACGCCCAATCCCTCACGGCCCGGCCGATGAAGGGCATGCTGACCGGCCCGGTCACCATTCTGCAGTGGTCGTTCGTCCGCGACGACATCCCGCGCGGCCAGACCTGCCGCCAGATCGCGCTCGCCGTCCGCGACGAGGTCGTCGACCTCGAAGCCGCCGGCGCGAAGATCATCCAGATCGACGAGGCCGCCCTGCGCGAGGGGCTGCCGCTGCGCCGCGGCGACTGGGACGCCTATCTCGCCTGGGCCGTCGAGGCCTTCCGTATCGCCGCCAGCGGCGTGCGCGACGAGACCCAGATCCACACCCACATGTGCTATTCGGAGTTCAACGACATCATCGCCGCCATCGGCGCGATGGACGCCGACGTCATCTCCATCGAGACCGCGCGCTCGAAGATGGAGCTGCTCGACGCCTTCGAGGCCTACGCCTACCCGGCCCAGATCGGCCCCGGCGTCTACGACATCCACGCCCCCCGCAGCCCCGCCTCCGGCGAGATGCTCGACCTGCTGGCGAAAGCCGGCCAGCGCCTGTCGCCGGCCCAGCTGTGGGTCAATCCCGACTGCGGCTTGAAGACCCGCAAATGGGAAGAAGTCGAACCGGCCCTCGCCAACATGGTCGCCGCCGCCAAGGCGGCCCGCCAGCAGTTGGTCGGGGCGTAGCCGAAATAGCCCCCTCTCCCCCTGCGGGAGAGGGTGGCCCTGCGAAGCAGGGTCGGGTGAGGGGTCTCTCAAACGCCAAACGCCGCGAGACCCCTCATCCGTCGACTTCGTCGACACCTTCTCCCGCTAGGGGAGCAAGTAGACCTAGAAAGCCCCCAGCATCGTCCCGGCCACGATCACCACAGCCAGCGCCGCGATCGACGGGACGATGCCCACCATCACGATGTCGCCGTAGCTTTCCTTGTGGCCGCAGCCGCACAGGGCCAGCAGGCTGACCACCGCCCCGTTGTGCGGCAGGATGTCGAGCGTGCCCGAGCCGATCACCGCCACCCGGTGCAGCAAGGCCGGATCCACCATGTGGCGCGCGGCCAGATCCACATAGGTCGGCCCCAGCGCCTCCAGGGCGATGGTCAGCCCGCCGGAAGCCGAGCCGGTCAGGGCCGCCAGCACGTTGGTCGCCGCCGCCAGCGACACCAGCGGCCCGCCCGGCAGGTCCAGCACCGCGTCGCGCACCAGGCCGAAGGCCGGCAAGGCGGCGATCACCGCTCCGAAGCCCACCAGGCTGCACACCGACAGCGCCGGCAGCACCGAGGCGTTGGCCCCCGCGTCCATGCTGCGTTTCAGGTTGGAAAGCCGCGTCCAGTGGATCGCCACCAGCGCCGCCGTCCCCGCCGCCAGGGCCGCGGCCACCGACCACACGCCGGCCACGTCGCTCAAGCTCGCCCCGCCCCAGCGCGGCTCCTCCAGGAACGAGGCGTCGATCCTGGGCAGCGCGACCAGCGACATCAGAAGGTTCACGGCGATCACCACCGCCAGCGGCGCGACCGCCGCCAGGAAGCCCGGCGCCGAGGCGGCTATCGCCCCGCGCTCCAGTTCGGCGGTGTCGAAGTCGCGCGCCGTCACCGCTCGCTCACGCACGTCGGGATCTCCGGCCGCCGGAGCCTCGCGCTCGTTACCGCCATAGCCCTCGCCGGCCTTGCGGGCCCGTCTCTGGGCGTGCGACAGCCAGGCCATGCCGCCGGCCAGCATCACCGCTCCCGCCAGCAGCCCCAGGCCCGGCGCCGCATACGGCGTGGTGCCGAAGAACGGCATCGGAATGGCGTTCTGGATCGCCGGCGAACCCGGCAGGGCGGTCATGGTGAAGGTCGAGGTTCCCAGGATCAGCGCCGCCGGCATCAGCCGCTGGGGAATGTCGGCGGACCGGAACACCGCCCTTGCCATCGGGACCAGCACGAAGAAGGCGACGAACAGGCTGACCCCGCCATAGGTGACGACCGCGCCCGCCAGAACCACGGCCAGCACCGCCCGCCGCGCGCCCAGCCGCTCGGTCATGACGCGGGCGATGGCCGAAACCGAGCCGCTGTCGTCCATCAGCTTGCCGAACAGCGCGCCCAGCAGGAACAGCGGAAAGAACTGGGCCAGAAACCCGGCCGCGCCGGGCATGAACCTCTGTGTCAGGCTGGCCAGCAGCGGCTCGCCCGAGAACCCGGCCGCCACCAGAGCCGCCGCGGGCGCCAGCAGCAGCACGCTCCAGCCGCGATAGGCCAGGCCCACCAGCAGGGCCAGCGCCAGGACGATGCCGAGAAAACCCATGCGCTGCCCTCCAGGATCGACCCTGGCGAGCTTTCATGTCGCCGGCGCGACAGGCAACCGGCGATGACTGGGATGAAGTGCGGGGATCAGGCGGCGCCCGCTATCGCGGCGTCCCTCGGCGCGGTTCGCCCGCGCTCACGGCCTTCAAGATCAGGCCGAGATGTCGACCAGCACGCCGGTCAGCTCGCCGGTGGCCTGGGCCAGGGCCGCGCCGGCGGCTTGGGTCGCCTTGGCGTTGGTCTGCGCCACCGCCAGCTGGGTCAGGTCGACGATCGCCGCGGCGGCCTCGCCCGAACCGGCCGGGCGCGGCGGGGCGTAGCGGACGGCGGCGTTGGTTGCGGAAACCTGCACGGCGACTTCCCTTCTGGAAACACCGCGCAATCTGGTCGCCAGGTCTTAACCAGACCTGACCAGGCATGGTTAAGAACCGCCCGCCACATGGGCTCGGCGGTCGTCCCAGTCGGCCAGGTCGGGCGCATGCATCCAGGAATGCACCCAGCCGCCGTGGGCATGGGCCAGGACGACGGCCTCGCGGATCATCAGCCGCAGGGCGCGGTTGGTCAGGGGCTGCTCGCGCCGCAGGAACAGCATCTCGCGCTCGATGTTCACGTGGGCGATCCGCCATCCGGGAACCGTCGTCAGCGCCGAAAGCACCTTCGCCGGCAGGTCGACGCGCACCTCCACCGTATGCGGCGCGCGCCGGTCCAGGCCGTGCGACCACCGCCACGCCCACAGCATCGAGCCTGGCCGCCACAGGCGAAGGATCTTCGCCCGCAGCACCGGGGGATAGCGGTAGGGATCCAAGCCCTAGCGCCGCTTGGGCGTGTAGGGCTTCTGCTCGCGCCAGGCCTGGGCGAACTTCTCCAGGTCCTCGTCGATGGTCTCGGGCAGGGTGACGACCAGGCGGGCGTAGAGGTCGCCGCGATGGCCCTTGGCGTCGGCCAGGCCCCGGCCCTTCAGCCGCAGCTTCGAACCGCTGTTGGCGCCCTTGGGCACCGTCACATTGACCGGGCCGTCGGGCGTCGGGGCCTCGACCTTGCCGCCCAGCACCGCGTCGGGAACGCTGACCGGCAGGTCCATGACCAGGTGCTCGCCTTCCTTGCGGTAGATCGGGTGCGGCTTGACCGCCAGCTCGATCAAAGCATCGCCGGCGCCGCCGCGCCCCGGGCTGCCCTGCCCCTTCAGGCGCAGGGTCTGGCCTTCCTGGGCGCCGGCCGGGATGGTCACGTCGATGGTGCGGCCGTCCGAGAAGGCCACGCGCTTCTTGCCGCCCTTGATCGACTCTTCCAGGTCGATGTCGAGCCGCGCGCGCACGTCCGCGCCCTTGGCCGAGAAGCCGCCGCCACCCAAGCCGCCGCCGGCTCCCGCGCCGCGAGTGCGGCCCAGGATGTCGCCGAACAGGTCGTTGAGGTCGATCTCGGGGCCATCGCCCCCGCCGCCGCCGCGCCCGAAGCCGCCGCCCCGGCCAAAGCCGCCGCCGAACGGACCGCCGCCACCGCCGCCGAAGCCGCGCATGGTCTCACGCCCGTCGGCGTCGATCTCGCCGGCGTCGAACTTCTTCTTCTTCTCGGCATCGCCGAGAATGTCGAAGGCCGCGCTGACCTGCTTGAACTTGTCCTCGGCCTTCTTGTCCCCGGGATTGGTGTCGGGGTGGTACTGCTTGGCCAGCTTGCGGAACGCCTTGCGGATCTCGTCCGCGCTCGCGCCGCGGGAAACGCCAAGCTCCAGATAGGGGTCGCGCGCCAAGGAAGGCCCTCAAGGAAGTACGGAAATGTCGAAGCCCCTCAATTAGGCGGTTCCGCGCCGGGCGCAAGCCAAATGTTGCATTAATACCACAGCGCGATGGTCGCAGGCGCGCCCCAGCCCCAGGTCGCCGAGCCCTGGGCCACCCTGGCCGACAGCGGACCGGCCGCGCCGCCCGGCAGGTCGGCCGCCCGCATCGCCGCCGTCCAGACGAAGGCAGGCGTCGCCGTTTCCAGTGTCCGCACCACCGTCTCGCCGTCGAGGATCTCCACCCGCCAGGCCTCGCCCGCCTCGGCCAGCGGGACCTCGCCCTCCCAGCCGTCGCCGCCCACGCGCGTCCGCCGGATCCACGACAGCCGCGTCTCGCCGCCCACCGTCTTCGCCCGCAGATGCGCCGGCGACCATGGCCGCAGGCCTGCGCCCCGCCAGGCCGCCTCGACCTGCCTCATCGCCGGTCCCGCGGCCGGACCGCCGGCCGGCGCCGCGCGCCAGATCAGCGGCAGGCCGCGCTCGGCCAGGCCGACCTCGGCCCGCACCAGGGCCTCGTCGACCAGCACCACCATCGCCCCGGCCGCGACCAGCGTCGCCATGTCCGAGCCCTGCTGTCCCCGCAGCAGGCCGCTCAGCGCCCAGGCGTCGGGCCCCACCAGCTCGGCGGTCAGGAACTGCAACAGCTCCCAGCCCTGCGGCCCGCGCACCGCCAGCAGGTTCTCACCGGCCAGCACCGCCGCGCGGCCGCGGCTGCGCGGCGCGCCGCCCTCCAGCCGCACCACCAGCCGCGCCGCCCGGTCGAACCGATGGCGCGGACCGGCCGGCAGGTCCGACAGCGTCGTCCCCACGCTCGCGCAGAGCGTGGCGGTTCCCCGCACGCGCAGCGCCTCCACCTCCGCTCCCGCATGCACGTCGAACGCTCGCCACGGCTGGGCGGCCACGGCGACCAGCGGCCGCACGTCCTCCTCCGCGCCGGGCAGAGGCGGCAGGTCCAGCACGATCACGGCCGGCGGCCCGAGCGCCGGACGCGGCGGGGCCGGGCTCCAGTCGATCTCGCCCGTCTCGGCCACGAGGGGCAGCGCCGGCAGCAGCTTGATCCTCGGCCGCTCGTCCAGGTCCACCCGCGCCACGCGCCAGGTCTCGCCGTCCAGCGCCAGCCGGTCGCCGGCCTGCCAGCGCAGCGCCGCCAGCGGCGACAGGTGCACGACCCTCTCGCGCCGCGCGGCGCTCTGCGCGTCCAGCCGCCGCCGGGCGACGGCCCCGGCCTGCCCCGCCGTCAGCACCAGCGGCGCCTCGATATCCAGGGTCAGCGCCCCCGACCCGCTCCGCACCACCAGACCACCGGCCTGATAGTCGCGCGCCAAGTCGACGAACCGCAGCCGCACCGCGCCCGCCACATCCTCCAGCCGTCGCGCCGCGCTGGTCGGCGCGGGGCGATCCTCCGGCCAGGCCAGGTCGTCTCCGGCCAGCGCCCCCTGCGCCGGGCCCGAGCGCGACACCAGCCGCACCCGCCCGCCGCGCTCCGTCGCGTCCAGCCCGAAGGCCTCGGTCAGCGGCGACAGCGCGTCG
Source organism: uncultured Caulobacter sp. (assembly GCA_966252285.1). GTDB lineage: Bacteria > Pseudomonadota > Alphaproteobacteria > Caulobacterales > Caulobacteraceae > Caulobacter. The sequence goes on from CBINOL010000025.1 coordinate 35,131, forward strand.
CGCAGGCGCATCGGCCGCTCGATCACGTAGCCTTCCACCAGGCCTCCCATGGGGCCAGACGCCTCGCCGGGATCGATCTCCACCCCGGCCCGCGCCGCCACGGCCATGATCAGTTCGCTCAAGCCCGCCGCGCCGGCCCGGCCGTTCAGCCAGTGGCCCAGCCGCCAGTTGGGCGCGTCGGTCCACACCGCCGCCCGCGCCGGAAAGTCCGGGAACGGCCGCGCGTCCCAGCACCAGGCGCTGGCTTCCTCGATCATCGGCCCGCCATAGACCGGCGAGACCGGGTTGGCGTCCGGATCGGCCAACATGGCAAGCACCGCCTCCAGCGCCCGCCGCTGGCCCAGCGCATCGGCGCTTCCGTCCGAAAACGGCGGCAGCGAACTCTCGGCGCTCTTCTCGTCCACGAACAGGTTCGGCGCATTGGCGCCCTTGTCCACCGCCCCGCACCCGAACTCGATCAGCCGGATCGGCTTGGATTTCGGGACCCAGGCCGTCGGCGTCGACGACCTCGCCCCGCCCGGCCGGTCGTGGTGCGGCCGGCTCCACCACGACAAAAGGTCCTTGGGCCGGAACACCCACGGCTCGCCATGCGCCCCGTCGGTGATCGGCGTGCGCACCTGCGCCGCCCGGTCCGCCGCCGAGGCGTAGAACCACTCGAAGCCCTCGCCGCCCGTCAGGCTGTAGCGCAGGTAGGCCGGGTCATGCGGCCCGCCCCAGCCGGCCAGGGCGTCCTCGTGCGCCTGGCCGTCGCGCCAGTCGGTGATCGGCGGATAGTAGTCGATCCCCACGAAGTCGATGTTCGGGTCGGCCCACAGCGGGTCGAGATGGAAATGCACGTCGCCCGAGCCGTCGGCCGGCTGGCTGCCGAAATACTCGCTCCAGTCGGCGGCGTAGCCGATCCTGGTCGCCGGCCCCAGCAGCCCCCGCGCCTGCCCGGCCAGCGCCTTCAGCGCCGCCACGGCCGGAAAGCCCGCCGCGTCGCGCACGCGGGTCAGGCCAACCAGCTCCGAGCCGATCAGGAAGCCGTCCACCCCGCCGGCCCGCGCCGCCAGCGCCGCATAGTGCCGCACGAAGCGGGCAAAGCCCCACTCGCCGTCGAAGAACGCCGCCGCCTGCGCGGCCGCGGCCGCCGTCTTGTGCGGCGAGCCCGCCCGCCCCGGAGCCGGATGGCAGGTAATCCGTCCGCGCCAGGGATAGGCCGCCTGCTCGCTCCCGCCATGCGGATCGGCCAGGCCATTGCCGGCCGGCACGTCCATCAGCACGAACGGATACAGCGTCACCGCAAAGCCCCGCCGCTTCAGTTCGGCGATCGCCTGCACCACCGCCTCGTCGGCCGGCGTGCCGCCATAGGCGACCCCGCCGCCGCTCTGCGAGATCAGCCGCGCCTGGCCGCGCTCCAGCCCCGCCACCCGCCAGGCCATCGGCTCGGTCGGCTTGTCGGCCGCCTCGACGCCCGGCCGGATCTCGCACGACCCGCAGCGCAGGTCGGTCCCGAACCAGCTGACCACCAGGTTCACCCGCCGCACGTTCGGCAACTGCGCCTGCAGCTGGTCGAGGCTGAGCAGCAGGTCCGCCCGCCCCTCGGCGTTGTTCTGGTTTTCAGGCTTCGTCCGCGTCAGCCCCTCGCGGCGCAGCACCACGTCGGTCGCCAGCACGAACTCGCCCGCCCCGGGGATCAGGCACACGCTTTCCAGCCGGTCCTCCAGCCCCGTCCCGTCGCCGCCCGGCCGGCGGAAGACCTCGAACGACAGCTGCGGCGGCCGCCCGCCGAAGGCGTCCAGCGCCAGGTCCTCGAACACCACATAGGCTGTGCCGCGATAGGCCGGCGCCTCGCCCTCCACCGCCGCGATCAGCGGGTCGGGCTGCTGGTCGTCCGTCCCGCGATGGACGCGCATGGCCACGCCCTCCATGTCCATCACCTTGCCGTCGGCCCACACCCGGCCGATCCCGTCGATCGGCCCCTCGCCCACCGCCAGGGCGAAAGACAGGCTGTAGCCGTACGAGCGCACGCGCCCGCCCTTGCCGCCGGTCTCGTGGCGATGCTCGGCGAAGCGCGCCGCCCAGATCACCTGGCCGGCCACCCGCGCCCGGCCGAACGCGCACGGCATCGGCGCCCCCTCGGCCGCGCCGGTCAGCTTCAGCTCGGCGATGCGCGGCCCCGAAAGCCGAGCCGGCGACAGGGCCGCGGCCAGGCCGACGTCGATCATCGCCCCCAGGGAGGCGCTGATCGCGCCCAGCGAACCGAGGCTCGAACCGGCCCCGGTGAGGATCATCTGCGCCATCAGTCGTGCTCCGGAAACGAGAAGGCGGCGACCAGCCGCGCGCGCCACCAGGGGCCCAGCCAGCTTTCGACGCAGGCCCGACCCCAATAGGCATGGATCATCCGCGCGCCCTTCGGCCCCTGCGCCGACAGGATCGCGCAGTGCTTGGCCGCCGCCCCGGCGAGCATGCGGAACACCACCACGTCGCCGGGCCGCGCATCGGTCGGCGCGACGGCGACCAGCGCCCGCGCCAGCCCCTCCAGCAGCGGCTCGCCGTCGCAGAGCTCGGCCCAGTCGGGACGATAGGGCGGCGGCGCCTCGCGCTCGGGTCCGTGCAGCGCCCGCCACACCCCGCGCACCAGGCCCAGGCAGTCGCAGCCGACGCCTCTCAGGCTGGCCTGGTGCTGGTAGGGCGTGCCCAGCCAGGTCCGCGCCTCGCTCACGACCCGGGCTCTCATCGCCGCCCCCCGTCGTTGGCCTCGCCCTCGGCCGGATAGAGGGTCAGAAAGTCCTCGCCCGGCAGGGTCGGAAAGCCCCGGAAGTTGACCGCGTTGGCGAAGGCGTCGCGGCAGGTCGTCCAGCGCCGGTCGCAGGTCGCGCCGGGATGGGCCGCCAGGTCGACGCCGCAGCGCGCGTCGCCCAGGGTCGCGTCGCAGCTGCGGGCGTAGGTGCGCCCCGCCGCCCTCTCCAGGTCCGCCGCCGGCCCCTCCAGTTCGGCGGTGAAGGCCTGGCCGGTCCACGACACCCGGGCCACCCGGGCCCGCCACAGCTCGACCATCAGGTCCGGCGCGCTCCAGTCCACGCGCCGGCAGACCACCTGCGCCCCGTCATAGAGCCCCGCCTCGATGTCGGCGGCGGTGATGGAGCCCCCCTCTTGCGAAGAGTCGTCCAGCGCCCCCAGCGCCGCACTCAGGCCGGGGCCGAACCCCGCCTCGCTCTCGGCCGCGCCCGCGCTCCAGCCGCTGGCCGCCCGGCAGACCGTCCCCGCCACCGTCAGGTCGCGGTCGTGGTCGGTGAAGCCCAGCATCGTCCCGTCGGCCCGGGTCAGCACCCAGGCGTGGCACAGCCGCGCCGCCCCGCTCTCGATGCGCGCCGCCAGCGCCGTCTCGACCGCGCGCATCAGGCCCGCACCTCGACCAGCGACACCGCCCCGACCCGCGCCGCCCCGAACCCCTCCAGCGTCACGTCGATGCGGTCGAGGTCGAAGCGCACCGGCGTGTCGAACAGGAAGCCGGCGGTCACCGCCGCGCCCGCCGCCGGCGCGGCCGCCAGAGTGACGAGGCCCGTGGCCGCATCCACCGCGAAGGCCCCGGCCGCCTGCTCCACCCCGGCCACGGCCACCCGCACCGTCCCGGCCTGCGGCTTGGCGATCGGCCGCGAAGCGGCCGTCTCGCCGGTCCCATAGGCCTTGGCCAGCTGGAACGCCTTGCGGATCCCGTCGCCGGTTCCCAGCATCTGGTCGGTCGGGGCGGGGTTCAGCGACGGCGCGCACGACTTGAAGTCGGCCGGGTCCCTGAAGCGAAAGCCGTGCAGCCGCCCGCGCCGCGCCTCGAAGAACGCCACCAGCTCGGCCGCCTCGTCCAGGCTGCGCGTCGCCGTGCCGACCAGGTAGCGCCGCCGCCCCTGCGCCCACGGACTGGACCGGTGCTCGGCGCCCGAGGCCAGGCCGACGATCTCGGTGCGGCGCTCGATCCCGCTCGTCCCGCCAAAGGCCAGGCGCACGGGCAGCCGCACCTCGTGAAAGGCGCTCATCGCCAAGCTCATGAAGAGCCCTCCTTGACAGCTACACGATGTGAGTGATTATTTACTTGCATTCCATCCAGACCCGCCGGAGACCCCGCCGTGCCCTTCTTCGCCCTGCTCTTCGCGCCGCGCGGCGCCATCGGCCGCGGCCCGTTCTGGCTGGGCCTGTTCCTGCTGCTGGGCCTCGAGATCGGCGGTTTCCTGGCGTTCGGACGCCATGGCGCCGCGCCCATGGCCGCCATCCCGCTGGTCGGGCCCTGGCTGGTCGACGTCAGCGGCCCGGCCCTCGGCTTCGACGGCTGGATCCCCGGCCTGGCGATCCTGGCCCTGCAAGGCTGGGTCAGCGGCGTGCTGTGCCTCAAGCGCCTGCGCGACATGGGTCACGGCGCCGGCCCGCTGGTCGGCGTCTGGGGCCTCGACCTGATCCTCACCGGCGGGCTGATGGCCTGGATGGGCCACCTGCAGGGCATGGCCGTCATCGTGCCGATCTTCACCGGCGCGGGGGCCTCGGGGGTGCTGTGGCTGGCGCTCCTGGGCTGGCTGGGCGTCGAGCCCGGCCCGCGCCGCGCCGGCGCCGAGCCCGCGCCGACCTTCACGCCGGCCCCGACTCCTGCGGCGGGTTAAACCCTTGTCATGACACCCATTTCACTTCAGTCGCACGGGGGCCGGCCCTAGTCTCTCCTCAAGGTTGGGAGACAAAGACATGGACTGGAAAACGCTGATGTTCTCCGCCGACGGCCGTATCGGCCGTCAGGCGTTCTGGATCGCCTGGCTGATGCTGCTGGGCGCCAACGTGGTGGCCGGGTGGGTCCCGGTCATCGGCAATCTCGTCGCCCTGGCGTCGCTCTACTGCTTCGTCTGCATCTACACCAAGCGCCTGCACGACATGGGCAAGAGCGGCTGGTGGCAGGCCCTGCCGATCGTGCTGGGCCCGGTGATGCTGATCGGCTCGGCCCTGTGGCTGGGCTTCGGCGCGGCGGCCATCGCCCTGAACGGCGGCGACCCGGAACTGTTCGCCCTGGCCGGCGCCGGCGGCGTGGTGATGTCCCTGCTGCTGGGCTTCCTGGTCAGCATCGGCTTCACCCTGTGGGTCGGCGCCACCCCGGGCGACGCCAGCGACAACCGCTGGGGCGACCGCCCGCTGAACGCCCTGGCCGTCTAGGGCGGATCGACGTTCGAGATCCGAGTGTGGTCCTCGTCCTTCGACAAGCTCAGGATGAGGACCAAGCTACAGGCGGAGATCGTAGAAAAACCTCATCCTGAGCCCGTCGAAGGACGAGGTTTTCGTCTCAGACGCCGAATGTCGAGACGCCGCACGAACCGCGCGAGAGCCCTTTCGCCCACGCAACCCCGCCGCTACTGTCGCGGCGGGGTTTTGTGTGTCGGGGGCGCGGCGTGAACGCGATCAAGGGTTATCTGCTGGGCCGCTCCAAGCGGGGCGAGTACTGGATCTGTATCGTCCTGCTGGTGCTGCTGTCGGGAAGCGCCGGCGCCCTGGGCAACATGATCCTCGGCAACGCCCTCGGCTTCTTCCTGTGGCTGCCGATCGCCGTCCGCCGCCTGCGCGCCATCGGCTGGTCGCCCTGGCTCAGCCTGGCGCCGCTGTGCGGAGCCTTCGGCTTCGGCATCCTGATGGGCATGGCCCACGCGATCAGCCCCGTCATGACCGCCGGGACCGTAAAGCTGGTGTCGGTCGGGGTCAGCGTCGTCGCCAACTGGATCTTCATCATCTATCTCGGCGCGCGCCCGTCGCGGAAGGAAACCACCCGCCTCGACGAGGTCCCGCGCCTGGCCGAGGTCTTCGACTGACCGCCATGAGCCTGTCGACCATCCTGCGCGGCCGCGGCAAACGGCGCGAATACTGGCTCGGCTTCGTCGTCCTGCTCGCCCTGCTGGTGGTCGGGCGGCTGCTGCCGCATCCCGCCGCCCGCCTGCTGGCCAACCTCGCCGGCGTGGCGTTGTGGATTGTGCTGGCCGCGCGCCGGCTGCGCGACATAGGCTGGCCCGCCTGGCTGTCCCTGGCGCCGATCGCGCTGATGATCCTGACCATTGCGCTGGCCCAGCTTACGGTGGCCGCCAACAACGGGATCTCCCAGATAGTCGGCGCGCTGCTGATGGCCTCGGGCTGGATCTGGGTGATCTTCGTCATCGCCATCGGCCTCTGGAAGGCCAAGCGCCGCCCTGCCGGCCAGGACAAGGCCGAGGTGTTCGCGTGAGCCTCCCGCCCGCCCTCTGGCGCTACCTGACGGGCCGCGGCAAGCGGCGCGAGTTCTGGGCGGGCCTGGTCTTGTTCTTCGGCCTGACGCTGTCGGCGGCCTTCGCGCCAAGCCCTCCCTATCTCAACGCCCTGCCGCTGATCCTGTGCGCCCTGTGGCTGCTGCTGGCCTCGCGCCGGCTGCGCGCGATGGGGTGGAGCCCCTGGCTGTCGCTCGCGCCGATCATCACTGTCCTGGCCTTCTTCTTCGCCTTGCTCCTGCTGGCCAGAACCATCCCCGATCCCAAGAAGCTGTATGGCGCCTCGATGGCGCCGATCGGCTTTGGCTGGCTCGCCTTCAACCTGCTGCTCGCTTTCTGGCCGTCCAAGGCCCTCAAGCCGCCGACGCCGCAGACGCGGGCCGAGGTGTTCGGATGAGCCCGGCCGTCGGCGCCTATCTGCACGGCCGCAGCCGGCGGCTCGAGTTCTGGCTGTGGTGCGCCGGCGTCCTGGCCGCCAACACGGCCGCCACCGCGATCATCGTCACCGTCGCGCCCGACCTGCTGTCGTTGGACTGGCCCCTGCGCGTCCTGCTGTGGTTCGCCTGGACCCTCGCCGCCGTGCGCCGACTGCGCGACGCCCGCTGGCCGCTCTGGCTCGGCGCGCCGGCGCCGATCGTCAGCCTGGCCAGCGCCGCCTTCTTCGACCTTGCGCGCGACCAGCACGACGTCGCCGTCCATGTCGTCCTGCGCATGCAGATCGGAGGCGTGGTCCTGGCGCTCGTCGCCGGCGTGGTGATCCTTCTGGGCTGCCTGCCCTCGCGCGCGCCCCGGATCGAACCCCAGACCCGAGCGGAGGTTTTCGGATGACCAAGCAGATCCTCGCCTGGCTGACCGGCCGCGGCCGGCGCGCCGAATACTGGATCGCGGTCGTGGCCATCACCGTCGCGTCGCTCACCCTCACCAACCTCACGGACGGCGACCTGGCCGGCAAGGTCCTCGACTGGACGAGCCTGGCGGCCTGGTGCCTCTTCGCCGCCCGCCGGCTGCGCGACGTCGGCCTGCCGTTCTGGCTGGCCCCGTTTCCGCTCGCCGTCGTGCTCGCCGGCCAAGGGATCTACCGGCTGATGATCAAGACGAGCGACAACGTCGTCAGCGCCCTGGGCAGCCTCAGCGCCGTCAACCTCGTGACGGCCCTGGTCGTCGTCGCGCTCATCATCCTGCTCGGCGCGTGGAGGTCCAAGCCGGCCCCGCCGCCCACGCCCAAGGAGCAGGCCGAGGTGTTTGCATGATCGCCGCGATCATTCGCTATCCGCTTGGCCGCGGCGGGCGGGCCGAATACTGGGCCGGCTTCCTCGTCGCCGTCGCGCTGATCACCACCTCCGCCTGGTTTGAAAGCGACGCGCCGCGACTGCTGATGTGGCTCGCCGCCGCCATCCTGTGGTTCGTCCTGACCTCGCGCCGCCTGCGCGACATCGGCTGGTGGACCTGGCTGACGCTGCTCCCGATCGTGCCCGCCGTCGTCGGCTTCGGCCTGCTTGCGGCGGCCGGCGAGAACAACGTCGACCTCACCATCGCCGGCGCCCTGCTGTCCACGGGCGCCGCGTCGATCTGGCTGGTGCTGCTGTTCCTCGTTGGCGCCTGGAACCCCAAACGCCCGCCCCCTCCCAGCGCCGAACATCAGGCCGAGGTGTTCGGCTAGAGCCGCCGCGCGCCCAGGCTGACGGCCCGCGCCAGGGCCTGGGCCAGCTGGGCGTCCGAACGGGCCAGGGCCGGCGCGTCGCCGCCGCTGACCTGCACGGTCACGCTGATCGCGCCGCCCCCGCCGCCAACGGGCTCTATCGTTCCCGCCCCGGCCGGCCGGAACACCTCGGGTCCGCGCTCGCCGACCAGATAGGCCCCGCCGCCGGTGACCGGACCGCCCTCGGCCCGCGCCCCGGAAAACACCCCCGACACGGCCGCGCTCAGCGCCTCGCCCAAGCCGCCGCCGCGACCGCCGGACATCGCGCCCAGCACCGCCCGCGCCAGGTCGGCCAGCGACAGCTCGCCGTCGGCCGCCGCCCTCGCCAGCGACCGCGCCAGGTTCTCGCCGGCGTTGGCGAACGCGTCCTCGATTGACCGCGCCGCCGCCCGGGCCGGGGCCTCCAGGCCCGCCAGGGCCTGCGCCGCTTCCGCCGTGCGCAGCGGCAGGCCCTCGACCTCGTCGAAACCGCTCATGCCTCGTCCTCCATCGCGTCGGGAAACCGCGCCATCAGCGCCGCCAGGTCCGGCCGCCCCAGCGCCGCGCGCCCGCCCTCGCCCGTCCCCTCCCCCGCCAGGGCCCGCCACTCCTTCAGCGACAGCCGCCAGAACGCCGCCGGCGGGATGGCGAACGCCACCGCCGCCCGCCGCAGCATCTCGCCCCAGGGGCTCATGCGGCCGCCGCCAGCGCCATGGCCACCGCCGCGGCCGCCTCGCGCGGGTCCAGCCGATCCGCGTCCAGCGGCCCAAGCTCGTCGTCGACCAGCGCCTGCAGCACCGCCATCAGCTCGCTGGCCGAGGGGCGCGCCAGCCGCGCCGGCAGCTGGCTCCAGTCCGAAAGCCCCAGCGCCGTCTCGATCCTGGCCAGGCCGCCCAGCGTCAGGCACAGCCGCCGCGTCACCCCGCCCAGCGCCACGGCCACCTCGCCGCGCGCGCGATTCACCTCGCCCATCTCGACTCCTTGTTGCTTGCCGGACCCAAAGCTAGGCTGCGCCCGCCTGGTCCCCCTTTCTTCGTGATGGCCGCCCTGCCCGACCTCATCGACTTCATCGGCTTCGTGTTCGTGCTCGCCGCCTGCTGCGGTCCGTTCGCGCTCTACCTGGGCTGGCTCCTGGCCGCCGGGCGCGAGCGCGACCACCTGCGCATCAAGCGCGACTACGAAGGGTCCGGCCGGAAGGTGCTCGCGATCGCCTTCGCCGGCCTCGACTTCCCCCAGGGCAACGGCGCGCCGCCGTGGCGGCTCTACCGGGTGTCGCTGCAACGCGACGACGGCCGGGTCGAGATCTTCCGCGTCGGCGTGGAGGCCACCCTGGTCTCCGACCCCGACCTGCGCGACGACGACCCCGAGCGCCTGCGCGCCTTCAAGGCCGAGAACCAGCGCTTCTTCCTCGGCTAGATCGCCGTCACGCTCACCGCCCCGGCCGAGGCCAGGGTCAGGGCGAAGGCCGCCTCGCCGTCGTGCTGGCCGGCATATTCCAGCGCCGAGACCAGGAACGGCCCTTCCAGCTGGGCGAAGTCGGGGATGATCAGGCGCCAGGTCCTGGCGGTCTGCGAAAAGAAGCTGTCGCGCACCAGCGCGTCCGAGGCCGCGTCGCGGAACACCCCCGCCCCCGACACCGAGGCCGAGCGCACGCCCGCCCCGGCCAGGAGCTCGCGCCAGCGCCCGGCGCTGTCGCCGTCGGTGGCGTCGATGGTCCTGGCGTTCAGGCTGATGGTCCGGGCCCTTAAGCCCGCCACCGTCACGAAGGCCTGCGGCGAGCCCCCGTCGCCGATCTTCAGCAGCATGTCCTTGCCGGCTTGCGCGGCCATGGTCGGTCTCCTTGTATGGGTTGGGAAGTTCAGGCCGGCTCGCTGACGGCCCGCACGCGCAGCACGCCCAGGGTCAGCTCGTCGTCGGCGGCGGAAAACACGTCGCAGAACCGCACCTTCAGCGAGGCCAGCAGGCGGCCCTCCACCGCCGGCGCGGCGTCGTGCAGCGCCAGCCGCGCGGCCGCCACCGTGGCCCGCGCCTCCTCCGGCCCGCCGAAGCGCGAGGCGCAGGTGATGGTCACGACGTGCTCGAGCAGGTCGGCCTCGCCCACGGGGCGGCTCTCGATCCGGCCGACGCTGACGCACGGATAGGTCAGCATCCGCGGCGGAGACGCGTGCACCCGCGTCCCCACGATCGCCGACACCGCCGGCGCAGCCGCCAGCACGTCGGCCAGGGCCCTGGCCAGGGCGATCTCGGCGCTCACAGCCGCGCCTCGCGATAGGGCGCGAGCCACGGCTCGACCAGCGACAGCGGCGGCGGCCGCGCATCGCCGCGATGCTCGTAGGCGTGGCAGGCCAGGATCAGCACCGCCAGGCGCAGCGGCGCGGGACTGGCGGCGCTTAAGCCGACCCCGGCCGCCTGCCCGACCCGCGCCTCGGCGGCCTCGATCAGCAGGGAGACCAGTTCGTCCTCGCCGCCCACGCGCAGGAAGTCCTTGGCCTGCGCCAAGGTCACGGAATTGGGCATGGGGATTTCCGATTGAAGATGGGGGAAGACCCCCTCAGTCGCTCCGCGACAGCTCCCCCAGAGAGGGAGCATCAGCAGCGCCAGGTCCTCCCCCTCTGGGGGAGGTGGCCCGGAGGGCCGGAGTGGGCCG
>CBINOL010000026.1:0-45687 GCA_966252285.1 uncultured Caulobacter sp.
CGCCGCGCGCAGGAGAAGGGCCTCTCGTTCACCGTCGAGCGGCCGCCCCTCACCGGCGGCCGGCACCTGGGCGACGGCACGCGCCTGAGCCAGGTGATCGGCAACCTGCTGTCGAACGCCATCAAGTTCACCGAGGCTGGCGGGATCACCCTGCGCGTCGCGTCGACCGAGGCCAACGGCGAGACCCACCTGACCTTCGAAATCGAGGACACCGGCATCGGCTTCGACGCCGAGCAGGCCGCCAACCTCTTCACCCGGTTTGGCCAGGCCGACGAGTCGATCAGCCGCCGCTTCGGCGGTACGGGCCTGGGGCTGTCGATCTGCCGCTCGCTGGTCGAGATGATGGGCGGAGAGATCTGGGCGAGCTCGCAACCCGGCGTCGGCAGCCGCTTCACCTTCTCGCTCAGCCTGCCGCGCCTGCAGGAGGCCGTGGAGGTCAGCGCCGAGCCCCCGCCGCCCGAGCCGATCGCCCTGCCCGACCACCCGTTGCGCGTGCTGCTGGTCGAGGACCATCCGACCAACCAGCGGGTGGCCCAGCTGATCCTGGCGACCCAGGGCGCCGACGTCGTCACCGTGGGCGACGGCTTCGAGGCGGTCGCCGCCTTCGGCGACGGCCGCTTCGACATCGTGCTGATGGACATGCAGATGCCGCGCATGGACGGCCTGACCGCCACGCGGGCCATCCGCGCCCTGGAGGTGGAGCGCGGGGCCGTGCGCACGCCGATCATCATGCTCAGCGCCAACGCCCTGATGAAGCACCGCAGCGAGGCCCTGACCGCCGGCGCCGACCTGCACGTGGCCAAGCCGATCACCGCGGCCAACCTGCTGGCCGGCATCCAGGCCGCGGTGAACTGAACCCGAGCCTACAACAGGTAGAAGGACCAGATATCGCAGCTGACGTTGTCGTAGTAGACGCCCATATTCCGCCCCGTCGAACGGGCGGTCAGCACCATCGAGAAGAACCGGTCCTTGTCCTGGGTGGTGGCGCTGGCCGGAAACTGCAGGCGACCGTACTGGCACGGGCTGCCGGAGAAGAACACCTTGACGTCGTTGGGCACGTAGTTCTGGAGCCGCCAGGTGGCGGGGTCGCCTTCCAGCAGGGCCTCGGCCGCGACGGCCGGCGTGCCGGCGACGGCTGCGAGCAGCGAAAGAGCGACTACGATCTTCTTCATGACATCCCCCGTGAGACTCGGACAGGCCGCGACCTACATCGGACGCGGGCTGCCCGAAAGACGTCGCCCGACGCGTCAATGTCAAGCTTGGCTCACTCTGAAATTGCAGAGCTTCCGCGGGGAGGCCTCTGGAACGACGAAAGGCCCGGACGATCGCTCGTCCGGGCCTTCGCATCTTCAGCCTGTAGGACCGATCAGGCCGCTTCGGCCTGTTCCGTCGGCAGGCGGATCAGGTAGTCGAAGGCCGACAGCGAGGCCTTGGCGCCCTCGCCCATCGCGATGATGATCTGCTTGTACGGCGTGGTGGTCGCATCGCCGGCCGCGAAGACGCCCGGCATGGTCGTCTCGCCGCGGTAGTCGACCTCGATCTCGCCGCGGTTGGAGAGGGCCACGCCCGAGTCCTTCAGCCACTCGGTGTTGGGCACCAGGCCGATCTGCACGAACACGCCCTCCAGGTCGACGCGGTGGGCCGTGTCGCTGTTGCGGTCCTTGTAGGTCAGGCCGTTCACCTTGGCGCCGTCGCCGTGAATCTCGGTGGTCATGGCCGAGGTGACGATCTTGACGTTCGGCAGGCTGGCGAGCTTGCGCTGGAGCACGGCGTCGGCGCGCAGCTGGCTGTCGTACTCGATCAGGGTCACGTGGGCGACGATGCCGGCCAGGTCGATGGCCGCCTCGACGCCGCTGTTGCCGCCGCCGATCACCGCCACGCGCTTACCCTTGAACAGCGGGCCGTCGCAGTGCGGGCAATAGGCCACGCCCTTGTTCTTGTACTGCGCCTCGCCGGGCACGTTGACGTTCCGCCAGCGGGCGCCGGTGGACAGGATCACGGTGCGCGACTTCAGGCTGGCGCCGTTCTCGAGCTTGACCTCGATCAGGCCGCCCTCGGTCTTGGGACCGATCAGGCCGACGGCCTTCTGCAGGTTCATCACGTCGACGTCGTACTGCTTGACGTGCTGTTCCAGCGCCGTGGCCAGCTTCGGGCCTTCGGTGTGCTGCACCGAGATGAAGTTCTCGATGGCCATGGTGTCGAGCACCTGGCCGCCGAAGCGCTCGGCGGCGACCCCAGTGCGAATGCCCTTGCGGGCGGCGTAGACGGCCGCGGCCGCGCCGGCGGGACCGCCGCCGATGACCAGCACCTCGAAGGCGTCCTTGGTCTTGATCTTCTCGGCCATGCGGGCTTCGGCGCCGGTGTCGAGCTTGGCCAGGATCTGCTCGACCTCCATGCGGCCCTGGCCGAACGGCTGACCGTTCAGCAGGATGGTCGGCACGGCCATGACCTGGCGCTCTTCGACTTCCGCCTGGAACAGGGCGCCGTCGATGGCGACGTGGCGGATGCGGGGGTTCAGCGCGCTCATGGTGTTGAGCGCCTGCACCACGTCGGGGCAGTTCTGGCAGGACTGCGAGAAGTAGGTCTCGAAGCTGTAGTCGCCGTCCAGGCCCTTGATGCGCTCGATCACCTCGGCGTCGAGGCGCGGCGGGTGGCCGCCGACGTGCAGCAAAGCGAGCACCAGCGAGGTGAACTCGTGGCCCAGCGGCAGACCGGCGAAGCGCACATCGGCGTCGCCAGCGGCGCGGGTGATGGCGAACGAGGGCTTGCGGGCGTCGTCGCCAGCAAGATTGAGGCTGACCTTGTCGGACGTCGCGGCGACGTCTTCCAGCAGGGCCAGCATGTCCTTGGAACCCTTGTCGTCGCCGAGCGACGCGACCAGTTCGATCGGCTGGCGCAGGTTCTGCAGATAGGTGCTCAGTTGGGTCTTCAGACCAGCGTCCAGCATGACGGGCTCCCAGAAAACTAGGGGGAGGAGGAAGTGCGTTCGATTGTCGGGGGAGGATCGAACGCGGCGAACGATCGGAGGGTTGCGCCGCCGCTCCAGAAGGAGCGAAGCGGCGGCGCAGGGCAGCTCAGGTAGTCTTAGATCTTGCCGACGAGGTCGAGCGACGGGGCCAGGGTCTTTTCACCCTCTTCCCACTTGGCCGGGCAGACTTCGCCCGGGTGCGAAGCCACGTACTGGGCGGCCTTGATCTTGCGCAGCAGTTCGATGGCGTTGCGGCCGATGCCTTCGGCGGTGACTTCCATGAACTGGATCACGCCTTCCGGGTCGACCAGGAAGGTGCCGCGGTCGGCCAGGCCGACGCCCGGACGCATGATCTCGAAGTTGTTGGTGATCGCGCCCGAGGGGTCGCCGACCATGTGGTACTTGATCTTGCCGATGGCCGGCGAGCTGTCGTGCCAGGCCTTGTGCGAGAAGTGGGTGTCGGTCGACACGGCGTAGATCTCGACGCCCAGGCGGGTGAAGACGTCGTAGTTGTCGGCCAGGTCTTCCAGCTCGGTCGGGCAGACGAAGGTGAAGTCGGCCGGGTAGAAGAAGAAGACCGACCACTTGCCCTTGGTGTCGGCGTCGCTGACCGTGACGAACTTGCCGTCCTTGTACGACTGGGCGGTGAAGGATTTGATCGTGGTGTTGATCAGCGACATGAGACGCTCCGTTGGAAAAGGATGCGTCGTAGGTATCGCGATGCAGCAAATAGGTCCAATCGATAAAATCAGTTCGGAAGATAGATCCTGCCTATCCACATCTCAGGACGCCTTCCGCTCGAGCTTAGCCATGGCGGGCGCTTGTGGCGCATAGGGTTCGGCGGGGGGCAAACAGCGCACCAGGACCTCCACGGTCAGCTCGCGGTCGGTGATGATCGGCGGCGCCTCGCCGAACACCGATCTCCAGAGTTCGGCCAGTTCTTCGCAGGTGCGGTCAGTCAAGCAGCGGGCCTCCTTCAGGAGAAGGAAAGCCTTATGCCGCAAGGGGTTGCTGGTTAACGAGCGGGGCTGGAGGCCATTTTTCGCGCCTGTCCCTAACTCCCGTCATTCCCGCCCTTGTGGCGGGAAACCCTGGCTCCGCGCGCACGTGAGGCGCAAGCGGCGTGCTGAGCACGCCGCCCCTAATGCCCTTGCGGCTGACAGGGGGGTTCCCGCCACAAGGGCGGGAATGACGGGGAAGGGGGGGTTACTTCACCACCAGCTCGAACGGCGTCGCCGGCAGGCGGTTGGCGCCATAGAGGTTCAGCACCGGGCTGTCGGCCCAGGCGAAGCGGACCTTCACGGCGGCGTAGCCGGCCGGAACCGCCAGGCGCACCTTGTCGCCCTCCACGGTCGCGTCGACGAAGCGGCACGACTCGGCGGCGTCGCAAAGTTCGAATCCTGCAGGGCGCGCCGATCCGTAGACGAGAACCGGCTGATCCAGCGTCACGACGACGTCGCCGCCCTCGCGGGTCGCCGCGACGGGCGTGGGTCCGGACGCGTTCAAGGCCTCGCCATAGGCCAGCTTGCGGGCGAGGCCGCCGAGGCGCAGGCCCACCCGCAGCTTGTCGGCCGGGTGGATGTCGTAGGGCGAGCCGAGGTCGACGGCGGAGGCGAGGCCCGTGTTGGGATCGGCGGCGACGGTGCGGCGCTGGACGTCGCGCAGTTCGGCCCAGCGCGAGGCGCCCGGCTTGTCGACCTGCGGGTCGAAGGCGGCCAGTTGCACCATCAGGAACGGCGCGTCCGGCGCGTCGAAAGCCCGCCGCCAGTCGGCGATCAGGGCCGGCATCAGCCGGGCGTACTCCTTGGCCTCGGTGACGTTGGCCTCGCCCTGGTACCAGGCGAAGCCCTTGACGGCGTAGGGCGCCAGCGGGGCGATCATGCCGTTGTGCAGGGTCGACAGGCCCGAAGTCCCCAGCCACGGCGCGTGCGGCGGCAGGCCGGTGTCCGACAGCTTTGTCGAGACCTTGTAGCGCCAGGTTCCGCCCAGCGGCACGAACGCGCCGTCGGCCAGCTTCAGGCCCTTGTCCTTGGCAGCGCCCCAGGCCCCGCCGCCGCCGCCCACGTCGATGGCGCGCACGGCGATGACGTTGCGGCCGGCCTTCAGGGTTCCGGCCGGCACGGCGTAGGCGCGCTTGGCGTCCCAGCCCTCCCCCGAGCCGACCTGGCGGCCGTTGACGAAGCTGGTGTCGATGTCGTCGACCGGCCCCAGCACCAGGGTCGCGGCCTGCGCGGCCTGGGCCTTGGTCAGGGTGATCTCGGCGCGCAGCCAGATCGTGCCGTCGAAGGTTTCCAGGCCCGGATTGGTCTCCCAGAACTGCTCGGCCGGCATGGTCGCCCAGGCCCGGTCGTCGAAGTCGGGCTTGGCCCAAGCCGCGGCATGCGGCTCGACCCTGGCGGCCCAGCGGTCGAGCATCGCGCCCCAGCGGGCCACGCCCTTGGCCGGATCCCTGGCGTAGTCGGCCAGCACCGATAGGCCCTCGTCATAGCCGCCCAGTGCCTTCAGGCCCTTGCCGCTGATCCAGTCCTGGATGATCGAGCCGCCCCAGGTGGCGTCGATCAGGCCGATCGGCGCACGGGTGCTCTTGCGGATATCGCGGCCCATGAAGAAGCAGGCGGCCGAGAAGTTGTTGGCGCTCTCGTAGCTGGACGTCTTCCAGACGGCCTGGGCCGGCAGCGCGTCGGTCGGGTTGGGCAGGCTGGTGCGGCCGGTCTGCAGCAGGCGCACGTGCGGGTCGGTCGCGCCGGCCGCCTCGGCCTCGCCGTTGAGGGCGCGGCGCAGCGGATATTCCATGTTCGACTGGCCCGAGCACAGCCAGACGTCGCCCATCAGGAGGTCGGAGATGGTCTGGGTTTCGCTCCCGGCCTTGACTGTCAGGGTCAGCGGCTGACCGGTCGCCGGGCGGGCGTTCAGCAGGGCGGCCCAGCGCCCCTTGGCGTCGGCCGTGGCCAGGCCCTGCTCGCCCGACAGGTCGAGGGCGACGACGGCGCCCGGCGCGGCCACGCCCCAGACCCGGATGGGCTGGTCGCGCTGGAGCACGGCGTGGTCGGTGAACACCGAGGCCAGCAGCGGCGCGGCGGCGGCCGGAGCGGCGAAGGCCAGGGCGGCGGCCCCGGCGAGCAGGTGACGGGTCAGACGCACGCGAGGTCTCCGGTTACTCGTTTTAATCCCGTCATCCCGGCCGGAGCGAAGCGGAGAGCCGGGACCCAGGAGACCGGGCTCGGCGCATGGATCACCTGCCCGGCGGCGGCCGACGCAGTGCGCCGGCCCCTGGGTCCCGAATAGCCGCTGCGCGGCTTCCGGGATGACGACCTTGTAGTTCTAGTCCGCCTTGGCCGGGCAGATCGTGCCGGTCGGGTCGGTGGTCAGCTTCACGCCGCTGATCGAGACCGTCAGGGTACCCGCCGTGGCCAGCGAGAACGGGGCCTCGACCTTGGTGACGTCCGTGCCGGCGGCCTGGAAGCACTTCAGCGGCACCTTCAGACTGGTCCACTCGCCGACCTTGGCGGCTGACAGCACCGGGGTGACGTCGAGCTTGCCGGCGCCGATGGACAGCGTCGTCTTGGCCGACGGCGCGGCGTCGACGCGCCAGTTCACCTGCAGGGCGATCTCGGCGTTGGTCTGGAAGGTCAGGTCGAAGGCCTTGTCGGCGGCGATCTCGGCGGCGGCGGGGACACCGCCGGCGAAGGTCAGCTGGCGGCCGGCCTCCTGCACGTTGCCGGCGTCGACCGGCTTGATGTGCACCGAGGTGGTCGGCAGCAGGCGGAACTCGAACGGCGCCGGGGTCTTGCCGCCGACGAAGTAGTTGCTGTCGTTGGCCGCGATGGCGGTGACGCCCGAGACTTCCGACAGCTTGGCCACCTTGCCCGGCTTGGCGTAGCTGAGGCCGTAGCCGTAGGCGAACAGCGGCGAGTAGCCCTTGTCGCCCTTGTTCAGCGAGAACTGCGCGGCGGTCTTGGGCCAGCTGAACGACAGCTTGCCGTTGAAGTCGCGGCGCGGCTTGCCGGCGGCGTCGCCCACCAGCACGTCGGCGATCCCGCCGCCTTCCGAGCCCGGCAGCCAGGCGGCGACGAAGGCGTCCGAGGCGTTCAGCTCGGGGTTCACCCACAGCGGACGGCCCGACAGGAACACGGCCACCACCGGCACGCCCTGAGCCTTCAGCTTCTTGAGCAGGGCCAGGTCAGTCTTGTCACCCTGTTGGTACTCGAGCGACTTCAGGTCGCCCACGCCCTCGGCATAGGGCTGCTCGCCGAACACCACGACGGCGACGTCGGGCTTGTCGGAGAACGACCCGTCGATGCTGAGCGTGGCGCTGCCGCCCGAGGCCTCGACCGCGTCCTTGAAGCCGGAATAGATCGACTGGGCGTTGGGGAAGTCGCTGTTCTTGTTGTCGGTGCCCTGCCACGACAGGGTCCAGCCGCCCGATTGCTGGCCGATGTCGTCGGCTCCCGAGCCGGCGACCAGCACCTTCGCGCTGGCCTTGATCGGCAGGACGCCGCCGTTGTTCTTCAAGAGCACCAGCGACTTGGCCACGGCCTCGCGGGCGATGGCGCGGTGGTCGGCATTGCCCAGCACGCCTTCGCGGCCTTCCCACGGACGGTCGGCGCGGAACAGGCCCAGCTTGGCCTTCACGCGCAGGATGCGGCGCACGGCGTCGTCGATGCGGGCCATCGGCACCTCGCCCGACTTGGCCTGGGCCAGCAGGTTGTCATAGAGGCCCTTCCAGCTGTCGGGGGCCATGTACATGTCCAGGCCCGCATTGGCGGCCTGGGCGCAGTTGGTCGGCGTGCAGCCCTCGACCTGGCCGTGGCCGTTCCAGTCGCCGACGATGAAGCCGTCGAAGCCCATGCGGCCCTTCAGCACGTCGGTCAGCAGCGACTTGTTGCCGTGCATCTTCTGGCCGTTCCAGCTGTTGAACGAGGCCATGATGGTCATGGTCCCGGCGTTGATGGCCGGAACGTAGCCTTGAGCGTGCAGGCGGATCAGCTCGGCTTCCGAAACCTGGGTGTCGCCCTGATCCTTGCCGTTGGTGGTGCCGCCGTCGCCCAGGAAGTGCTTGGCGCTGGCCGCCACATGGCCCTTCTGCAGGGCCTGGCCCTCGCTGACGGCGCCCTGCAGGCCCAGGATCATCTCGCGGGCGTACTGGCGGACGATCGCGGGATCTTCCGAATAGCCCTCGTAGGTGCGGCCCCAGCGGTCGTCGCGCGGCACGGCCAGGGTCGGACCGAAGGCCCAGTCGAAGCCTGACACCGCTGTCTCCTGGCCCGTGGCGGCGCCGATCTTGCGGATCAGTTCAGGATCCCGGGCCGCGCCCAGGGCGATGTTGTGCGGGAACAGCGTGGCGCCGACGAGGTTGTTGTTGCCGTGCACGGCGTCGATGCCGAACATCAGCGGAATGTTGGTCCCGCCGCGCTGGGCGGCTGCGTCGCGGAACGCCTTGACGGTGTCGACCCACGGGCCGACCGGCGAGCGGTCGGGCGCGCCCAGGGGCGGCGAGCTGCCGCCGGCCAGGATCGAGCCCAGCGGATAGGTCTTGAGGTCCTCGGCCTTGATCGAGGCGGTGTCGGCCTGGATCATCTGGCCGATCTTCTCTTCCAGCGTCATCTTGGCCAGCAGGCCGTCGACGAAGGCCTCGGTGGCCGGATCGACCAGGCCCTGGCTCTTGGCCGCGGGCCACAGGGCCGGATGGGCGGTGCTCTTGGGACCGTCGGCGGCGAAGGCCGGAGCCGACAGAAGGGTGGTCGCCATCAGGGCGATGGTCAGGGTCCTGGTGTTCATGCTCCCCCGCTCTTCCTTGCTTTGGGCGGTCTGGAAGCCGCCTGGATGTTACCGGTATCGAAAGCTCGACGCCGATGCATACACGGTCTAATTAATACGACAAACACTGAGACAACGAATTTTAGGGAGACGTTGCATGGGGGTCGTTCGGAGCGCCTTGCTGGCTGGGGCCGCATTGACAGCGCTGTATAGCGCAAAAGCCTCCGCCGAAACCCGCACCCTTTCCTCCCCCGACGGCGCGATCTCGATCCAAGTCTCCGACGAGTCGGGACAGGCGCGCTACGCCGTCGCCTACCGGGGCAAGACCCTGATCGCGCCCTCGGGCCTGGGGCTGGAGCTCTCGAAAGGCGGCCGCTTTTCCTATGGCGTGAAGATCGTCGGCGCCGAGACGTCGAGCGGCGAGGACGCCTACGACCTGCCGGCCGCCAAGGTCAGCCACGTGGCCCAGAAGCGAAACGAACTGGCCGTCGACTTCCAGGAGGAGAGCGGCCGCAAGTTGCGGGTGATCTTCCGCGCCTACGACCAGGGCGCGGCCTTCCGCTACGTGCTGCCCCAGCAGGAGGCGACGGCCGCCACCAACGTCAACGACGAGGTGACCGGCTTCTCGTTCCCCAGGGACTACGGCTGCTGGGGCCTGAACCTTGGCAAGTTCGGCACCAGCCACGAGGGCGAGTTCGACGCCGTGCAGGCCTCGAAGTTCCGCGAGCACAACCTGTTCGACGCGCCGCTGGTCTGCCAGGGCGACAACGCCGCCTTCGCCATCGCCGAGGCCGACCTGAAGGACTGGGCCGGCATGTACCTGACCGGCCGGGGCGACGGACGCCTGGGCTTGTCGGTCAAGCTGTCGCCGCGCCTCGATGGTTCAGGCACGGCGGTGAAGAACCGGCTGGGGGCCGATGTCGCCTCGCCCTGGCGGGTGATCATGATCGCGCCCAAGGCCGGACAACTGGTCGAGAACACCCTGCTGACCACGCTGAGCGCGCCGTCCATCGTGGCCGACACCAGCTGGATCAAGCCGGGCAAGGCCGCCTGGGACTGGTGGAACGGCCCGGCGCTGAAGGCCGTGCCCGACGCGGGCATGAACCCGCAGACGATCAAGGCCTACATCGACTTCGCCGCCGCCAGCGGCCTGGAATACATGCTGATCGACGAGGGCTGGAACGTCGGGGCCGGCGGCGCCTCGGTGGTGCGGCCGGGGGCCGACGTCACGCGCCCCAAGCCCGAACTCGACCTGCCGGGCCTGATTTCCTACGGCCAGGAGAAGAAGGTCGGCGTCTGGCTGTGGCTGAACTGGAAGGCGCTGGACGCCCAGATGGACGAGGCCCTGGCCCTCTACGAGCAGTGGGGGATCAAGGGCATCAAGGTCGACTTCATGGACCGTGACGACCAGGCGATGGTCGACTTCTATCACCGCCTGCTGAAGAAGGCCGCCCAGCACCACCTGATGGTCGACCTGCACGGCGCCTATCACCCGACGGGCCTGATCCGGACCTATCCGCACTACCTGACGCAGGAAGGCGTGCTGGGGGCCGAGTACAACAAGTGGAGCGCGCGGATCACCGCGACCCACAACGTCAACCTCGCCTACACCCGCATGCTGCTGGGGCCGATGGACTACACCCCCGGCGGCTTCCGCAACGTCTCGCCCGACCAGTTCGAGCCGCGCGACAAGCTGCCCTTCGTGCAGACCACGCGCGGCCAGGCCCTGGCGATGTTCGTGGTCTACGACAGCCCGTTCACGATCATGGCCGACAGCCCCGACACCTATGCCGAGAGCCCCGCGGGCCTCGATTTCGCCGCCGCCGCGCCGACGACCTGGGACGAGGTGCGGTTCGTGACCGGCGAGATCGGCCAGTCGATCGTCATCGCCCGCCGCAAAGGCAAGGAATGGTGGATCGGCGCCCTCAACAACGAGACCGCTCGGACGGTGAAGGTCCCGCTCGACTTCCTGGGCAAGGGATCCTGGAAGGCCGACGTCCGCCAGGATGGCGCGACCCCAAACTCTATCGAGGGATCGAATCCCTCTCTCACCGCCACCTCGACCCTGACCCTGAAACTCGCCGCCAGCGGCGGCGCGGCCGCGCGCCTGACGCCGGTGCGCTAGCGCTTCTCTTGGACCGAAGACCCCGCCCTTCGACAAGCTCGGGGTGAGGTCTTCTTACCGACCCGCCCTTGCAATAGCCCTCATCCTGAGCTTGTCGAAGGACGAGGGCTACACCACCGCCAGACTGACGAGACCGACCATGCCCTTCACCCGCCGCGCGCTTCTGGGCGCGACCGCCGGCCTCGCCGCTTCACCCGCCCTGGCCGCGTCTCGTGGACCGTTCAAGGCCAGCTGGGAGTCACTGGCGGCCGGCTACAAAACGCCGGACTGGTTCCGTGACGCCAAGCTCGGCATCTGGTCGCACTGGGGCCCGCAGTGCGTGCCGGAATACGGCGACTGGTACGGCCGGCAGATGTACCAGCAGGGCAACCCCTTCTACGAACACCACGTGAAGACCTACGGGCACCCGACGCAGTTCGGCTTCATGGAGTTCATCCCGCGCTGGAAAGCTGAGGCCTGGGATCCCGAAGCCCTGATGAAGACCTACGTCGCCGCCGGCGCGAAGTTCTTCATGTCGATGGCCAACCACCACGACAATCTCGACCTGTTCGACAGCCGCCACCACGCCTGGAACTCGACCCGCGTGGGCCCCAGGCGCGACATCGTCGGAACCTGGGAGAAGGTGGCCCGCCGCCACGGCCTGAAGTTCGCGGTCTCCAACCACGCCGCCCACGCCTGGCACTGGTGGCAGACGGCCTATGGCTACGACGCCGAGGGCCCGCTCAAGGGCCAGCGCTACGACGCCTTCCGCCTGAGGAAGGCCGACGGCAAGGGCAAGTGGTGGGAGGGCTTGGATCCGCAGCAGCTCTACACCGGCCCCAACATGGTGATCCCCGACGGGATGAACTCGATCGCCGAGGCCAACGCCTGGCACGACAAGCACGACGGCGAGTGGATCGAGACCCCGCCGCCGAACAACCCCGCCTTCGTGCGCAGCTGGCTGCTGCGCCAGAACGACCTCGTCGACCGCTACAAGCCCGACATGGTCTATTTCGACAACTACGCCCTGCCCCTGGGCCAGGCAGGGCTGGAGGCCACCGCGCACTTCTACAACCAGGCCGTCCGCCGCACCGGCAGGACCGACGTGGTGGTCACCGGCAAGAAGCTGACGCCCTTCCAGCGCAAGGCGATCGTGGAAGACGTGGAGCGCGGCTTCTCCGACCGCCTGCGCGACGAGCCCTGGCAGACCGACACCTGCATCGGCAACTGGCACTACGATCGCGGCCTCTATGAGCGGAACGGCTACAAGACGGCGAAAGACGTGATCCAGCGCCTGACCGACGTGGTCAGCAAGAACGGCACGCTGATGCTGTCGATCCCCCAGCGCGGCGACGGCTCGATCGACGACAAGGAGGCCAAGGTGCTGGCCGACATGGCCGGCTGGATCGCCGTCAACGGCGAGGCGATCTACGCGACCCGCCCGTGGAAGATCTATGGCGAAGGTCCCACCCGCCTGGTCGAAGGCATGCAGAACGAGGGCGACGCCAAGCCGTTCGAGGCCCGCGACATCCGCTTCACCACCAAGGCCGGCGCGCTTTACGCCCTGCCGCTGGTCGAGCCGGGCCGCGAGATGGTGATCGAGAGCCTGGCCGTGGGCGCGCCGCATGCCAGCGGCGAGGTGCGGCGCGTCAGATTGCTCGGCGGCGATCCCCTGCCCTTCACCCGCGACGACAAGGGCCTGAAGGTCACCCTGCCCGAGCGGCGGCCGGCCTTCACCCCGGTGGTGAAGATCGAAGGTCCGGGGCTGGCCTAAGCCTTTCAAACGCCCGTATGCTCCCTCTCGAAACCGAGGGAGCATACGCCATGACCGATCTTTCCGGCCGCACCGTCCTGATCACCGGCGCCTCGTCGGGCATCGGCGCGAACCTGGCCCTGGCGGCCGCCAAGGCGGGCGCGCGGGTGGCGGTGGCGGCGCGGCGGGCCGACCGGCTGGCGACCCTGGTCGGCGAGATCGAGGCGGTCGGTGGCACGGGCCTGGCCGTCTCCATGGACGTCGAGGACGAAGCCTCGGTGATCGCCGCCTACGACGCGATCGAGGCCGCCTGGGGCGCGCCGAACTCGGTGATCGCCAACGCCGGGATCAATGTCCGCGCCTCGGCGCTCGACATCGCCATCGAGGACTTCGACAAGATCCTGGGGGTCAACACCCGGGGCGTGTTCCTGACCGCCCGCGAGGGCGCGCGGCGAATGATCAAGGCCGGCGTCGAGGCGCGCGGGCGGATCCTGCTGGTCGCCTCGATCGGGGCGCACAAGGTGCTGCCGGGCATCACCGCCTACTGCGCGTCGAAGGCCGCCACGGCCCACATGGGCAAGAGCCTGGCCCGCGAGTGGGCCAGCAAGGGCATCAACGTCAACGTCCTGTGCCCCGGCTACATCCGCACCGAACTCAACGACGCCTGGTTCGACAGCGAGGGCGGCCAGAAACTGGTGGCCGGCTTCCCGCGCCGACGGCTGATGGACACCAGCGACCTTGAGGCCACCGCGCTGTACCTGGCCTCCGACGCCTCGCGGGCGGTGACGGGGTCGGTGTTCACGGTGGATGACGGGCAGTCGTTGTAAGGAAATGCTCCCCCTGTGGGGGAGCTGTCGCGGAGCGACTGAGGGGGGAGTGGCTGATGAGATGGCCAACATCCCGGAAGCTGATAACGCCCCCCCTCAGGCCCTTCGGGCCACCTCCCCCAGAGGGGGAGGATTACAAAAACGCCCCCCGAGCCGAAGCTCGGAGGGCGCTCCTTCAACTCAGCGGATCAGATCAACGCAGCTTGGCGCTGAGCGAGATCCCGACGATGCGCGGTTCGTTGTAGACGGCCGCCATGTAGTTCTCGATCACGCCCTTGAGGTTCTTCTCGTTGGTGATGTTGCGGGCGAACAGGGCGACCTCGTAGGCGCCGTCGCCGCCTTCGTAGCCGAGCTTCAGCCCGCCTTCGAAGTTGCCCTTCGAGTAGAACTCGGCCGTGTCGTACAGCACGAAGTTCGTATAGCCCTGCTTGTTCCAGTCGGTGGCGGCGAACAGCTTGCCGTCGGCGCCCACCGGCAGCTCGTAGCGCGCCGTGAAGCTGAGATTGTACTCGGGCGCGTTGGGCAGCGGCTGACCGTCGATCTGGGTGAAGTAGTTGGTGCCGAAGGCCCCCGGGATCGCGATCGTGGGCGTCTTGACCGTGCAGACCACCACGCTGTTGAGCGCGCAGACCTGGGCGTAGACCCGCTTGTCGTTGATCTCGCTGTGCAGCAGGCTCAGGCCCGCCGTCAGGGTCAGGTTGGCGATCGGGCGCCACTCGGCGTCGGCTTCCATGCCGTAGGCCTTGGCTTCATCGGCGTTGAACAGCACGCCGTTGCCGTTGGCGTCGTTGCCGTTCAGCTGGATGTCGCTGACCTTGTAGGTGAAGGCCGAGGCGTTCAGGCGCAGGCTGTTGTCGAGCAGGACGCTCTTGAAGCCGGCTTCCCACGACAGGATCGTCTCGGAGTCGGCGGTCGTGAAGTCCGAGTTGAACACCGCCGAACGGCCCTGGATGGTCGGACCGCGGAAGCCCTTGGCCACGCGCGCATAGACGCTGAGGTCGGGGTTCACTTCATAGAGGGCGCTCAGGTCCCAGCTGGGCTGCTCGTCCGACAGGCGCACGAAGCGACGACCCGTATAAGTGTCGGCGCCGGCGGCGGTCAGCGAGGTCTTGGCCAGGCGGGTCTTCTTGGCGTCGTAGGTGTCGCGCGCGCCGGCCGTGATGGTCAGGGCGTCGGTCACCTTGTAGCTGACCTGGCCGAACAGGGCCCACGAGGTGTTGAGGTTGTTCAGGCGCACCCAGTTGTTGGGATTGCGAGCCGCCACGCCGGTGTTGAGGAAGTAGCCGCGCTGGTAGAAATCGGTGGTGTCGCGCGAGTCGAAGTACAGCGCGCCGACCTGCCACTTCAGGCGGTCCTCGCCGTTGCTGGCCAGACGGATTTCCTGGGTCAGCTGGTCGAGGTCGCGGATCTGGCCCATCGACTGGCCAAAGCCGTTGGCCACGCCGCCAACCGGGAAGTTCGCGCCGGCGCCGCCATCGGTGTCGCCGCGGCTGTAGCCGCTGGTGGTCTCGTAGGCGCTGATCGAGGTCAGGGTCATGCCGCCGAAGTCGTAGGCGACGTTCAGCGAGGCGCCCTTGGTGTCATAGGCCTGCGGATTGTCGTGCGCCTCGTCGTAGGCGACGCTGTCGCGCGGGGCGCTGACGGCGTTGGAGCCCTTCTTGATGGCGTTGCGCAGGAAGAGGGTCGAGGTGCCCTCGTAGTTGCGCACGTGGGCCGAGGCCAGGACCGTCAGCTGCTCGGTCGGCTTGGCCAGGATCTGCAGGCGCGCGTCCTTCTCGTCGAAGCCGCCCATGGCGTTCTTGCGCGGGGTGACGGTGCCGTCCAGGCTCGTGCCGGCGAAGGTGTTGTCCACCCAGTCGTCGCGGTGCTGGTACAGGGCCGAGACGCGGAACATCAGCTTGTCGCCGGCGATCGGGCCGCCGATGCCGCCGTCGAAGGTGGTCGTGCCGTAGGTGCCGTACGAGGCGCTGGCGCGGCCCTGGAAGGTGTCGCTGGGGCGGATGGTGTCGAACTTGACGATGCCGGCGGTGGTGTTGCGGCCGAACAGCGAGCCCTGCGGGCCGCGCAGCACTTCAACCTGCTGGACGTCGAACACCGGGTTCGACTTCAGCACCACGTGCTCGAGGACGACGTCGTCCTGGATGATCGACACCGGCTGCGAGGCGCCGAGGTAGAAGTCGATGTTGCCCAGGCCGCGAATGTAGAAGCGCGGGAAGATGCGGCCTGTCGTGGTCTCGGCGTAGAAGCTGGGAACCTTGCCCGACAGCGAGATGATGTCGTCGCCGCCGCCCTGGATGGCGCGCAGCTGGTCGCCGGCGACCACCCCGACCGACACCGGCGTATCCTGCAGGTTCACCGAGCGGCGCTCGGCGGTGACGATGATCTCTTCGAGGCTGGTGGAGTCGGCGGCTTCCTGGGCGTTGGCGGCGACGCCGAACGCGAGCGCGCCGAGCGCGCTGGTCAGCATCAGCGCCGACCGACCGAAGGTCTTGTTGAACACGAAGTAATCCCCTTTTTACGTAGAAGTGTCTGCGGTTGTTGATTATTTCCGCAACACGACGTTCGGATATCAGCAGCGTGCAAAGCTGTCATGACACCGCTCGCGGACGGACGGGGATAAAGTCCGTCCGCGAACAATAAATCGGCAAAACGCCGTTAGATCTGCGACAGCCCCAGCCACAGCAGGCCCGCCAGCAGGAACACGAAGGCCAGCTGGGCGGAGAACCAGACGATGGTGGTCTTGAGCAGGGCGCCGAAGACGTTGGAGCCGTAGACCCCGCGCAGCGTCATGAACAGGTTCACCGGCGCCCACAGCAGCGCCACGAGCACGCCGATGTCGCGCACCGGGGCCGGCAGGATCATCACCACCGCCCACAGCAGGAAGATGAACGACAGGTAGTTCATCGACACGATCAGGTGGTCGTACATGTAGAACTTGCGGCGATAGAAGTAGCAAGCGCCCAGGCTCAGCGCGAGGATCGGCAGCAGGAACACCGCCAGCCGGTGGCCCCAGCCGAACACCACGGCGACGAAGTAGCCGGGCGTGGCCACGACCTTGTTGAGCTGGGTGTTGAACCACTCCAGCTTGGCCCGCTCGGTCGGCTCGACCTCGCCCACGTCGATGAAGGTGCGCTTGCCGTTTGCGTCGACCCCGTCGGAGAGCAGGCCGCCCTCCTTCATCGACTGCTGGATGTCGTTGGTCACCTCGCCGGGGATGGCCCTGACGCTGCCGTTGATGCTGGGCGGAACGGGCTTGCCGTGCTCGTCGGTCTTGACCGGACCGTGCGGGGCGGCCGCGCCCTTGGCGTCGCCGTGCTGGGACTGGGCCGCATGGTCGCCCTTATGCTGGGCGTCGTGCATCGCCCTGTGGATCACGACCTCTGCCGACAGGATGAACAGCAGCAGCGAGACCAGGAACAGGCGGAACGGCGGCACGTGCCGTGCGCGCTTGCCGTCGAGATATTCGCGGCTCAGCGTGCCAGGCCGGGCGAACAGCCACGGCAGGGTGCGCCACAGGCGGCCGTCGAAGTGGAACATCCCCTCGATGGCTTCCCAGGTGACGTGCAGGATCGACTTGTGATGGTCCGAGGCTTCCTGGCCGCAGGCGTGGCAAAAGTGCCCGACCAGCTCGGTTTCGCAGTTGTCGCACTTGGTGCCGGGCGGCGGCGCGGGATGGCTCGAACGGCCATCCGACTTGAACCGCGCCAACCATCCGCCCAGCGCACCGCCGCTGATCGCCTCGAGTTCCTTCACGCCACGTCCCCACGCACGCCCCGAGCGCGATTCAGCCCGCGCTCGCGTCGTGATGTACGACAGCTTGGGCGTGCATGCACCTGCCGACTGGTCCGCACGCGAGCGACGAACGGCGACTGCCTACTATCGCCGCGCCTCAGCGCGCGGGGCCAAAGCGGGCGACCAGGTCGTAGGCCTCGCCCGGGAACAGCTGGCGCACACGGGTGACCGGCTCGCCGGCCCGCCAGGTGCGGCGCTCGACGGCCAGCAGGGCCGCGCCGGGATCCAGCGCCAGCAGTTCGGCGACAGCAGGCTCCGCGCCCACGGCGCTGATCCGGCTTTCCGCTTCCGTCCACGGAACGTGATGCAGCAGCCAGGCGCCGGGCGGTTCGGCGGCGAAGTCGGCGGCTGCCGCCTCGGGCACGGCGGCCAGGCTGATCAACCGGTCCTCCAGCGCGAAGGGCCGGCCGCCGGCGATGTGCAGGCCGCGCAGCACGACCAACTCTCCCTCGCCCGCCAGTTCGACCTCGTCGCCGTCGTCGGGATCGGCGGAGCGGCGCTCGGCGGCCAGCAGCCGAAAGGCGTAGGTCTCGCCCCGGGCGGTGATCTCGGCCTGGATGTCGGGAATGTCTAGGACCGTGGAATGCACCTTGGGGCGGGCTACGAACGAGCCCGCGCGACGGCGGCGGACGATCAGCCCAGCCTCGGCCAGGGCCGACATCGCCTTGTTCACAGTCATGCGCGAGCAGCCGTACTGGGCCATCAGCTCGCTCTCGAACGGCACGCGATGACCCGGAGCCCAGGCGCCCGACCGGATCAGGCCCTCGATCTCGTCGCGGATGCGCTGGTGCAGCGGAACGGCGGTCACGACAGCAGGCTCTTGAGCACCTGGCGATAGCGCTCGACGATCGCCTCGCGATGCCGGTGGCGGCCGCCGGAGACGACGGGGCGGCCCGCGCGCCAGACGCTGTCGATCGCGCCGTGACGGCCGGCGAAAACGAGGCTGTCGACCAGAGCATCGCCGCTGCGCCCGACAATGGCCGGATGCTCGCGATCCAGGGTGACGAAATCGGCCGGCGCGCCGCGACGCAGGCCCGGGCGGCCCGCGCCCAGGGCCTGGCTGCCGCCCGCCAGCGCCGCGCGCCACAGCTCGCCGCCGGTCGAGCGTTTGGGACCGCCTGCCAGCACGTTGCGGGCCCGACGGGTCAGGCGCTGGGAATATTCCAGCACCCGCAGTTCCTCGGCCGCGTCGATCAGCACGTTGCTGTCCGAGCCGATCCCGAAGGCCCCGCCCGCGGCCTGATAGTCATGAGCCGGAAAGACGCCGTCGCCCAGATTGGCCTCGGTGATCGGGCAAAGGCCAGCGACCGCGCCGCTCTTGGCCAGGCGCTCGGTCTCGACCGCGTTCATGTGGGTGGCGTGGACCAGGCACCATTGCTTGCCGACGTCGGCATGGTTCATCAGCCAGCGCACCGGACGCTGGCCGGTGGCGGCCAGGCAGTCGTCGACCTCCTTGGTCTGCTCGGCGATGTGGATGTGGATCGGACCGCCGGCGGCAAGCGGCGTGATCGCCGTCAGTTCTTCGGCGGTGACGGCCCGCAGGCTGTGCGGCGCGACGCCGACCACCGCGTCGGGCAGGCCGGCGACGGCCGCGCGGCTGGCTTCCAGCAGGCGGGCATAGCCGTCGACGTCGGCGACGAAGCGCTTCTGGCCCTCGCCGGGCGCGGCGCCGCCGAAGCCCGAATGGGCGTAGAACACCGGCAGCAGGGTCAGGCCGATGCCGGTCTCCTGCGCGGCGGCGGCGATCCGCGCGCCCATCTCGGCCGGGTTGTCGAAGGCTGCGCCGTCCGTGTCGTGGTGCAGGTAGTGGAACTCGCCGACGCGGGTGAAGCCGCTCTCCAGCATCTCGACCTGGCCCATGGCGGCGATGGCCTGCAGCGCGTCGGGGTCCAGCCGCTCGACGAAGCGATACATCAACTCGCGCCAGGTCCAGAAGCTGTCGCTCCCCTCGCCGCGCGCCTCGGTCAGGCCGGCCATGGCCCGCTGGAAGGCGTGGCTGTGCAGGTTGGGCATGCCCGGCAGGGCCGCGCCCAGGCGGGGCTCGGCGCCGGCGACGACGTCGGTGTCGATGCGGGCGATGCGACCTTCGGAAAGCGTCAGCCGCACGCCCTTGGCCCAGCCGTCGGCCAGCAGCGCGCTCTCGCACCAGACCACGACGTCCTTGGGGGCTTCGGGAGCGACCTGCGGAGCGGGTTCGCTCGAAGCCTCCACGGCGGCCTCTTCCGGGCCTTCAAGATTCTCGGCGTCGCTCACTGGACAATCCTCGTCGCTCGCGAATATGTCTATACATATTGAACCGCGCCGCAAGGGTCGCGGAGCACGACTCAAGACGTCACGGGAGGCGCTGGCGATGCGGTGCGATCGGGTTTGGATCAAGGCCCGGCTTGCGACCCTCGCCGAAGGCGCGCCCGGACTGGGCGTCGTCGAGGACGGCGTGATCGCCGCCAGGGACGGCCGGATCATCCATGCCGGCCCCATGTCCGACGCCCCCGCTTTCGACGCCGCCGAGATCGTCGACTGCGACGGCCGCTGGATCACGCCGGGCCTGATCGACCCGCACACCCACCTGATCTTCGGCGGCGATCGCGCCCACGAGTTCGAGTTGCGGCTGGCCGGCGCGTCGTACGAAGAGATCGCCCGGGCCGGCGGCGGCATCGTCTCGACCATGAAGGCCACCCGCGAGGCCAGCGAAAGCCAGCTGGTCGCCGCCGCCCTGCCCCGTCTCGACGCCCTGATCGCCGAGGGCCTGACGACGATCGAGGTCAAGTCCGGCTACGGCCTCTCCCTCGCCCATGAACTCAAGAGCCTGCGCGCTGCCCGCGCCCTGGCCAAGGCCCGCCCCGTTTCGGTCAAGACCACCTTCCTGGGCGCCCACGCCCTGCCGCCGGAGTTCAAGGAAAACGCCGACGGCTATATCGACCTGATCTGCGAGCAGATGATCCCGGCCGTGGCCGCGGAAGGCCTGGCCGACGCGGTGGACGGCTTCTGCGAAGGCATCGGTTTTTCCCCCGCCCAGATCCGCCGCGTATTCGAGACCGCCCGCGGCCACGGCCTGCCGGTGAAACTGCACGCCGAGCAGTTGTCGAACCTGCATGGCGCCGCGCTCGCCGCCGAGTTCGGGGCGCTGTCGGCCGATCACCTGGAGCATCTGGACGAGGCCGGCATCGCCGCCATGGCCGAGGCCGGCACGACGGCGGTGCTGCTGCCCGGCGCCTACTACTTCGTGCGCGAGACCAGGCTGCCGCCCATCGAGGCCCTGCGCGCGGCCGGCGTGCCCCTGGCCCTGGCCACCGACTGCAACCCCGGCACCTCGCCCCTGACCAGCCTGCTGCTGACCATGAACATGGCCGCCACCCTGTTCCGCCTGACGGTGGACGAATGCCTGGCCGGCGTGACCCGCGAGGCCGCCCGGGCGCTCGGCGTGCTGGCCGACCGCGGCACGCTGGAAGCCGGCAAGGCCTGCGATCTTTCCATCTGGGACGTCGAGCGTCCCGCCGAACTTGTCTACCGCATGGGCTTCAACCCGCTCCATGCGCGCGTCTGGAGTGCTCTTTCGTGACCACCGAAGTCCTGCATCCCGGCGAGGTCAGCCTCGCCCAGTGGAAGTCCGTCTATCGCGGCGCGGCCGCGCGGCTGGCGGACCATGCCTGGCCGGTGATCGAGGCCAGCGCGGCCGCCGTGACCCGCATCCTGGCGAAGGGCGAGCCGGTCTACGGCATCAATACCGGCTTTGGGAAACTGGCCAGCGTGCGCATCGGCGACGAGGACCTGGCCACGCTCCAACGCAACATCGTGCTGTCCCACGCCGCCGGTACGGGCGAGCCGTCACCGGTTCCGGTGATCCGCCTGATGATGGCCCTGAAGCTGGCCAGCCTGGCGCAAGGCGCCTCGGGCGTGCGGGTCGAGACGGTGAAGCTGCTCGAAGCCATGCTCGAACTGGGCCTTACGCCGGTGGTGCCGAGCCAGGGCTCGGTCGGCGCCTCGGGCGACCTGGCGCCCCTCTCCCACATGGCCGCGACCATGATCGGGGTCGGCGAGATCGACGTCGGCGGCGTGCGCAAACCCGCCGCCGAAGCCCTGGCCCGCGCCGGCCTCGCCCCCGTCGAACTGGGCCCCAAGGAGGGCCTGGCCCTGCTGAACGGCACCCAGTTCTCGACCGCCAACGCCCTGGCGGGCCTGTTCGAGGCCGAGGTGCTGTTCCAGTCGGCCCTGGTCACCGGCGCCCTGTCGACCGAGGCCGCCAAGGGCTCCGACACCCCCTTCGACCCGCGCATCCACGTCCTGCGCCGCCATGCCGGCCAGATCGAGACCGCCGCCGCCCTGCGCAGCCTGATGGCGTCGTCCGGCATACGCGCCTCGCACCTGAAGGAAGACGAGCGCGTTCAGGACCCCTACTGCCTGCGCTGCCAGCCGCAGGTGATGGGCGCGGCGCTGGACGTGCTGCGCCAGGCCGCCGCCACTCTGGCCACCGAGGCCAACGGCGTCTCCGACAACCCGCTGATCTTCCCCGACGCCGACGAGGCCCTATCGGGCGGCAACTTCCACGCCGAGCCCGTCGCCTTCGCCGCCGACATGATCGCCCTGGCCGTCTGCGAGATCGGCTCGATCGCCGAGCGCCGCATCGCCATGCTGGTCGACCCGGCGCTGTCGGGCCTGCCGGCCTTCCTGACGCCCAAGCCGGGCCTCAACTCCGGCTTCATGATCCCGCAGGTCACGGCCGCCGCCCTGGTGTCGGAGAACAAGCAGAAGGCCTATCCGGCCAGCGTCGACTCCATCCCCACCTCGGCCAACCAGGAAGACCACGTGTCGATGGCCGCCCACGGCGCGCGCCGCCTGCTGTCGATGGTGGAGAACGCAACCGCGGTGATCGGCATTGAGCTTCTGGCCGCCGCGCAGGGCTGCGACTTCCACGCGCCGTTGACGTCCAGCACCGTCCTTGAGGCGGTTCGAGGCGCGGTGCGGAGCAAGGTGCCGCATCTGTCGGACGACCGTCACTTCCATCCCGACATGGAAGCGGCCAACATCCTGGTGCGGACCGGCGCGATCATCGACGCGGCGGCCGGCGTTCCCTTGCCCGGAGCGACCACATGAGCAGTGACTGGCTGGAAGTCTGGCGGGGTGACGCGCCCCTGATCGTCAGCATCCCCCACTCGGGATCCTTCATCCCCGAGGACATCGAAAAGCGTCTCGTCTCGCCCTGGCTGGCCCGCAAGGACGCCGACTGGTGGATCGAGCGGCTCTACAACTTCGCCGACGACCTGGGCGCGACGACGGTGCGGACGGCCGTGTCGCGCACCGTCATCGACGTCAATCGCGACCCGTCGGGCGCCTCGCTCTATCCGGGCATGGCGACCACCGCCCTGTGCCCCACCGACACTTTCGACGGCGAACGGCTCTATGCCGAGGGCCAGGAACCGGACGAGGCCGAGATCGCCGCCCGCCGCGAGCGCTGGTTCATCCCCTATCACGCGGCGCTGCGGGCCGAGATCGACCGGCTGCTGGCGCTGCACGGCAAGGTCGTCCTGTACGACGCTCACTCGATCCGCTCGCGCGCGCCCAGGCTGTTTCCGGGCGAGCTGCCGGTGTTCAACATCGGCACGAACTCCGGCCAGAGCTGCGATCAGGCCCTGACCGCCGCCGTCGAGGCCGCCTGCGAAAGCTCTGGCCTGCCGATGGTGGTCAACGGCCGCTTCAAGGGCGGCTGGATCACCCGGCACTACGGCAAGCCCGAGCGCGGCATCCACGCCGTGCAGATGGAGCTGGCCTGCCGCGGCTACATCGACGACCCCTCGCCCCGCATCACCCCGCAATCCTGGCCCTCGCCCTACCGCCCGCAGAAGGCCGCGCCGATGCGCAGCGTGCTGGGCGACGTGCTGAAGGCCTGTGTGGACTTCGCCTCATCCGCTCCTCCCCCGTGAAACGGGGGAGGGGGACCGCGAAGCGGTTGAGGGGGCGACCGCCGCACTCCGTCCTTCGCCCCCTCCGTCACGACGCGTATTCGCGCCGCGCCACCTCCCCCGCTTCGCGAGGGAGGAGCATGCCCGCCCAGCCCTCCTCTCCGACGAGTCCCGCATGACCCGCCTCGACAACACCCGCGTCATCCGCCCCGCCACCGGACCTGAACTCACCGCCAAGAGCTGGCTGACCGAAGCCCCGCTGCGGATGCTGATGAACAACCTGCACCCCGACGTCGCCGAGCGGCCCGAGGAGCTGGTGGTCTATGGCGGTATCGGTCGCGCGGCCCGCGACTGGGAAAGCTACGACAAGATCGTCGAGACCCTGCGCCGGCTGGAGGACGACCAGACGCTGCTGGTGCAGTCGGGCAAGCCGGTCGGCGTGTTCCGCACCCACCCCGACGCGCCCCGGGTTCTGATCGCCAACTCCAACCTGGTGCCGCGCTGGGCCAACTGGGAGCACTTCAACGAGCTCGATAAGCGAGGTTTGGCCATGTACGGCCAGATGACCGCCGGCTCGTGGATCTATATCGGCGCCCAGGGCATCGTTCAGGGCACCTACGAGACCTTCGTCGAGATGGGCCGCCAGCACTATGCGGGCGATCTTTCCGGCAAGTGGCTGCTGACGGCCGGCCTGGGCGGCATGGGCGGGGCCCAGCCCCTGGCCTCGGTGTTCGCCGGCGCCTCGTGCCTGGCCATCGAATGCCAGCCCTCGCGCATCGAGATGCGCCTGCGCACCGGCTATCTCGACAGGTCGACCGACAGCCTGGACGAAGCCCTGGCCTGGATCGCGCAGTCCTGCGCCGACAAGACCCCGATCTCGGTGGGCCTGCTGGGCAACGCCGCGCAGCTGCTGCCGGAAATGTTCAAGCGCGGGATCCGCCCCGACCTGCTGACCGACCAGACCAGCGCTCACGACCCGATCAACGGTTACCTGCCCGCAGGCTGGACGCTGGAGCAATGGATGGACGCTCGCGAGCGCGATCCGGCCTCGGTGAACAAAGCCGCCCGCGCTTCGATGGCGGTGCATGTTCAGGCCATGCTGGACTTCCAGGCCGCCGGGGTCCCCACCGTCGACTACGGCAACAACATCCGCCAGATGGCGCTGGAGGAAGGCGTGAAGAACGCCTTCGACTTCCCCGGCTTCGTGCCGGCCTATATCCGCCCCCTGTTCTGCCGGGGGATCGGTCCGTTCCGCTGGGCCGCGCTGTCGGGCGATCCGGAAGACATCGCCAAGACCGACGCCAAGGTGAAGGAACTGATCCCCGACAATCCGCACCTGCACAACTGGCTCGACATGGCCGGCCAGCGGATCAAGTTCCAGGGCCTGCCGGCGCGCATCTGCTGGGTGGGCCTTGGCGATCGTCACCGCCTGGGCCTGGCCTTCAACGAGATGGTCGCCAAGGGCGAACTGAAGGCCCCCGTCGTGATCGGCCGCGACCACCTCGACTCAGGCTCGGTCGCCTCGCCCAACCGCGAGACCGAAGCGATGATGGACGGCTCGGACGCGGTGTCGGACTGGCCGTTGCTGAACGCCCTGCTCAACACGGCCTCGGGCGCCACCTGGGTGTCGCTGCACCACGGCGGCGGGGTGGGCATGGGCTTCTCGCAGCACTCGGGCATGGTCATCGTCTGCGACGGCAGCGACGCGGCCGCCAAGCGCATCGAGCGCGTGCTGTGGAACGACCCGGCGACGGGCGTCATGCGCCATGCGGATGCGGGGTATGAGATCGCCAAGGACTGCGCGCGGGAGCACGCGCTGGACCTGCCGGGTATCTTGTAGGGGGACCCAAATCCCCGCCCTTCGACAAGCTCAGGGTGAGGATTTCTACTTCAACGCCAGCAACAGCCCTCATCCTGAGCCTGTCGAAGGACGAGGGCTGCGGCACGAAAGGACCCCATGCGCCTCCTCCCCGCCACCGACCGGACGCCCGCACCCTGGAAGAACGGCGGCGGGACGACCTGGGAGATCGCCGCCCAGCCACCGGGCGCGGACCTGTCCACCTTCGACTGGCGGCTGAGCATCGCGCAGGTCGCGAGCGCCGGGCCGTTCTCGGTGTTCCCCGGCGTCGACCGGGTGCTGACGGTGATCGCTGGCGCGGGTCTGCGACTGACCATCGAAGGCCAGGGCGAGGTCCTGCTGGACGAGACCTCGAAGCCCCTGCCCTTTCCTGGCGACGCCCCGGCGTCCGCGACGCTGGACGCCGGTCCGATCCGCGATCTCAACCTGATGGTCCGACGAGGAGCCTGGCGGGGCTCGGTCCGGCGCATCGACGGCCAGGAGACGATCACCGCCACGGCCCGGACCACGGTGCTGGTCGCGCTCGCCCCCGCCCGGGTCGGAGAGCAAGTCCTGGCCGCCGAGGACGCCCTAATCGTCGATCCCGATGCAACCTTGACCGTAGACGGGCGTTTGCTGCTGATCGGCATCGATCCGGCCTGACCTCGGCGTCGGCAGGATCGATCCGTTGCGGAGCCCGGAATGACCAGCAGCCTCTATGTGACCTTCCGCGCCGGCGCGCTGGAAGCGGCCCTGCCGCAGGCGGCGGTGGCTGAGATTCTACCCGTGCCGGAGCTGGTCGCAGCGCCCGGCGCGCCGCGCGTGCTGGCCGGCTTCGTCAATCTGGGCGGCGAGGCTGTCGCGGCCCTGGCGCTCGACCGCCTTCTGGAGTCGGAAGGTGGCGAGCCCGCTCCCGCCCTCTATCGCCACCTGATCCGCCTGCGCCCGCTGGCCGGCGCGCCGGCCGTGACCCTGCTGGTCGACCGCGTCACCGACGCCGCAGCCCACGCGCCCGACACCCAAGCCGTCGAGGAAGCCGACAGCCTGGGCGGCTGCATCGCCGAGACCGCCCTGATCGACGGTCGCCTGACCCCGGTGTTGTCGCCCGAGCACCTGCTGCTGGCCGAGGAGAAGGCCCGCCTGGACGAGTTCGCCCGCCGGGCCCAGGAGCGTCTCGCCGCCTGGGAAAGCGAGCCGGCGTGAAACCGCTCCGGGCGGCCCCGCGGCCCCCAGCCCCGCGCTTATTGGCTCTCGCCGCCGACGAGCCGTTCCAGCGCCTCAAGCGCGCGGTCATCGCCCGCACCGGCCACCACTACTACGCCGACAAGGACGAGGTGCTGTGGGACCGCGTGCAGCGACGGCTGCTGGCCAATCGCGACCGCGATGTCGGCGCCTATCTGAAACGTCTCTCCGGCGACGACGGCGAGCAGGAATGGGCCGCGCTCGAGACCGAGATCACCATCGGCGAGACCTTCTTCTTCCGCTACGCCGAGCAGTTCACGGCGCTGCGCGAGACGATCCTGCCCGACATCCTCGAGCGCAGAGCCCAGGACAAGCGCATCCGCATCTGGAGCGCCGGCTGCGCCACGGGGGCCGAGCCCTATTCGATCGCCATTCTGCTGTCGCAGATGCTGGGCGAGGCGATCGGCGACTGGCGGATCTCGATCCTCGGCGGCGACATCAACGCCGCCTTCCTGGACACCGCGCGCAAGGGCCAGTTCGGCCGCTGGGCCCTGCGAGCGGTCAGCGACGCCGACCGCGACCATTGGTTCACCGAGACGGCCCGTAACACCTGGACGCTGAAAAGCGCCTATCGCGGCCTCGTGCGGTTCGAGCGCCAGAACCTGCTCGACCTGCTGGGCCCCGCCCCGCCTCTGGAGCTGACCGAGTTCGACCTGATCCTCTGCCGCAACGTGCTGATCTATTTCCACCACGAGGTGGTCGAGCATCTGGTCGGCGCGCTGGGAAGCCGACTGGCGGCCGATGGCTGGCTGCTGCTGGGCCACGCCGAGCCCAACCCCGCCTTCGGCAAGCTGCTGGACGTGACCCAACTGCCGGGCACCGTGGCCTATCGACCGGCCGATCCGGAACGGCCGGCCCAGCCGAGCCCCAGCTTCGAAGCCTTCGCCGCGCCGGAGCCCGAGCCTCAGCCACTGGCGGAAACACCGCCGCCGAGCTGGCGGCCGGCGCCGATCCCGACGCCCGTTCCCTCCCCTACGCCGCCGGTCGCCGACCTGGTGGAAAGCGTGCGACGCCTGGCCGACGCCGGCGACTACCTCGCCGCCGAAGCCGCGTGCCGGCAGGCCCTGGCTCTGGCGCCCGAGGATCCGGCCCTGCACCTGCACGACGGCCTGGTGCTGCAAGCATTGGGACGCGCCGGTCCCGCCGAGGCGGCCTTCAAGCGGGCGCTCTATCTCGATCGCGGCTTCGCCCTGGCGCACTATCACCTGGGCCTGCTGCTACTCGAGCGGGGGCGGAGCAAGGCGGCCGCCCGTTCGCTGAAGACCGCCGCTCAGATCGCGGGAACCCTTGCGCCGGACACGCGTTTGGCCCACGGCGCAGGTCTGGACGCCGGCCAGCTGCGCAAGAGCGTCCGTCTGCTGCTGCAGTCGCTCGTGGGGGTGTAAGAACGACATGAGTAAGACCGACGCCGCATACGGCGACGGCTTGGGGGGGCTTTTGGACGATGCGCGCGCCCAGGCAATCCTGGCGGCGCGCACCCTTCGGCTGGCGCAGCGCCGCAATGCGCCCGAACCCGAGACCCCGCTGGAAGACGTGCTGCTGTGCCAGGCCGGCGCGGGCTTTTTCGCCCTGCCCCTGACCGCCGTGGAACGTGTGACCCCGTTCGAGCCGCGTCGCCTGACGCCGGCCGCCGGGCGGCCCGGGCTTCTGGGCCTGGCCAGCGTCGAGGGCCGCCTGCGCCGCGTGCTCGACCTCTCCCGCCTGACCGGCGCCGCCCCGGCCGCGCCCGACGCCCCCGGCTTCATCATCGCCCTGCGCGGGGCGGGGAACCTGGCGTTGCGCGTCGACGCAGCCCCCGGCGCGGCCAAGGCCGCCCGCGACGCGCACGGCGCCGACGCCTTCGAGGGCGGAACGCGCGGCGTCGTGGCCGAGGGTCCAGGCGACCTCGCCGGCCGCACCGTCACCCTTCTTCATCTCGACGACCTTGTCGCCGACCACCTTTCCGCCGCCTTGGGGGCAAGAGCCTAGTGACCATCGCCAACCGCATCATCCTCGGCTTCGCGGCCGTCACCGTCCTGCTGCTGGGCGTGGGCCTGTTCGGTCTGGTCCAGATCGGCGTGGTCAAGGACACCACCGAAACCATCGTCACCCGCGACATGGCCGTGGTCCGCCAGGTCGCCCAGATCCGCACCACCGCCAACGAGATGCGCGCGGCCAGCGACGCGGTGATCACCAGCTACCTGTCGCGCTCGGCCGGCGGCGTCGGCGGCAACGAGGAAGACCCCGTCACCCGCTGGCGCCAGCGCGGCGTCGACATGGACACGGCGCTGGAAAAGGCCGCCTCGGCCGCCCGCGACTATCGCCAGACCGCCCTGTCGGCCGAACGCGCTGACGCCTGGCGCCGTATCGAGGACTACCTGAACCAGACCGCCGCCTCCTCGCGCCAGGGCCGGACCGACACCGAGAACCTGTTCAGCGCCATCCG
This sequence comes from uncultured Caulobacter sp., assembly GCA_966252285.1. Taxonomy (GTDB): domain Bacteria; phylum Pseudomonadota; class Alphaproteobacteria; order Caulobacterales; family Caulobacteraceae; genus Caulobacter. The sequence continues at coordinate 28,603 of CBINOL010000026.1, forward strand.
CCGCAACGACAGCGCCGGCGTGGCCGCCGCCCAGACCGCCCTTGTCCAACGTCGGGGAGAGTTCGGCCGCGGCATCCAGGGCGCCGAAGACGTGCTGGACGACGCCATCCTTTCGGGCCAGCGCCGGATCAACGACGTCTACAAGGTCAGCCAGGTGTCGATCATCATCGCCCTGATCGTCGCCGCCGTGATCTCGGGCGCGATCACCTGGGCGATCCGGGGTTCGATCGTCGGGCCGCTGGGCGCCTTCATGGGCTTCGTCGGCAAGGTGGGCGAAGGCGACCTGACCGGCCGCGCCGCCGCGACCAGCAGCGACGAGATCGGCAAGCTGGGCGGCACGCTCAACACCATGGTCGACGGCCTGGTCGTGCTGGCCCGCCAGAGCCGCGAGGCCACCGAGAACCTCAACGCCGCCACCGCCGAGATCCGCGCCTCGACCCAGGAACAGGCCGCCAGCGTCGAGGAGCAGCTGGCCGCCGTGCAGGAGACCGCCGCCACCGTCGACGAGATCACCCACTCCGGCGCCCAGATCGGCAAGCGCGCCCAGGAGGTGATCGCCTCGGCTCAGGCGACCGCCCACACCAGCAACGAGGGCCTGCGCGCCGTCGACGAAACCGCCAAGGCCATGGACGCCATCCGCGAGCAGGCCGAGGCGGTGGCCGAGAACATCGTCGCCCTGTCGGAGAAGACCCAGGCGATCGGCGACATCATCGCCACCGTCAACGACATCTCGGAGCGCTCGCACCTGCTGGCCCTGAACGCCGCGATCGAGGCGGCCTCGGCCGGCGAGAACGGCCGCAGCTTCGCGGTCGTGGCCTCGGAGATGAAGATGCTGGCCGACCAGGCCAAGGAAGCCACCACCCAGGTGCGATCGATCCTCGGCGACATCCAGCGCGGCATCAACGCCTCGGTGATGCTGACGGAAGAAGCCGTCAAGCGCGTGGCCGCCGGCAAGGAGCGCACCGACACCACCCAGCGCACGATCACCGAGATCACCGGCCGGGTGCAGGAAAGCGTCCAGACCTTCCAGCAGATCGTCGCCTCGACCAACCAGCAGCAGCTGGGCATCGAGCAGGTGATGGGCGCGCTGCAGAACATCCGCCAGGCCAGCCAGCAGACCGCCGCCGGCACCCGCCAGCTGGACGAGGCCGCCGCTAACCTGTCGGACCTGTCGCGCCAGCTGCTGGCCCTGTCCGAGCGCTACCGGACCTGATCGCGACGTGCCCGACATCCGGCGACAGCTTCTGGCGGCGTTCGACCTCGAGCACCGCGAGCACCTCCAGGCGATCCGCCAGGCCCTCGCGGCCGGCGGCGAGGCCGACACGCGCGAGATCTTCCGCCGCGCCCACAGCCTGAAAGGCGCGGCCCGGGCCGTCGACCTGCCCGCCGTCGAGGAGCAGGCCCACGCGCTGGAAAGCCTGTGCGCCGAACTGATGGACGGCCAGCGGACGCTCGACGCCGAGACGGCGGCGGCGCTGGAAGGCCTGCTCGACGCGGTGGAGGACGCCGCCACGGCCGCCTATGCCCCGCCCGCGCCCAAGCCGGCGGCGACCACCGCGCCCGTCGCCGACGAGGCGGTGGAGTATGTGCGCATCGACGTCGAGGCGGTCGCCGGCCTGTCGCGCGCCATGCAGACCCTGTCGGGCGACGTGCTCGACCACGGGGCCATCGACGAGGACCTGCGTCGCCTGGCCGCCGACGCCCGCAAGCTGGAACGCCGCTGGCGCGACACGCGCGGCGGCGCGGCGGCCCGCACGCGCGAGGTCGAGCAGGGCCTGAAGGATCTGTCGCGCGCCCTCAACGAACTGTCGGTGCGCCGGGTGCGGGCCGGCTGGGCGCTGGACCAGGGCCTGTCGGATCTGCGGGGCCGGGTCGAGGAGATCAGCCAGGCCCCGGCCGAGACCGTGTTCGGCGGCTTCGCCACCATGGTCCGCGACATCGCCCGCGAGGCCGGCGTGCCGGTCGACGTGCGGGTCTCGGGCCTGGACACCCGCGCCGACCGCCGGGTGCTGCAGGCCCTGAAGGACCCGGTGATGCACCTGCTGCGCAACGCCGTCAGCCACGGCCGCGAGGCGCCGGAGGCCCGCGCCGCCGCCGGCAAGCCCGAACGCCTGACGGTGGTCATGGCTGTTTCGGCCGCTTCGGGCCGGCTGCGCATCGACATCGCCGACGACGGCCCCGGGCCCGACCTCGCCCGGCTGGAAGCCGCCGCCGTCGAGAAGGGCCTGATGCCGCCCCGGCCCGAGGGCGCGCCCGCCCCGACGCCCGAGGAACTGCTGGCCCACGCCTTCGCCCCCGGCGTTTCCACCGCCCAGGGCGTCGACAAGCTGGCCGGCCGCGGCATGGGCCTGTCCGTCGTCGCCGAGGCGGTGCGCAAGCTGCGCGGCGAACTGCGCCTGACCGCCGGCCGCCCCTGGGGCGCGCGGGTGGCGCTGTCCACCCCGCTGTCCGCCGCCCGGCAATCGCTATTGTTCGTCGACATCCAGGGCCGCCAGGCCGCCCTGCCCTCGCTGGGCGTGCGCCGACTGTTGCGCCTGGACGCCACTAGGCTGGAAACGGTGGAAGGACACCCGGCCGCACGGATCGTGATCGACGGGGACGACGTTATCGTCCCAATGGTCCCGCTTTCCGCTCTCCTGTCCGGCGTCGCCGCTGAGGTTCCCGTCCACGCCGGCGCCGTGTCCGCCGTGCTGCTCAGCCATGGCCGCCGCCACGTGGCCCTGGCCGTCGACGCCCTGTGCGACGTGCGCTCGGCCCTGGTCGAGGACCTGGACGCCGACGATCTCGACGCCGACCTGATCGCCGGCGCCGTGCAGCTGGACGACCAGGCGCCGGCCCTGGCGCTGGATCCCGACGCCCTGGTCCGCCGCTGGCTGCGCGACCAGCGCCACCTGGCCGCCGGCGGCCTGGGCTTCGCCGAAGAAACCGAGGACGCCGACGAGACGACCCGAACCATCCTTGTGGTCGACGACTCCATCACCACCCGGACGCTGGAAAAGAGCATCCTGGAGGCCCAGGGCTATCGCGTGCTGCTGGCCGTCGACGGCCTGGACGCCCTGAACCTGCTGCGCTCGGGCCAGACGATGATCGACCTCGTGGTGGCCGACATCGAGATGCCGCGCATGGACGGCTTCTCGCTGCTGCAGGCGGTGAAGGCCGATGCGGCCCTGGCCGCCACGCCGGTGATCCTGATGACCTCGCGCGCCGACGCCGCCGACGTGCGCCGGGGCCTCGACCTGGGCGCCGAGGCCTACATCACCAAGCAGAAGTTCGACCAGCGCGAGCTGCTGGCCGCGATCGGGCAGCTGCTGTGAAGGCCTCAGGCAAGCCCGTGCGGGTGATGATCGTCGAGGACTCGATGGTGGTGCGGGTCCTTCTGACCCACATCGTCGAACGCGACCCGCGCCTGACCGTCGCCGCCGCCGTCGCCTCGGCCGAGGAAGCCCTGGCCTGCATCGCCAGCGTCAGGCCCGACGTGATCTCGATGGACATCCGCCTGCCCGGCATGGACGGGCTGGAGGCCACGGCGCGGATCATGTCGGACCATCCGACCCCGATCGTCGTCATCGCCGACGCCGTCGAGGACGCCTCGCTGAAGATCTCGATGAACGCCTTGCGCGCAGGCGCCCTGACGGTGGTGGAGAAACCCGTGGGCCTGGCCACCGACGGCTACGAACGGCTGGCCGACACCATCTGCACCCAGCTGTTCATCATGAGCAGCGTGCCGGTGATCCGCCGCCGGGCCATCGGCGGCGGCGCGCGAGCCCCGCGCGAGGCCGCCCCCATCGCCACGGCCGCCGATTTCCAGGACCTCGGCTACCTGGCCCTGGCCGCCTCGACCGGCGGGCCGCCGGCCCTGGCCCGGGTGCTCGACGCCCTGCCGGCCGACTTCCCCGCCCCGATCCTGATCGTCCAGCACATGGGCGCGGCCTTCATGGAAGGTTTCGCAAGCTGGCTGGACAGCCTGTCGCCGATCCGCGTCGCCGTGGCCAGGGACGGCGAGCTGGCCCTGCCCGGCCGCGCCTATGTCGCTCCCGGCGACCGCCACCTGACCCTGACGCCCGGCGGCGTGCTGCGGCTGTCGGGCGCCGCGCCCGTCAGCGGCCAGCGGCCGTCGGCGACGGTGCTCTTCCAGTCTCTCGCCCGGTCGGTGGGCTCGCGCACGGTGGCCGCCCTGCTGACCGGCATGGGCGAGGATGGCGCCAAGGGCCTGTCCGAACTGCGCGCGGCCGGCGGGTTCACCATCGCCGAGCACGAGAGCAGCGCCGTCGTCTACGGCATGCCCGCCGCCGCCGTGAAGCTGGGCGCGGCCCGCGCGGTGCTGAGCCTCGACCTGATCGGCCCACGCATCGCCCAACTGGCCAAGCGCCGGGAGGACGCATGACCGCCTCCGTCCTGGTCGTCGAGGATTCCGAAACCCAGGCCCTGCGCCTGCGCGGGCTTCTTGAGGCCGAGGGCTTTTCGGTGTCGTGCGCGGCCAGCGGCGAAGCGGCGCTGGAGCACCTGAACGTCGAACTGCCCGACCTGATCGTCGCCGACTTCCACCTGCCGGGCATGGACGGGCGGGAACTGTCGCGCCAGATCCGCCTCAACGGCCGCACCCGCGCCCTGCCGGTGCTGATGCTGACCGGCGCGCGCGAGAGCGACCTGGAGCGCCAGGGCCTAGAGAGCGGCGCCGACGCCTATGTCGCCAAGTCGGCCGACCCCCAGGTGGTGATCGTGCGGCTGAAGGCGCTGCTGCGCCGGGCTCGCGCCGAGACCGCCGCGCCCAAGGCCTCCGAGCCCTTCCGCCGCGCCCGGGTTCTGGTCGCCCATCCCAGCGCCACGCTGCGCCTGCGCCTTGGCCACCTGCTCGAGCACGACGGCTACGAGGTGGCGATGCTGGAGCGGCTGGATCCCGACGCGGCCGCTCTCGACGGCGAGCTCGACGGCGTGGTGGTGGGCGTGCGCGGCGGCGACCGCGACGACCTTGCCCTGCTGGCCGCCCTGGACGCCCGCCGCGCGCGCCTGCCCGCGCCGTTCCAGCTCCTGGCCTTCGGCGGCGAGGAGGCCGACCGCGACCTGCTGACCGACGCCCTGGAGGCCGGAGCCGACGACGTGGTGCCCGCCTCGGCCAACGACGAGGTGGTCCGCGCCCGGGTGCGCGCCCAGCTGCGTCGCAAGCTGATGGCCGACGAGGCCCGTCGCAGCGCCGGCCAGGCCCGCGCCCAGGAACTGGCGCTGGCCCGGGCCGAAGCCCGCGCCGCCGTCGCCGACGACCTGGCCAGCGCCAACCGCCAGCTGAAGGACGCCCAGGGCCAGCTGGTCCAGGCCGCCAAGATGGCCTCGCTGGGCGAGCTGGTGGCCGGCATCGCCCACGAGATCAACAACCCGCTGGCCTTCCTGCTGGGTCACCAGGACACGGTCGAACGCCTGGTCGCCGTGGCCGCCGACGAGACCCCCTCCCCCGGCCTCGACAAGGCCAGGGCGCGCCTGGCCTCGATGCGGGTGGGCATGAAGCGCATCCAGGATCTCGTCCTGAACCTGCGCAAGTTCTCGCGCCTCGACGAAGGCGACCGCCACGTGCTGGACGCCGCCGACTCCATCGAGACAGTGCTGGCCCTGCTAACCCACAAGCTGGGCGACGGCATCGAGGTGCGCCGCGCCTACGCCGCCCGCAACACCCTGGAGGGCTCGCCCGCCCTGCTGAACCAGGTGGTGATGAACATCGTCGGCAACGCCGCCGACGCCTTGGAAGGTCGGGGCGTCATCGCCATCACCACGCGCGACGAGGGCGGCGACTTCGTCATCGTGGTCGAGGACTCCGGCCCCGGGGTGCCGGCCGACCTGCGCGACCGCGTCTTCGAACCGTTCTTCACCACCAAGCCCGTGGGGGCCGGCACCGGCCTTGGCCTGGCCATCGCCTACAATGTGGTCCGCGCCCACGGCGGCGCGATCGCCATCGACCAGGGCGACCTGGGCGGCGCCCGCTTCACCATCACCATCCCGCCACCCGCCAACGACGGAGAAGGCCGATGAGCGCCTCCGGGGGCGAACGTCCGACGATCCTGGTCGTCGACGACGAGCCCGACATCCTGGTCGCCCTGGAAGACCTGCTGGAGGACCGCTACCGCGTCCTGACCAGCAATGCGCCGGGCAAGGCCCTCGACATCCTGGCCCAGGAGCCGACGGTCGCCCTGATCCTGTCGGACCAGCGCATGCCCGGCCTGACCGGCGACCAGTTCCTGGCCGCCGCCCGCTCGATCAGCGACGCCGACTCCATCCTGCTGACCGGATACGCCGACCTGTCGGCCGTGGTCTCGGCCCTGAACCTGGGCGGCGTCAGCGGCTATGTCGCCAAGCCGTGGGAGCCCGAGGCCCTGCGCGCGGCGGTGGCCGCAGGCGTCGAGCGCACCCGCCTGCGCCGCGCCCTGCGCACCGAGCAGGCCCTGCTGCGCGGCCTGATGCACAGCATCCCCGCCGTCATCGCCTTCAAGGACGCCCAAGGGCGGGTTGTACGCACCAACGCCTCCGACGAGCATCCCTTCGCCGACGCCCCGCAGGCGGCCGAGGCCCTGGCCGCGGGCCAGCCCGTGCAGGTGATCGAGGAACAGGCCACCCTGGCCGGCCCCGTCTGGACCGAGCGCCAGTTCGTACCGCTGCGCGACGAAGCCGGCCACCTGCTGGTCATCGAGCGCGACGTCACCGACCAGAAGATGGCCGAGATCCGCCTGCGCCAGGCCGACAAGCTGCAGGCCCTGGGCACGCTGGCCGGCGGGGTGGCGCACGACTTCAACAACCTGCTGACCGCCATCCTAGGCAGCCTGGAGCTGGCCGGCCGCCGCCTGCCCGACGCCGACAAGGTGCGGCGCTATCTCGACAACGCCAGCCTGGCGGCGCGCAAGGGCGCGGCCCTGACCCACCGCCTGCTGGGCTTCAGCCGCCAGCAGGAAAGCCAGCCCAAGGTGGTCGACGTCGCCGACACGCTGATGGGCATGGACGCGATCCTGGTGCGCACCCTGGGCGGCGCGGTGCGCATCGCCTGGGACCTGCCGACCGACCTGTGGTCGGCGCATGTCGAGCCCGACCAGCTGGAACTGGCGGTGCTGAACCTGTCGGTCAACGCCCGCGACGCCATGCCCGGCGGTGGGGTGATCTCGATCAGCGCCCGCAACTTCGCCATGGCCGGCCCGACCGCGCGCCACGATCTGCCCGACGGCGACTATGTGCTGGTCACCGTGCGCGACACCGGTGAAGGCATCAGCCCCGAACTGATGGCCCGGATCTTCGAGCCGTTCTTCACCACCAAGCCGGTCGGCAAGGGCACGGGCCTGGGCCTTTCCATGGTCTACGGCTTCGCCCAGCGCTCGGGCGGGGCGATCGACATCGAAAGCCAGCCTGGCGAGGGCACGGCGGTGAACCTCTACCTGCCGCGCGGCTCGGGCGACTGCGCTCCGGGCCAGGACTGCTCGCCAGCCGAGGCCGCGCTCGACAAGCAGCCCTCGCGCACCGTGCTGGTGGTCGACGACGATCCCACCGTGCGGGCGGTCACCGTGGCCATGGTCCGCGATCTCGGCCATCGGGTGATCGAAGCCGAGGATGGCGAGCAGGCCCTGCGCAAGGTGCGCGAGGCCGGCCCCGACCTGATGATCGCCGACTTCGCCATGCCCGGCATGACCGGCCTGGAGCTGGCCCGCGCGGCCGAGGACCTGTCGCCCGGAATCCGGGTGATCCTGGTCACCGGCCACGCCGACGTGACGCCGGACCGCACGGACCTGTCGATGGTGCGCAAGCCCTTCGAGAACAGGGAACTGGCCGACCGCATCCGCTCAGTTTTGGCCGGCGCGTAAGTCGACATTCGAACAATGTTCGATTGCATCTCAGGCTTTCAGCTTGAGCATAGCCAAGCACATGCGCGTCGTCCTGACGCAGCAATCCTGCCTTTTCATCGCCTTATCTGAATGGTTAACGACGCCCGTGGCGCGCTGAACGCCCCATGACGCGAAACGATCCATAGGATGGCGAAATGCATTTTCCGGCGCTGAAGAAGCTTCCTCCCCAGGCGCGGATCGCCCTGGGTCTGACGGTGCTCTTCGCGCCGATGGCGGGTCTGGCGATGGAAAACCCGCACGCGAACCGGTCGGCGCGGCCGGCGGTGCAGACCCTGCTGAACAGGCTGGACGAGGCCCCGCCCCAGCCCGTGCGCATGGAGACGGTCTGGAAGGGCGCCGATGTCGACGGCGACGGCGCGCCCGACTTCGCCAATCCCACGGGCGCGGCCCCGCGCGAGCATGACGACTTCGGCGACGGCGCGTTCGGCGCCCGACGCGACGGCGGCTCGCGCAGGCACGAGGGCGTCGACTACGTCGCCGTCGCCGGCCAGGCCGCCAAGGCCCCGATGTCGGGCTACGTCACCAAGATCGGCTACGCCTACGCCGACGCGCCGGACCTGCGCTTCATCGAGATCACCAATCCGGCCCTCGGCTACGTGGCCCGCGCCTTCTATGTCGATCCCGGCGTCGAGGTCGGCCAGACCATCCGCCTAGGCCAGGTGATCGGCACGGTGGCCAGCCTGCAGAAGCACTATCCCGGCATCACCGACCACGTGCACCTGGAAGTCATCAAGCCCGGCGGCCGGCGGATCAACGCCGCGGCCCTGATCCAGCCGAAGCTGGTGGCGGCGGCTTAGGGTTCGAGCGATCTTTCAAACCGTAAAACCCCCGCGAAAGCGGGGGCCCAGGTGTTTTATCGTCGAGCGCCAGGCGTTTCAGAAAAAGCCTGGGTCCCCGCTTCCGCGGGGATTTTACGGAAACAACGACCGCCCTCTTACTTGCCCTCATCCGCATAGATCGCCGTCCCGCGCCCCTTGGCGCTGGCCCAGCCGCGATACATGCCCGAGCTGTTCATCGGGAAGGCGACCTCGCCCTTGGCGTTCATGGTGATCATGCCGCCGTCGCCGCCGATGTCGCCGATGGCCTTGATCGTGGCGTCGCCGGCGGTCTTGAGGTCCTCGCCCTTCCAGGCGATGCGGGCGCAGACCTGGTGGGCGGCGCTGGTGCGGATGAAGTACTCGCCCGAGCCCGTGGCCGAGACCGCGCAGACCCCGTCCTGGGCGTAGGTCCCCGCGCCGATGATGGGGCTGTCGCCGATCCGCCCCCACTTCTTGCCGACCATGCCGCCCGTCGAGGTGGCCGCCGCCAGGTGGCCCTGGGCGTCGATGGCCACGGCGCCGACCGTGCCGTAGAGGTGGGTCGGGTCCAGCGCCGCCTTCTGCTTGGCGCGCCAGGCCTCCAGCTGCTTCCAGCGCTCCTCGGTGCGGAAGTATGAGGGATCGACCTGCTCCAGTCCCTGCTCGACCGAGAACTTGTCGGCGCCCTCGCGGGCCAGCATCACGTGCGGCGACTTCTCCATCACCGTCCGGGCCAGGCTGATCGGGTGCTTGGTGCGGGTCACCCCCGCCACCGCGCCGGCCTTCAGCGTCGCGCCGTCCATGATCGAGGCGTCCAGCTCGTTCTTGCCGTCGGCGGTGAAGACCGCGCCACGGCCGGCGTTGAACAGCGGATTGTCTTCCAGCACCTTCACCGCCGCCTCGACGGCGTCTAGGCTGGAGCCGCCCTTCTCGAGCACGGTCGAGCCGGCCTTCAGCGCCGCGTCGAGGCCGGCGCGATAGGCCGCGTCCTTCTCGGGCGTCAGGCTGCCCCGGTTGATCACGCCCGCCCCGCCGTGGATGGCCAGCGACCAGTCGCCGGCGAAGGCCGGGACGGCGGCCAGCGAGGCCGCGAGCGCGGCGGCGGCGATGAACTTGGACATGGAAGCGGCCCTCTTCGGATTCGTCGCCGCCAAGGTGGACCGCCCTTCCCCGCAAAGCAAAGCCCCGGCGCTTGCGGCGCCGGGGCTTATCAACCGTGCATGGTCCTGGTCCTTCGACGCGCTCAGGATGAGGACCAAGACAAGGGTCGTGCATTCAAGTTCCTCACCCTGAGCCTGTCGAAGGGCGAGGAACTTGCGCGCCCTACTTGCGGGTCAGCACCACCGGCTGGCCGTCGTACTCGACGGTCAGGTCGGCGGCGGCGTCGAAGTCGGTCGGCCTAGCGCCCTTGCCGATGAAGCGGACCTTGAAGGTGCGCTTGTCGACCATGCCCTTGAAGCTTCCCGAGCGGGCGCCGATGGTCACCCGGCCGGTGGCGTCGTCGTAGGAGATCGGCGTGCGGGCCCAGGCGCCGCGGGCGTAGCCGTTGGACAGGCCGTCGTCTTCATAGAGTTCGTACTTGCCGTCCTTGCCGGTGAAGACCAGCAGGGTGATCGGCGCGTCGGGCTTTTCGCCGACATACTGCTGGACGACCGTGGTCGGCACGATGGCGCCGGCCTTCACGAACAGCGGCATGCGGGCCAGCGGCGCGTCGGCCTTGACCGTCTGGCCGCCCTTGAAGGCCTTGCCGGTCTCGAAGTCGTACCAGGTCCCGGCGGGCAGATAGACGCCGCGCGAGCGGGCCTTGAAGGCCGTGACCGGCGCGACCAGGAAGTCCTGGCCGAACAGGTACTCGTCGTCGACGTTGCGGGCCTTGGCGTCGGCCGGATAGTCCATCACCAGGCCGCGCATCATGCTGCCGTCGCGGTGATAGGTGTCGGCTGCCAGGGTGTAGACGTACGGCATCAGCCGGTAGCGAAGCTCGTCGTACCAGGCCAGCGACTTGTAGATGTCGCTGCCCTCGTCGGCGAGTTCGTAGATCTCGCGGAACGGCAACTCGCCGTGGCTGCGGAACAGCGGGCTGAAGGCGCCGAACTGGAACCAACGCAGGTTCAGCTCCTGCCACTCGGCCCAGTGGGCGGGGTCCTTGGTCTCGTAGCGCTTCTCGACCGAGAAGCCGCCGATGTCGGTGGTCCAGTTGGGGATGCCCGACATCGACAGGTTCACGCCGGCCGAGATCTGGTCGCGGAAGTCGTCCCAGCGGGCCACGACGTCGCCGCTCCACACCGCCGAGGCGTTGCGCTGCAGGCCGCCGAAGCCGGAGCGGGTCAGGATGAACGGCCGGACGTCGGGGTTGTCCTTGATCTCGCCCTCGTAGACGCCGCGGGTGTGCTCCAGCGCGTAGCTGTTGAAGTATTCCGCGCCGGGACCCAGCGCCGTCGGGCTCATGCGCAGGGTGCGCTCGGGCACGTCGACGTTGGAGTGCAGGTCGGGCTCGGAGGCGTCCATCCACCAGGCGTCGACGCCGTAGACCTTCAGGTCGCGCTTGACCTGCTTCCAGTAGATGTCGCGCGCTTCCTGCGAATAGGGGTCGTAGAACGAGTTCAGGTAGCCGGGACCAACCCAGTCAAGCGCGCCCTGCTCGATGTTGCGCTTGTACATGTGGCCCTTGGCGTCCAGCTCCTTGAAGTTGTCCGTGGTCGGATAGAACTTCGGCCAGATCGAGATCATGAAGTGGGCGTTCATCCCGTGGATGTCGTCGACCATCTTCTGCGGGCTCGGGAAGCGCGTTTCGTCGAACTTGTGGGTCCCCCACTCGGGGTCTTTCCAGTAGCGCCAGTCCATGACGATGTTGTCTAGCGGCAGGCCGCGCCTGCGGTACTCCTTCACCACGCCGACGATCTGGTCCTGCGTCTCGTAGCGCTGGCGCGACTGCCAGAAGCCGTAGGCCCAGCGCGGCATCATCACCGCCGAACCGGTCAGGTCGCGATAGCCAGAGACCACCTGATCCAGGTCGTCGCCGCCGATGTAGTAGTAGTCGATGGCCTTGCCGACTTCCGAGGTCAGCTGCAGCGAATGACGGTCGAGCGCCGGCATCGGGTCGTTGTGCAGCAAGCCGATATAGCCGTCGTCGGGCGTCCACTCGACACGCACCTTGTGCTTCTTGCCCGGCGTCAGCTTGGCGTCGAAGTTGTGGTACCAGGGGTTCCAGTTCTGCCGCCAGCGGTCGATGACCAGCTGGCCGTCCAGCCACACCTTGGCGTAGCCGCTGGAATAGAGCTTGAAGTTGTGCTCGCCGGCCTTGTCGGTCTGGACGAAGCCCTCCCAGGTCACGGTCTGGCCCGGCAGGTTCTTCTTGCTGGCGTCCTGCAACTCGCCCGGCCAGCCCGGCAGGTCCTTCAGGAAGCGGTAGTCGATGTCCTTTTCGACCCGCGTCACCTTCAGCTGGCCATTCTGGTAGTATTTGGCCGTGAAGCCGCCGGCCTTGCCGTCGGCGTCGAAGATCTTCAGGTCGCGCGAGGCGACGTCATAGGGGATCGGATTGCCGAAGCGGGTGATCGAGTTGTTGTCCCAGAGCAGGCCGTAGCCCTTGGACGACAGCAGCATCGGCACGGCGATGGCGCGGTTGTACTGCAACAGCTCAACGTCGCGACCATTGTAGTTCATCTGGCCGTTCTGGTGCTGGCCAAGGCCGTAGAAGGCCTCGTCCGTACCGGGATTGAACTGCTGGCGGACGCTGTAGAAGTCCTGCCCCTCGACCTTGACCGGCGTGAAGGCGCCGCGATCGCGCTCGGCCAGCACCTTGCGACCGGCGGCGTCGAGGAAGTCGACCGTGCCGTCCTTCAGCGACACTTGGGCGGTGGCCTTGGCGGTCTTCAGCGTCAGCACCCCGCCCTTCTCGTCGACCGTGAAGCCGCCGGTGACCGGCTTGGCGGTGACCATCAGGCTGGGCGGGTTGTCGAACGTGTCGGTCGGAGAGGCGGTGACGTGGATGATGCGCTCGCCCATCACCTGCAGCCGCACCTTCTTGGCCAGGCCCGAGGCGGGGGTGACGACCACGCCGTCGGCGGTCTTCTCGAAGCCGCCGTCGAGGGCGAAGGCGCTGGTCGAGGCCAGCAGGGAGAGGGCCAGGCCCGCGGCCAAGCCGCCGCCCCGATAGATGCTGCGCATGTGTTGGTTCTTCCCTGTTCTCGTTCTTTTGTTGGGGCGAAACCCTCGTCCTTCGACGGGCTCAGGATGAGGGTTTGGATAGGCTCGGGGCCGGCAATGATCCTCATCCTGAGCTTGTCGAAGGACGAGGATCACGCACCGACCTAGTAGGTCGCCAGCTTCACCTTCAGGATCTGGGGCAAGGTGGTCAGGTTCAGGCCGTAGTCGACCTGGTCGCCGTTCCACACGCGGTCGAACACCCACTGGCCCTTGTCGTCGAAGTGACCTTCCTCGACCCGCGAGACCATGAACCGCTCGTTCTTGGCCGAGCCGAAGGTCAGGCGGGCGCGGTAGCCGGTGATCAGGAACTCGTCGGGCGACAGCTGGGCGATCAGGGCGCCGGCGTCGGGGATCTCGCGGTCCGGCTGCTTCTCGGCCTTGGCCATCCACGGGGCCTCGATCGAGCCGAACTGCCATTCGCCATAGGTGACGCGCACGTTCCAGCGGCCGCCCAGGTCGATGGTCTCGGGCTTGCCGCCCTCCTGCTCGCCCACGCCCCAGACCTTGCCCTCATAGGACAGGCGGGCCCACTCGCGGGCCATCGGCGACAGCAGGCGGTAGTGGACGGCGAAGTTCTCCAGCGTCTTGGCGTCGACCGTCTTGGCGCCCAGCGGGTAGTTGGAATAGCCGGTGAAATCGAGGCCGAACGGGGCGAAGCCGATGCCCTGGTGACCCAGCACGTCGTAGATGTAGCGGGCATAGGCCTTGTCGCTGCCGATCTCGGGCACGAACAGGGCGTTGTCGGGACGGCCGTACTGCTCGAGCGTCTTCCGCACCTTCTCGCTCTCGCGCATGTAGATGTCGGGGGCCAGGGCGTCGATCGACGGCGCGGCGGCCTTCCAGACGTCCAGCACGTTCCAGGTCGGACCGCCCGACGAGTAGGTGAACGGGTCCTGGTCGTGGAAGGGGTCGCGCAGGGCCGCGTTGACGTACATCGGCAGCGGCAGCACCTGCTTGCCGGCGGCGGCGATCTCGTCGACGTAGCGGCCGATCGACCAAGCGTAGAAGAACTCGTCTGCGTCCTTGACGAACACCTCTTTCCAGGTTCCCGGCTTCTTGTTCATCGCCTTGACCAGCTCCTTGGGAACCGGGCCGTCGAAGATCTTCTGGGCGGCCGGCGAGAAGTCGCGGATGGCGCTGTAGGCCCCGACCTCGTTCTCGGGCTGGACCATGATGACGGTGTGGTCCGGATCATTGGCCTTGATGAAGCGCATCAGCTCGACAAAGGCCTTCTTGTCGGCCTCCAGCGTCGCGCGGAAGTGCGGCGACAGCGAGTTCTTGACCTCGCCCTTGCCGTTGATCAAGCGCGGGAAGCGCTTGTTGTCGAGCTTGACCCACTCGGGGGCGTACTGCGGGCCGTTGTTCTTCCAGGTGGCGAACCACAGGATGACCAGCTTGGTGTCGTTCTCGCGCGCCTGCTTGAGCAGCAGGTCGAGATAGGAAAAGTCGAACTTGCCCTCGACCGGCTCGATCTGCTCCCAGGCGATCGGGATCTCCAGGGTGTTGGCGTGCAGGGCCTTCACGGCCGGCCACACCGTGGGCATCTGCGAGGGATCGTTGGCCGCGTTGTTGGCCTGGACGCCCAGCATCAGGAACGGCTTGCCGTCGACCAGCAGTGCGTGCTTGCCGTCCTTGGTCACCAGCTTGGGCAATTGGCCTTGCGCGAAGGACGGCGCGGCGACGGCCAGGCTGAGGATCGCACCCAGGGCGGCGAAGCCGTGCTTCCGGCCGAGCTTCCAATGAGACGTCACGCGAGAACCTCCATCCTGGCGAGCCGGTCTGAACCTATGCCTGCATCGATCGCCCGCGGCGGAAAGTAAGCGCTGTCATATGGCATGGACATGCCGCTCGCCTCCTCCCGATCCGGCGGTCGTGCGAGAGACTTAAGCCCCGCCAACTCGTTACCGCTACCATTCTTATAAATAGGACAATTAGCCGAGGCGGCCGCGATTGCAACCGGTTTTCACGGCGCCAGGCGCGCGGCTTGAAGCCGGCAAACCTTTGTAACATTTGCGGAAAAGACAAAAAAATCCGCGCATCGCCCGCAGGAGGCGATGCGCGGTTGAAAAGACTCGCGCGAGACCGGGGAGGTGGTTCGCGCGGCGCGCTGGCGAACTTCGCGAGAAGATCGCACGGCCGGACAGTCGCTTTCGCGACCCCGGCGCCACGGTCAGATATGTATAATCATACAAATGAATGCGCAAGGGTTTTGATAGCGTTGTCAGCCCATTTTTTGCGTCGTCACGGTTAAGCGTGGCAACGCCGACCGCCCAGACGGCCGGCGCGGGCATGGCGTCAACGCCCCCTCCCCGCTCAGCCGACCGGCGGCGCCGCGCAGTGGCGGGCGATGAAGGCCTCCTGGGTGGGCATCGACTGGGCCGTGTGACGGATCAGGGCCCTGCGATGCTCCATCAGCTTGCGCAGCTCCGCCTCGGGGATCCGGTCGGCCAGCGGATCGTAGGCCTCGGGCACGACGCCCAGGCCGTTATAGATGGCGATCCAGCTGGGCCGGCCAAAGCCGTCGCCCTCGTGGATCGCCACGTGGCCGCGCGCCTTGTAGAGCGCGATCTTGGCCTGCAGGCTGTCGGGCAGTTCGACCTCGCGCACCTGCCGCCACATCGGCTCGTCACGCTGGTTGATGCAGTAGTGCAGGATGATGAAGTCGCGGATGCGCTCGTATTCCTGGGCCGAGACGCGGTTGAACTCGTCGGCCAGCAGCGGGTCGCAGCGACGGTCGGGGAAGAACTCCAGCAAGCGCGCGACGCCGTTCTGGATAAGGCTGATCGAGGTCGACTCCAGCGGCTCCAGGAAGCCGCCCGACAGGCCGACGGCCACGACGTTGCGGTCCCAGAACTTCCGGCGACGCCCGGCCAGGAACCGCAGCTGACGCGGATCGTCCAGCGCCTGGCCGTCCAGATTGTCCATCAGGGTGCGGGCCGCACGCTCGTCGTCGACGAAGGCGCTCGAATAGACATAGCCGTTGCCGATCCGGTGCTGCAGCGGGATGCGCCACTGCCAGCCGGCCTCGCGGGCGGTCGAGCGCGTATAGGGCGTCAGGCCGTCGCCGCCCAGCTTGCAGGGCACGGCCAGCGCGCGATCGCAAGGCAGCCAGCGCGACCAGTCCTCGAAACCGGCCTTCAGCGCGCCTTCGATCAGCAGGGCGCGGAAGCCCGAACAGTCGACGAAGAGGTCGCCCTCGACGCGGCGGCCGTCCTCCAGCACCACGGCCTCGACGAAACCGTCCTCGCCGCGCAAGGCGACGTCGACGATCTTGCCCTCGGTGCGCGTCACGCCCCGCGCCTCGGCGTAGCGACGCAGGAAGGCCGCGTAGAGCCCCGCGTCGAAATGGTAGGCGTAGGCGTAGTCGTGCAGCGGCGAACGCGGATCGGGACTGGGCGGGATGAAGCGGTTCAGCGCCGCCGCCGCCGTCGGCAGCGACCAGTCCTCAAGGCCGCTCGGGTCACCGAGGGCCTTCAGCCGCCGCCAAAGCTGGTGGGCCTGGACGGCCTCGTGGTCGGCGCCGAAGTCGCCGAAGCCGTGGAAGTAGCGATGGCCCACGCGGCCCCAGTCGCGAAAGTCGATGCCCAGCTTGAAGCTGGCCTGGGTGGCGCGGATGAACTCGACCTCGTCCAGACCCAGGGTCTGGTTGAAGTTGCGGATGGTCGGGATGGTGGCCTCGCCGACGCCGACCGTGCCGATCGCCTCGGACTCGACGACCTCGACCGACACCGCGTCGTCGACCAGCAGCCGGCTGAACGCCGCCGCCGCCATCCAGCCGGCGGTGCCGCCGCCCACGACCACGACCTTGCGAATGCGCTGGTCCACCACGTTTCTCCCCTGGGGCCTGTTCGAAGGCCGCCCCGAAAACACGAAAGCCCTCCGACGGCCCCGACCAGCATGTGGTCCGGATCGTCGGAGGGCCCTCGTTCCTAAGTCAGATCAGCTTAGAAGCTGGCGCGCAACGCCACGGCGACGCGACGGTCGGTCTCCACCCAGTTGTAGGGGGCGACGCGGTCGGGGTTGCCGACCTCGAGCACGGTGCGTTCCTTGAGGATGTTGGTCGCCTGCACGCCGATCTTGTACTGCTTGTTGATGCTGTAGAAGATCGAGCCGTCCAGCTGGCCGTAGTCACGCGACCAGACCGGGGCGTTGACGTTGGCCGCCGAGCTGGTCAGCAGGTAGCGCTGGCGCCAGTTGTCGCCGATGCG
>CBINOL010000027.1:0-45416 GCA_966252285.1 uncultured Caulobacter sp.
CCTTTGGCGACACCTCCCCCAAAGGGGGAGGATCTTTAGAGCGCTCCGAACAGCCTTGCTTGCAACGCGTCCCGCATGGCGCCGAACGTGGCTTCGCGGTCGGCGGGGGCGGCGAAGCGGAGTTTGCCGATCAGGCCGCCCATCAGGGTGGACCAGACCATGGCGTCCAGGCCGTCGGCGTCGTTGACACCTTGGCGGCGGAGCATGCGCATCGAGGTGGCGCCGCGGGTGGCGCGGACGGCGGCGGCGAGCGGCTGGAGGGCCGGTTCGCGGGCGGCGGCCAGTTGCAGGGCGCCCAGCGCCCGCACCCGGGCCGAGAAGCCGCCGGTGGGGGCCATGACGGTGGCGACGCCCGTGTCGTCGGCGCTGGCCAGGACCTCGGCCCGGACCTGGCGGTGCAGCTCGACCATCGCCGCCTCGACCAGGTCGGCCTTGGTGCGGAAGAAATAGGTGGTGGCGGCCAGCGACACCCCGGCCCGGGCGGCGACGTCGCGCTGGGTCAGGCGCGCGACGCCCCGGTCGGCGATGCCGGCAATGGCCGCCTCGACGATGCGGCGGGCGGTGTCGTTGGCGTGCTCGCGCTCGGGCAGAACCTCGTCGGGCGCCGGACCGGGAGGCGCGGGCTCGATCGGCGCCTTGGACAGCCGCGCGCCCAGGCGCCGGAAGGCCGGGAGCAGCCACAGCAGGCGCTCGCCGGCGTCGGGCTCGACATGCAGCAGCGTGCAGAGACCGACCGCGAGGCCGGCCCAGCCGTCGGCTTCGTGTTCGGCGGCGCCGAGCGCCAGCGCGGTCTCGCGCCAGAAGGCGAACTCGGCCTCGCCGCCCTGCCCGGCCGCCGCCTGCAGCTCGAGGTCGCCGCCGACCTCGGCCTCGATCTCGAACTCGCCCAGCAGCACGAAGCCCAGGCGGCCGGTCTCCAACCGTTCGGCGACCAGCAGGGTCAGGCGGTCGGCCAGGCTGTTCCAACGCGGTCCGCGCGAGACGCCGTTCGCCAGCGCGGCCCGCTGGCGTCCCGCCTCCTCCAGGGCCAGGGCCTGGATCCGTCGCAGGAAGCCGGCGCGATCGCCGAAATGGTAGTTGACCGCGGAGGCGGCCGCGCCCGCGCGCGAGGCCGCGGTGCGTGCGCTGACGGCGCCCAGCCCCTCGTCCAGGGCGATGCGGTAGCCCGCCTGCGCCAGTTGGTCGGCGGGATCCAGGTCTGCGAAAGCCATGCCCCGTGTGTGGCTGGACAGCCGTTCGAATGCAAGTCTGGACAACCGTTCAAACTTCAGACCGCGCCAAGCGAGAACACCACCGCACTTCTGGCATTTTCTAATTTAGTTTCAATATTTTATTGCACAATACATCAATCCGTCGCCTAAATTTCACGACAGTTTCACACGGTACATTCGTTCGAATTGCTATCCGCCCCTCGTCTTCATCGAGGGGAAGCCATCATGACCCGCGCCCACCGGAGCGCCGCCAAGGCCCTGCTGCTCACCACCGCCGCGCTCGCCCTGCCGATCGCCGCCCACGCCGCCGACGCGGACCAGCCCGCCGCGGTCGCGACCGCCGCCATGGCCAGCGGCCGGGTGATCGGCACGGACGGGGCCTATCTGGTCGCCGCCGAAGTGTCGGCCCCGAAGCTTGGCCTGCGCACCACCACCGACCGCGAAGGCCGCTTCAGCCTGGTCCTGCCGGCCGGCCCGCAGACCCTGCTGGTGCGCTATCCCGGCCTGCCCGACCGCTCGGTCGAGGCCAGCGCCGGCGCCGCGCCGATCGAGGTCAGCTACGCCGACAGCGCGCAGATGGAGGCCGTGGTCGTGACCGCCGGCCCGATCCTGGGTTCGCAGGCCGCCGCGATCGCCCAGCAGCGCGCCGCCGACAACATCATGAGCGTGGTCGCCGCCGACGCCATCGGCCGCTTCCCCGACCAGTCGGCCGCCGCCGCCCTGTCGCGCATTCCCGGCGCGGCCATCGAGCGCGACCAGGGCCAGGAGCGCTACGTCCAGCTGCGCGGCGCGCCCGAACGCTGGACCGTGGTGTCGATCGACGGGATGAACGTGCTGGGCGCCGAGGAGCGGGTGTTCCGCTTCGACTCCGTGCCGGCCGTGGTCATCCAGTCGATGGAGGTCAACAAGACCCTGACCCCGGACCAGCCGGCCGAGGCCCTGGCGGGCCGCATCAACATCGTCACCGCCTCGCCCTTCGACCGTCGCGGCGCGCACGTGTCGGGCGACATCGGCTATGGCGAGATGCAATTGGGCGACGGGCCCCAGCGCCAGGGCTCGATCCGCGGCTCGTGGTCGAACGACCGCTTCGGCGTCGTCGCGGCCCTTGCCCACTACCGCCGCAACCAGACCACCGACAACCGCGAGATCACCTGGAACCGCGACGGCGATCTGAACACCGTCGACGACTTCTCCTTCCGCTCCTACCGCCTGGAGCGCGAGAACAACGCCGCTCAGCTGGGCCTGGAATATCGCCCCGACGGCGGCGGCCGGATCTTCTTCAACAGCCTGTATTCGGAATTCATCGATCGCGAGCAGCGCAACCAGTACGACTTCCAGCTGTCGCGCGCCCGCACCCAGACGGCGGCCAATCGCGGCCCCGACAGCGGCTTCGTCGACGGCGCGGCCTATACCGGCAGCTGGGAATACGGCCGCTACTACAGCGACACCTTCGCCAACACCCTGGGCGGCGACCACGAATGGGCCGACACCTCGATCAAGTGGCGACTGAACTACACCCACACCGACGCCGGCGCTTACCTGCCGCTGATCCAGCAGAACTTCGGCCGCCTGTCGCTGGTCTACAGCGGCGCGACCTCGGGCATTCCGGACCTTGATCTCTACACGACCAGCGGTTCGGGCACGACCTACACGCGGGGGACGGCGCTGAGCGCTCTGCCGCAGACCGGCTCGCAGGCCGACGTGCTGATCCCGATCGTCTACAGCACCGACACCGACGCCTGGACGGGCCAGGTCGACATCGCCCGCGACTGGACCTCCTTCGGCGCCGACTCCACCTTCAAGGCCGGCGTGAAGTACGACAGGCGCAAGGCGACCGGGAACACCTTCTCGGGCGTGCCGGGCGCGACGCCGGTGCTGCAGAGCCTGGCGGCCCAGACCGCCGGGACCTGGAGCGTCACTCCGCGCATCACCAACGCCCAGTGGACCAGCGACTTCGCGCGCGGCTGGGGCGTGAACTACGTCGACAACATCGGCCTGCGCCAGGACCTGGACGCCCTGCTGGCCAAGGCGACCAGCGCCGGGCTCTACAACGCCGCCGCCGCGGTGCAGCCGCAGGACCGCTTCGCCGTCGACGAGAACATCCTGTCGGCCTACGCCCAGAACAAGTGGACCCTGGGCAAGTGGGAAGTGCTGGCCGGCCTGCGCGTCGAGAGCGTCGACCTGGAAAGCCGGGGCGTGGTGGCCAGCGGCTCCAGCCTGACCCCGCTGACGGCCAAGCAGAGCTACACCGACCTGTTCCCCAGCATCCACGTCAACTACGAGGTCACCGACGACATCCAGGCCCGCTTCGCCCTGATCAGCGGCGTGGCCCGGCCCTCGTTCGGCGAGATCCGCACCAGCGTGTCGGTCAACGACGCCAGCGAGACGGTCAGCGGCGGCAATCCGGACCTGAAGCCCGAGCGGGCCTTCGGCTTCGACACGGCGCTGGAATGGTACCTGCCGGGGGCCGGCCTGTTGTCGGCCTCGGCCTTCTACCGGCGGATCGACGACGTGCTCTATGACAGCGTCGCCACCATCCGCGACGACCGCTACGACGTCGGGTCGCTGGACCGCACGGGCTACACCTACTCGACCACGCTGAACGGTTCGGACGGCAGGATGGCCGGTATCGAGCTGGCCTACATGCAGCAGTGGCGTTTCCTGCCCGGCCCGCTGAGCGGCTTCGGCTTCCAGGGCAACGTCACCTTCCTGGACGGCGAGTTCAAGACGCCCGAAGGGATCAAGAGCGCCTTCCCGGGCCTGTCGGACACCCTCGTCAACGCCTCGATCTTCTACGAGAAGTACGGCCTGTCGGCGCGCCTTTCGTACCAGTGGCGCAACGACTGGCTGGACGAGCCGAGCGCCGACGCCACCGACCAGACCTACTGGGCGGCCACCGAGCAGGTGGACCTGTCGCTGCGCTACCAGGTGCGCGACGGCGTCACCGTCTATTTCGACGCCAGCAACCTCACCGACGAAACGGGCATGCGCTACCAGGGCCACGCCAACCGCCCGATCGAAGCCGAGGGCGTGGGCCGCCGGTTCATGGGCGGCGTGCGGTTCAACTTCTAAAAGCCAGGACACAGAAAAATGCTGATCCGCAACCTGCTGACGGCCGCCTGCGCGGCGGCCGTCCTCGCCGCCCCGGCCGTCCAGGCCCGCACGGCTTCGACGACCGTGACCGAAGCCTCGGTCGTCCTGAAGGACGGGACCTACCAGCTGGCCTGGAAGACCAGCCGCCCCGGCGCGCCGGTCGACCTCTATGTGGCCGGCTCGCCCGACGCCCCGCTGAAGGCCATGCGCAAGCTGGCCGACAACGACAAGGACGGCACCGCAACGGTGACCGCCGCCCAGGCCGGCGCGAACCGCCCGTACTTCTACGTCGTCGCCGATGGCGAGAGGACCGGCCTGCGCACCGCCACCCGCGTGGTGCCGCTGCAGGGCGCGGCCAACTTCCGCGACCTGGGCGGCTATTCGGCCGCCAACGGCAAGCACGTGCGCTGGGGCCAGGTGTTCCGCTCCAACGGCCTGTCGACCCTGACCGACGCCGACTACAAGACCGTCGGCGACCTGGACGTGCGGCTGGTCTGCGACCTGCGCACCGACCAGGAACGCAAGACCCAGCCCACCGTCTGGCGCGGCGGCAAGGCCGTGCCGGTGTTCCTGAACTCGCCCAAGGCGGGCCTGGACATGGACATGCGGGCGCTGTTCGGCAACGGCCCGCCGGCTCCTGAGGCCGTGCGCGCCAACTTCATCGGCTTCTACAAGCTGATGCCCGACGCCTATGCCGGCGAGTACAAGGCGATGTTCGAGAAGCTTCTGGCGGGCGACGCGCCGATGCTGGTGCACTGCTCGGCGGGCAAGGACCGCACGGGCGTGGCCTCGGCCCTGATCCTGACCGCGCTGGGCGTGCCCCGCGCCCAGGTCACCGCCGACTACGCCATGAGCGAAACCCTGCTCGACAACGAGAGCACCCGCCGGGCCATGGCCGCCGGCGCCAAGTCTGATGATCCGAACGCGGCGATGTTCGCCAAGCTGCCGCCGGAGATCACCCGTGTGCTGATGCGCACCGAGCCGGCCTATGTGGAGGCGGCGCTGGATGCGGTGACGGCCAAGTACGGCTCGGTCGAGGCCTATCTCGACAAGGTGCTGGGCGTCGACGCCAAGGACCTGGCCAGCTTGCGAGCGCGTTACCTCGAATAGCGGTACCGCTATCAACAAATGAACGATTGACCCTCCGGATCGACTTGTGGTCTGACCAATTTCATCAGGCTGTCTGACAGCCTGGCGATCCGGAGGATGTTCATGCGACCTGCGCGCCTGCTGCTCGCCCTGGCCCTGCTGGGCTGGGCTTCAACCGCTCAGGCCATCACCTTCCTGCCGCCGCGGCCGGCCATGATCTCGGAGACGGCGACGCCGAAAGCCTTCTCCTTCACCGCCCCCGGGTTGGTGATAGCCTATTCCTCCGATGACTTTCCGGTGGCGGGCCTGGCCGCCAAGGACCTGCAGGCCGACCTGGCGGCGGTGACCGGCCGGCGGCCGGGTCTGTCCACCCGCGCGCCCTCGGGGCGGCAGGCGATTTTGATCGGGACCCTGGGCCGCAACCCGCTGATCGACAGACTGGCGCGCGACCGCAAGCTGGACGTCGAAAAGCTGACCGGCGCCTGGGAAAGCTTCACCATCACAGTCGTCCAGAACCCGACGCCGGATCTCGACCGGGCTCTGGTGATCGTCGGCAGCGACCGCCGGGGCACGGCCTTCGGCGTCTACGAACTCAGCCGCCAGATCGGCGTCTCGCCCTGGACCTGGTGGGCCGACGTGACGCCGTCGCGCAAGACGGCCCTCTACGCCGCCGACGGCGCCATGCAGTTCGGCCCGCCCTCGGTGAAGTATCGCGGGATCTTCATCAACGACGAGGACTGGGGCCTGCAGCCCTGGGCGGCCAAGACCTTCGACCCGGCCTATGGCGACATCGGTCCCAAGACCTACGAGAAGGTGTTCCAGCTGCTGCTGCGGCTGAAGGCCAACACCCTGTGGCCGGCCATGCACGAGGTGAGCAAGCCCTTCAACGCCGACCCGGCCAACGCCGCCCTGGCCGACCGCTGGGGGATCGTCATGGGCTCGTCCCACGCCGAACCGATGCTGCGCAACAATGTCGGCGAGTGGAAAGCCGGCGCCGAGGCCTTCAACTACGCGGCCAATCCGGGGGGCGTGCTCGACTACTGGCGCGAGCGGACCAAGACCAATGGCGGGTACGAGAACATCTACACCCTGGGCATGCGGGGCATCCACGACTCCGGCATGGTCGGCGGCGGCGACATCGACGGCCAGCGCGCCCTGCTGGAGAAGATCATCACCGACCAGCGCGGGCTGATCGGGCAGCATGTCGACCCCAAGGTCGAGACCGTTCCGCAGGTGTTCACCGCCTACAAGGAGGTGCTCGACATCTACCGCTCGGGGCTGAAGGTTCCCGACGACGTCACCCTGGTCTGGCCGGACGACAATTTCGGCTACATCCGCCAGCTGCCGAACGCGCAGGAGCGCAAGCGGTCGGGCGGCTCGGGCGTCTACTATCACCTGTCGTACCTGGGCGCGCCGCTGTCGCACCTGTGGCTGTCGACCGTGCCGCCGGCCCTGGTGATCGAGGAGATGGGCCGCGCCTGGGACCAGGGCGCCCGCCAGCTGTGGATCGTCAATGTGGGCGACATCAAGCCGGCGGAGCTGGGTACGCAGCTGTTCCTCGACATGGCCTGGGATGTGGAGAAGATCCGCAGCCAGGGAGCCAGCCGCTACACGATGGCGTTCGCCAGGGAGAACATCTCCCCCGAGCGGGCGCTGTGGGTCTCGGACATCCTGGACCAGCACCACCTGCTGAACTTCGAGCGCAAGCCCGAGCATCTGCAATGGTTCTGGGGCAAGGGCTCGACCCCACGTTCCAGCCCGCTGTCGGTGGCGCAGGCCGACGTCCGCCTGGCGCGGTTCGACGCCCTGATCGCCAAGCTGGACCAGGAGAGCGCCAGGGTCCCCGCCGACCGGCGCGACGCCTGGTTCGAACTGGTGGAGTATCCCGTGCGCGCGGCGGCGGCGGCCAACCACAGGTTCTTCGACGCCGAGGCCTTCGACCGACTGATCGGCGAGCGGCCGGAGGAGGCGCATCGCCGCGCCGCCAGGGCCCGAGCGGCGGACGCGGAGATCGCCGCCCTGACCCGCCGATTCAACGAGGAGATCGCCGGCGGCAAATGGCGCGGGATCATGTCGGTGGAGCCGGCTGACGGCTCGTGGACCTCGTTCCGCCAGCGGCCCTTCGCGGCCCCGGCGGCGGATGCGACCGCGCCACGCCTGGCGCCCTCGCCGCCGGAAGACGAAGGCCTGATCGTGATCGAGGCCGAGACAGCCCGCGGCCGGGGCTGGCGGCGGATCGACGGCCTGGGGCGCGGCGGTGCGGCGATGGCGGCCGGCGACGTGCACGAGGCTTCCGCCGGCCGCGCGGCGCTGGACTATGCGGTGAAGCTGCCGGCCGGCGCCTGGGCGCTGGACCTCGACCTGTTGCCGACCTTCCCGCTGAACAGCCAGACGGCGCTGCGGCTGGCGGTCGGGGCCGACGGCGGCGCGCCGGTGACGGTGCTGGCGCCGCGCAAGGTCGGCGACAAGGACTGGGCGCAGGGCGTGACCGACGGCCGCCTGCGCGTGGGATCGGGCATTACGCTGTGCGGCGGCGAGCACGCCGTGCGGGTGACGTCGGTGGATCCGGGCGTGGTGCTCGACGCGCTGGTGGTGCGGCCGCCGGGGGCGTGCGGGCAATGATCCTTCTCCCCTCGGGAGAAGGCAGCCTGCGGAGCTGGTCGGCTGCGGGGGTAGGGACTGAAGACGGCGTGCCGGCACGCCGGCTGGCGGCGTCCCCCCTCACCCTCCCAGGCTATCGCCTGGCCCCCCCTATGGAAGAGGGATCAGAACGTTGCCTCGAAGGCTTCGAAGTCCTTTTCAAGCCGCCACTGCATCGCGGCCTTGAGGTTCTTGTTCAGGAACACGTCGCAGGCCGGGCCGGGCTTGGCGCATTCGGTCGCGCCGCGCAGGCTCTTGCCGGGCAGGAAGGCGTATTCGAGGCTGTCGCGGGCCACGGCCTTGAGGTCGGCGTAGCGCAGGCCGTGCTCGGCGGCGGCGCGGACGTACTCGTTGGTCAGGTCGATGCGCGAGACGCCCTCGTCGTCGGTGGACAGCACCACCGGCACGCCGGCCTGGCGGTAGAGCGACAACGGGTGGTCCGCGCCCTTCACGCCCAGGATCACGTCGTTGCTGGTCAGGTTGATCTCGACGGCGACCTTGTCGCGAGCCATCTGCTTGAGCAGGCCCGGCGCGTCGTGCTCGTAGGCGATGTCGACGCCATGGCCGATCCGCTTGGCGCCGGCCACCGTCACCGCCTGATTGATGTGGAAGGTCAGGTCGCGCGGCGGCGTGAGGCCCAGGGTCAGCTCGCCGGCGTGCAGGGCCATCGGAACCTTGGGATAACGGCCCGACAGGTACTTCATCATCCGCATATGCAGGGCGTAGTCGCCGAGAGAGACCGGGTGATCCTCGGGATTGACGATATTGACCCCGACGAAGCGCGGGTCGGCGTCGACCAGGGCGAAGGCGGCGGCCATCTGGGCGAACACGAAGCCGGCCGGCTGGGCGCGTTCGACGAAGGGCTGGAAGCGCACCTCGACGGCGCAGGGACCGGCGGTTCCGCTGTTCTGCGCGCAGTCCAGGCGCTTGTCGGCTTCGGCCAGGGCTGCGTCCATCTCCTTGCGCGAGGCCTCGACCATGGCCGGCAGGCCGGGGGCGAAGGCGGCGTAGGTCTTGGCGAAGTCGCCGGTCCAGCGGCCGGCCTCGCGCTCGGCGAAGGCGCGCATGGCGTTGGGATTGGCCGAGCTCTCGACATAGGAGACCCGGTCCTGGGCCGCGTATTCGCGGGTGACGGCCACCATCGGCCCGATATTGGGCACGGCGGCGGCGGCGAAGCGCTCGAAGGTCGAGAAGAACTGGTCGTGTCCCGAGGCGGCGGCGTGGTCGGCCCCGCGGTCGTAGTTGCGCACCGACAGGCTGTCGATCACCCGGTTGTAGAGCGCCGGGTCGCGGCGGGCGAGGCCGGCGGCGGGGACGGTGGCCTTGCCGTCACAGAACCCCGTGGTCAGGGCCGGCGGCGTCGCGGTGGAGACGCAGAGACCGCCCTCGCCCGCCCAGGCGACGAAGTCCTCGGCGTAGGGCGCGCCCCACAGGTGGTTGTGCAGGTCGCCGCCCTTGGGCATGGCCTGCAGGAAGAGCCGCAGCCTGGCCTTGTCGCCGGCGGCGGCGTCGAAGGCGGCCGATGCGCGCGCCTCGGCGTCGGACGGGGCGGCCTGGGCGGGCGAGAGCGTCAACAGCCCGGCCGCCATGATCAGTCCGCTGGTCAGAAACCATTTTCGCGCGCGCATCGTCCGCCCCCAGAGCCTTTCCGCCTACCCACGATGATTTGCGGCGTTTGGCAAATCATGGAGAGCGGAAAGGGTCGCAGGAGAAGCGACGGCTCAGACCTCCAGCAGCGGGAAGCGCTCGGCCGCCTTGGCGCTGGTGGTCGAGCCTTCGGCCCCGCCCTCGGCCAGGGCCGCGACGCCGATGCCCAGCAGCCAGCCGGTCAGCATCAGGCCCAGGCTCGAGTTGAAGGCCTCCAGCGCTTCGCGCACCGGCTCCATGCCCGGCTTGGTCAGGTCAAAGTCGGCCTGGCCGACGGCGCCGCCGGTGATGCTGCTGGTCCAGCCCGACGAGGCCGCGTCGTTCTCGTGGATCACGAAGCCGTCGTCATGGGCGGCGTCGAGGGCGTAGCCGCTGCCGCCGAGGGTGACCGAGAAGTCGCCCTTGGTCTGCTCGCTGACCCCGTCGATGACGATCGCCTGGTCGCCCTTGGTGACCACCACCTGCTCGGCGTAGGTCATATTGTTCCACTTCGAGGTCTCGGTGTTGATCGTGATCTTCGTGCCGTTCTCGAGCTGGAAGGTCGTGGTGCCCCAGAAGTCGCCGATGTGCTCGCCGTTGTAGCTGACGTGCGGGTCGCCCCAGACGCGGGTGGCGTTGCCGTCGGCGTCGCGGACGATGATCTCGGAATTGGCCTCGTTGATCGACAGGGTGTAGCCGTCGCCGATGTCGATCTCGGCCTTGCCCTCGCCGGGCATGCTGGCGGTGAACGGCTGCTGGGCGGGGGCGGGCTGGAACAGCCCGGCGACCATCGCGCCCAGGGTGAACTGCATGGCGCTGAAGGTCTTCAGCGACTGGCCGAGGCCCGCGCCCACGCCGGTGAGGATCGCCGCGTTGAGCGCCGTGTTCAAGGCGCCGTTGATGGTGGTCATCGCTCCTACCCCTGCTCGATCGGACAGCCGCCGGTTGCGGCCTGCGACGAAAGGTGGCGCCAAGCGGGGCGGTCCAGATAGCTGGGGCGTATCCCATCAGGGAAAACCCTAGGTCGCCGATCCTCCCCCCGAAGGGGAGGTGTCGGCGAAGCCGACGGAGGGGGTAGCGACCGCTCACGCCTGCGCCTTCGCTGATCTCAGCAGGGACTTCCCCCTCCGGCCCTTCGGGCCACCTCCCCCTTCAGGGGGAGGATTTTCACCCCTTCCCGTCCAGCCCCCGCAGCACCTGCAGGATCACCGTCGGCCGGGCGCCGATCTCGTTGAGCAGCAGTTGGACCAGGCCCGTCAGCATGGCCAGGACCACCGCCGTGGCGATCCACGACTTGATGGCCAACCCTAAGGAAAAGACGTTGAGCTGCGGGGCGTAGCGGTTGATCAGGCCAAGGCCGCCGTCGACGAGGTAGAGCACGATCAGCGCCGGGGTCGCCAGCATCACCGCCATGACCATCAGCCGCGAGAACTCGCCCTCGAACATTGAAAGGCTGCGTAAGGAAAGGACCGGCGTCAAGCTGCCGATCGGCCACACCGCGTAGCTGTCGAGGATCACCCCGACCATCAGCAGGAGGCCGCCCGAGAACATGAAGACGAAGTTGGCCAGGCGGCTGAGGAACTCGCCGGTCAGCGAGGTCTGGTGGCCGCTTAACGGGTCGACGACCTGGGCGATGGTGGCGCCAACCTTGGCGTCGATGATCTGGCCGGCCGCCTCCAGGGCCCACAGCATGGTCCCGAAGAAGAAGCCGATGACCAGGCCCACCAGGGCCTCCTTGGCGAAGATCATGATCCACTGGACCGTCGGCAGCTCCATCTGGGCCAGCTGGGGCTGCAGCGTGATGACGATGATCCCGAAGGCCAGGAAGATCGAGTTGCGCACCAGGGCCGGCACGGTCTCGGGCGACAGGAGCGGCAGCAGCATGAAGGCGGCCGCCACCCGGGTCGCGCCGACGGCCAGGATCAGGGTGTTCTCGAAGATCGCCCCGAGCCAGTCGGGCGCTCCGGTCATCGGCGGACCATGGCCGGGAACTCGGTGAACACCCGGTCGCCGAAGCGATAGAGCGTGCCGCCCAGCAGGCTGGCGGTGACGAAGATCGTCAGCACGATGGCGAAGAACTTGGCCGCGTACTGCAGGGTCTGCTCCTGCAGCTGGGTGGCCGACTGGATGACCGCCACGAAGAGGCCCACCAGCGAGGCGGCGACGATCGGCGGGGCCGACAGGATCAGCACCAGCCAGAGGGCCTGGTTGACGAGCTCGATGGCCTGGGCGTTCAGCATGGCGCGCGCCCCCTCACGTGTAGGACAGCACGAGGCCGTGCGAGAGCTTCACCCAGCCGTCGATCAGCACGAACAGCAGGAGCTTGAACGGCAGCGACACCGTCGTCGGCGACAGCATCATCATGCCCATGGCCAGGAGGATGTTGGAGACCACCAGATCGATGATCAGGAACGGCAGGAAGATCAGGAAGCCGATCTGGAAGGCCGCGGCCAGCTCCGACACCGTGAAGGCCGGGACGACGACGATGAAGTCGCGCTGGGTCAGGGCGCGGGCCTTTTCCGGGCCGTTGATGCGCTGGGCGGTCTTCAGGAAGAAGGCGCGCTCGCGGGGCGTCGAGTGCTTGATCAGGAACTCGCGCAGCGGCTCCTTGGCCTTGTCAGCGTAGGTGAACAGGGCCTGGGTGTCGCTGCTGACGGCGGCGATCGGCTTCACGTCCTGGTTGGCGGCGGCCATCTGCTGGCCGACCGGATACATGACGTAGAGGGTCAGGATCAGGGCCAGGCCGTTGAGCACGATGTTGGGCGGCACCTGCTGCAGGCCCAGCGCATTGCGCAGCAGGCTGAGTGTGACGACGATCTTGGTGAACGAGGTGACCATCACCGCCACGAACGGCGCCAGCGCCAGCAGGATGACGGTGATGAGGGCCGAGCCCGGCGAGAATTGCGTCAGGTCCATCGCGGTTCAGCCCTCGCCGCCTATGGTCTCGACCAGCACGCCCCAGGCCTCGCCGACGGGGACGAGGCGGCCACGGGCGATGGCGCGCTCGCCCGCCAGCAGCACGGCGGGGGCGTCCTCGCGCGGACCGGCCAGGACGACGGTGGAGCCGGGACGCAGGCCCGCCAGCTCCGACAGCGGCAGGCTGGCCTCGCCCAGCAGCACCTTCAGCGGCACGGGCAGGTCGGCGGGGGCGACCGGGGCGGCGTCGGGAGCGGCGTCCTCGGTCGGGGCGACGGCGATGTCGAGCGGCGGGGTCATGGCGCTCTCCTCGATGGCGTTGAGCGTGAAGCGGCGATGGGAAAGCTCGAACCGCCCGACGAGGCGGCGGTCGAACAGGGTCAGGGCGGCGAGGCCCGGGCGCGTGGCCGACAGCGGGGTCAGCACGATGTCGCCCGGCCGCAGGGCGGCGGCCGTCATGGCCGGCAGTTCCGGTCCGTCGAGCACCAGCGGCCCGGCGGCGGGCACGGCCAGATGCGCGCCGGGGGCCCAGGGATCGAAGATCGGCTGCGGCCAGGCGCGGGCGGTCTCGGGATCGACGGCCAGCACGAGGCGAGCGAAAGGCGCGCCGTCCTGGGCCTCGACGGCGATCGACAGGGGCAGCAGGCCGTCCGGCGCCTGCGCCTCCACGCCCAGCGGCGACAGGCTCTCGGTGGTGGCGGCCTCGATGGCGGCCACCACCGGCTCGACGCGGTCGAGGGCGATCAGCAACTCGGCGTCGTCGGCCGGGGCGAAGGCGGCGCCGGACAGGTCGCGGATGGCCAGGCGAAGGCTCGGCTCGTCCTCGCCGAACAGGATCCACGGACCCGCGCCAACCTCGGCGTCGAGGGCGACGCGGGTGACGAAGCCGGGCGCGCGCAGGGCGGCCAGCACCGCCAGGGCGTGGTTGCGGGCGACGAGATCGGCGAGGTCGGCGGCGGGCGACGCGCCCTCCCCGGCCTGAAGGTCCAGGGAGGCGCTCATGCGTCGTCGTCCACGGTTCCGGTGACGGCCATGCGCACCAGCCGGGTCAGACTGGTCGCCTCCATCTTGGTCATGATCCGCGAGCGGTGCAGCTCGACGGTCTTGGGGCTGATGCCCAGGTCGTAGGCGATGACCTTGTTGACCTTGCCGGCGACGACCAGGGCCATGACCTCGCGCTCGCGCTCGGTGAGGCCCGCGAGGCGGCGGACATAGGCCTCCTGGCCAGGCGTCAGGGCGGGCCGGACCTGGGCGAAGGCCCTCTCCAGCGCGGCTTCGAGCGCGGCCTCCTGGAAGGGCTTCTCCAGGAAGGTGATCGCGCCCTTCTGCATGGCTTCGACCGCCAGGGGCACGTCGCCATGGCCGGTCATGAAGATCACCGGCCGCTCGCAGCCCCGGGCCTTCAGCGCGTCGAGCAGTTCCAGCCCCGACATGTCGGGCATGCGCACGTCGAGCAGCAGGCAGGCGTCGGGCGGCGGATCGCCGGCGTCGAGGAAGGCCCGGGCGCCGTCGAAGGTGGAGACGGCGTAGCCCAGGCTTTCCAGCCACCAGGCGGCGGACTGGCGAAACTCGCCGTGGTCGTCGACCAGGCAGACCGCGCCCAGGGCGCTGGGCGGGGGTGTTGATGTCGAGGGGGGTGTCATGGCTCCTCCTGGCGCGCCGCGGGCAGCGCGATGTGGAATACGGTCCCCCCCTCGGGATCCGGGGCGTGCCAGAGACGCCCGCGATGCAGTTCGACGATGGACCGGCAGATCCCCAGGCCTACGCCCATGCCGCCGGGCTTGGTCGAGAAGAACGGCGAGAACATCCGGTCAGCCGCGCCCGCCTCGACGCCCGGGCCGCTGTCGGCGACGGTCAGCTCGACCATGCGGTCGGAGCCCTCCATGGGGGCGGCGGCGATGGTCAGGCGGCGGGGCCCAGGCCGGCCGCGCATGGCGTCCAGGCCGTTGCGGGCGAGGTTGACCAGCACCTGCTGGATCATCACCGCATCGCCCAGCACCGGCGGCAGGGAGGCGAACTGGGCGCGGGCGACGACCTTGTCGCGGGCGATCTCCCAGTCGAGCAGATCGAGCGTGGCGCGCACCAGCCGGGGCAGGTCCAACGGCTCGACCTGGGGCTGGCGCTGCTCGACGAAGGAGCGCATCCGCTGGATGACGCCCGAGGCATAGAGGGCCTGCTCGGCGGCGCGATCGAGGGCCTCGACGCCCTCCTCCGTCGACAGCGCCCCGCGCGACAGCCGGGCCTTGAGCCCCCGCGCGATGTTGGCGATCGAGCCGATCGGCTGGTTCAGTTCATGGGCGATCATGGTCGCCATTTCGCCCACCGACATGACGCGCGAGGTCAGGAGCAGGCGCTCGCGGTCGGCCAGGCGGCGGCCTTCCGCCTCCTGGCGTTCGGCGGCGCTGGAAAGGATCAGGCAGATGCGGCCGTCGCCGTGCGCGGCCCGGGCCTCGAAGGCCTGGCCGTCGAGGTCCAGCGGAAAGAGACCGCCCTCCCCGCGCCGCGCCGCCTCGACCGCCGCCAGCAGGCCGCCGGCCGGGACCTGGCCGGGCCGAAGGTCGGTGGTCAGCCGCGCGAAGGCCGGCGAGCGCCAGGCCAGGCGTGGCGCGGCGGCGTCCTCGAAGGCGGCGACGGCCAGGCCCAGGACGTCCAACGCCTCGGCCTCGGGCGATTGCGACAGGAGCGCGGCCAGGCCCGTCATGCGACACACCCGCCAGCTAGGGGAAACGGGTCGGCTAGGGAAAACCCGACTGGCGGGCACGCGTTGTCTTTCGTATCGAGAGACTGAAGGAGCTCGCCATGTCCGCCAGCCGTATCGACGCCCCGTCCGTCTCCGGCGTCTGGAGCCACGGTCTTTCCGGGATCTCCCCGGCCGGCGAGCCCTCGCGCGCCCAGGCTTTCGGCGACTTCTCCGGCTTCTCGCGCCATGACGGCCGCATCGGCCTTTCCGGCGCCGCGCGCGACCTGGACGACACCGCCCGCGCCGTGGCCGACCGCCTGACCGACACCCGCGACAACGGCTTCATCTGAAGCTAGCTTTCCGGCGTGAACGCCGATCGCATCCTCAAGTCCGAGCCCGACTGGTTCGGCGCCGCCCAGGCGCTGGTCGAGGGCCTGCGGGGCCAGGCCAGCCTGGACCGCCGAGTCGATGTGCTGGAGCGCGTCTGCACCGACCTGGGCGACGCGCTGTATCCCGGCTTCGCCAAACTGCTGGCGGCCGTGGCCCATTTCGGCGAGCCGGAGGTCAAGGCGCTGGTCGCCGATACGTTGGCCCAGGCCCTGCTGACCGCCCGCCTGCCCGCGGCCCGGGTGCCGGCCTGGGGCGCGGGCGGCTTTTCCGGATTGGGCGGCGGACCGCTGCTGAGCAACAGCCGCAAGGTCGGGCCGCTGGAGTTCCTGTGCGTCTGGCTGGTGCGCGACATCGCCGACGCGCCGCTGGACGCCGAGGCCTTCGAGACGGCGGCGACCTACCTGCTGGACCTGGTCAGCGCCTCGCCCAAGGCGACGGCCCTCTACATCGACAAGCTGCGCGCCGACGCGGCCGACCCGACCGAGGGCCTGCACAACGCCCAGAGCCGCCGGCTGATCGAGGTGCTGGCCGAGCGCTGGGCCGCCGGCGATCCGCCGACCGAGGTGGCCCGCGCGGTCGCCCGCGCGGCGGAAGCCGATCGGGGCGTGGGACGGTTCGGACTGCCGTTGCGGTGAGGGCTCCCCATTGATCCCGTCATTCCCGCCCTTGTGGCGGGAACCCCTTGTTCCGCTCGCACTAGCAGCGCCAGCGACGTGCTGAGCACGTCGCCCCTGCCGCCCTTGCGGCTGAGAGAGGGGTTCCCGCCACAAGGGCGGGAATGACGGGAGATAAGAGGAAGGCCTCAACGCACCCTCCGGATCAGGCTTTCCGGATCCAGGCCGTCGTCGGCCTCGACGAAGAGGTCCGCCAGCGCCAGGCCGCGCACCTCGAGGCGCTTGCGCAGGGTCTCCAGGGCCTTGGTCAGTTCCGGCGTGGCGTCGGGGCGGGCGGCCAGGGTCAGGGACAGCGAACCGTCGGGGGCGCGCGACAGGCCAAGGCCGGTCAGCAGCGAGGCCTTGTCGGCCACCCCCAGGGCCAGCGCCTTGCGGTCGCCGCCGGAGGCCAGCCAGGCCTTGTCCATCGCGGCGGTGAAGGCCTCGATGTCGGCCACGGTCGCGCCGGGCGACGACACGGGGGCTTCGACCGCATTGCCGGCGGACTTGGCCAAGGCCGACAGGGCGTCGACGCCGCTGGCCTCCTGGCCGCCCGTGACATCCTGGAAGTCGCGGGCCGGGCCCAGCAGGGCCGACAGGTCGACCTTGCCGTCGTCCTCGTCGCGCTCGGTTTCCTTGTCGCGTTCGGCGCGGCCGGTCTGGCGAGACAGCGGCTCGCGACGCTCGGCGGCCTGCTGCAACAGGGCCTGGAACTCCGACCCACGCCAGGGCGTAGGCGGCTCGCTCGAACCACGCGGGCTCGGGCTGTTCGGACGCTCAGCGGCGGCGTTGTCGCGGATGGTGGTCATCGGAAGCTCCTGAAGGCGCCGGCGTCCTCGATCTCGAGCTGCTCGCGGGCCTCGCGGTCGGCGGCGACCAGGGCGCGGGCGTGGTCGAGGCGACCGTTCATGGCGTCGAAGCGGCCCTGGGCGCGGGCCAGGGCCTGGATGGCGGCGGCGAGGTCCTCGCGGGCCAGGTCGAGCGTCACGGCCTCCTGGTCGCGCAAACGCTGGTCGGCGTCGCGGGCCACGGCGATCGCCTCGCGCCGGGCCAGGGCAGCCTCGACCAGATGGGCCGCGCCCGACAGGCCGCCGGCGAACCAGTCGTCGAGCCGGGACTTGGCGACGTCGTGGGCGGCGATCAGGCGATCGCGGGCGGCCAGGGCCTCGACGGCCTGGGCGACCTTGCGACGGGCCTCGGCGGCCTCGCGCATGGCCTTCTCGACACGGCGCTCGCGCAGCTTCACCACCGGAACGAGGGCCTGGACCTGGGCGCGGGCGGTCATGCGGCGGTCTCCGCCAGCGCCGCCAGCGCCTCGTCGAAGGCGACGGCGTCGTGCGCGCCCTGGCGCAGCAGCTCGGTGATGCGAGGACGGCGGGCGATGGCCTCGTCGGCCAGCAGGTCGCCGCCGGACTTGTATTCGCCGATCTGCAGCAGGAACTCGATCTCGGCGTACTTGGCCATCCAGCCGCGCACCCTGGCGGCGGCCGCCTGCTGCTCGGGCGAGGCGACGCGGGGATAGACCCGGCTGAGGCTGGCGGCGACGTCGATGGCCGGATAGTGGCCGGCCTGGCCCAGCTTGCGCGACAGGTAGATGTGGCCGTCGAGGATCGAGCGGACCTCCTCGCCAACCGGATCGCCGCCCTCCTCGTCCTCGATCAGCACGGTGTAGAAGGCGGTGATCGCCCCGCCCTCGATCGCGCCCGCCCGTTCGAACAGGCGGGGCAGCTCGGCGAAGACCGACGGCGGGAAACCCCGACGCACGGCCGGCTCGCCCACCGACAGGCCGATCTCGCGCAGGGCGCGGGCGAAGCGGGTGACGCTGTCCATCTGCAGCATCACGCGGCGGCCCTCGGCCCGGAACCCTTCCGCAATCGCGGTGGCGACGTGGGCGGCGCGCACCCGCTCCATGGCCGGCCGGTCGGAGGTGGAGACGATGACCACCGAACGGGCCAGCCCTTCGGGCCCCAGGCAGTCGTCGAGGAACTCGCGCACCTCGCGGCCGCGCTCGCCGATCAGGGCGATGACGTTGACGTCGCTGCGGGCGTGACGGGCGAACATGCCAAGCAAGGTGGACTTGCCGCCGCCGGCCATGGCGAACAGGCCCACGCGCTGACCCTCGCCCGTGGTCAGCAGGGCGTCGACGCAGCGCACCCCGGTGGCGAACGGCTGGGCGATCGGCGGACGGGCCAGCGGGTTGGGGGCCTCGCCATAGACGGGGAACGGCCGCAGCGGGCCGGTGATGGGGCCAAGACCGTCCAGCGGCTCGCCATGGGCGTCGAGCACGCGGCCCAGCAGCCCCTCGCCTACCCCGATCTCGCTGCGGCGGGGGCCGGCCACCACCTCGGCGTCGACGGCCACGCCCTCCAGGCGCGACAGCGGCGTGAGGATCGCCGCGCCGCCGTCGAGGCCGACCACCTGGGCCTTCACGACATTGCCGCCGGAACGGTCGACGATCTCGCACTCCTGGCCGATGCGCACGTCCAGGCCCGTGGCCCGGACGGTGGTGCCGAAGGCCTGGGCGACGCGGCCGCGCCGCTCGACCGTGCGGGCGCCGCGCAGGGCGTCCCGCAGGCGCTCGTCGCTCGAGCGTTCAGAAGGCGGGGCGTCGAAGCTCATGCCGCGGCCTCGCCGGCCGGGACGGCGAACACCGCCTCCAGGGCCCGAAGCTGGGTCTCGAGCCCGGCGTGGGTGCGGCCCGAGGGGGTGTCGAGCACGCAGTCGCCGGCCGCCACGTCGGCGTCGGCCACCACCTCAATGCGGGCGTCGATCGACCACAGGCGGCGGGTCACCGCGCCGGCGGCGTCGGGCGCCACGCGGACGCGGATCGGCTCTTCGGGCAAGAGGTCGCGGGCGGCCTGCTCGGCCAGGGCGGCCAGCACCTCGTCGGGCGCCAGGCCGGCGGCGATGCGGCGGACGATGTCCAAAGCCAGGGCCCCGGCGCTGGACCTCAGGCGGTCGCGCTCGACCTGCAGGGCGGCGTGGACGCCGGCCAGCACCTGGGCGGTCTCGCGGGCGGCGGCGGCGGTTCCCTCGGCGTGGCCCTGGGCGAAGCCGTCGCGCAGGGCGGCCTCGCGGGTCGCCTGGCGCAGGGCGTCGAGGGCGGCGGTCAGTTCGGCCGCGTCGCGCACGGCGCCGACGTCCTCGCGGCGGATCACCGGCTGGTCGGTCAAGAGCGCGCCCGAGGGGCCGGAAGACAGGAGCAGATAGGTCATGCGGCGGCCTCCAGCGCGCCGGCCTCGAAGGCCATGAAGAGCCCGCGCCCGGCATGCGCCGCGCCAAGGCCCCGGTCGGGATCGATCGCCAGCGGGGCGACCGCGAAGAGTTCGGCAAGGCGGGCGACGGCGGCGGGACGGCGCCCGACCTCGGCCAGCAGCACGCCGGCGCCGAGGGCGCTGAAGGCCTCGTCGTCGCCCAGCGCGCCTTGCGCCTGCGGGATCGTCGCCACCAGGCCCGGCGGCGAGGCCAGGACCGCGTCCAGCGCCGGCTCGCCGATGCGGCGGGCGACGCGCGCCAGGCGCTTGCCGTCGATCGTGCGGCGCAGAATCTCGGTGCAGGCGGCGGCCGCAGCGAAGTCGACCAGGCGCGCGCGGCGCTCGGCCGGCCAAGCGGCCCAGTCGGGCGCGGCGGCGACATCGGCGAAGGCCAGCGGAGCGTCGGCGCGTCCGTTCAACCGCCGCGCCAGCCGCGCGGCGCGCGGGCCGACCGGCGCGGGCGCGCCGATCGCGTCCAGCAGACGGGCCTGGGCGACCAGGCGCTGGCGGTCGGCGCGAGCGTTCATGCGACGGGCGTCCCGGGCTCGGCCAGGGGCTTCAGCTTGCGGCGCGGCTTGCCCCGCGTGGTGCGGCTGAAGACATAGGCCCCCACCGCGCCGATGGCGGCGAGAATGGCGATGGCCGGCATGGTGAAGGAGCGGATCGGCGAGACCGGCGCGGCGACCATCACCGGCTTGGCCGGGAACATCACCACCGTCACCTTGTCGTAGGGCAGGCCTTCGATGGAGTTGGTGACCAGCGCCTTGATCGATCCGACCTGGCCGGAGAGGTCGACATCGGGGTTGTGGCGGATGAACACCGAGGCCGAGGACGGCTTCTGCTGCTCGGCCAGCGGGTCGGCCTCTGGCACGGCGATGTGCACGCGGGCCTGCACCACGCCGTCGATCGACGAGATGGTCTGGCTGAGCTCCTGGGACAGGCCGTACATTAGCCGGGCCCGCTGCTCCATCGGCGAGGAGACGAAGCCCTCCTTCTTGAACACCTCGCCCAGGCTCTCGAACTTGTCGCGCGGGTAGCCCTGGTCGTGCAGCACGGCGACGGCCGACGAGAAGTGCTCGGCGCGGGTCTTCAGCGCCCAGACCTTGCCGTCCTTGCTGCTCTTCGAGGCCGACACGTTGGCGTTCTGCAGCACGGCGACCATCTCGTTGGCCTCGCGCTCGGTGAGCCCGCCGTAGAGCTCCTTCTCGGCGCAGGCCGTGAGGCCGAGCGCGGCGGCCACGAGCACGGCGGGCAGGATCTTGCGCATGGCCGCCACCCTCAAGCCTGCTGCCGGAACAGCTGCTGCAGGCCGTCGGACGTGCGGTTGGCGATGTTCGAGGTCAGCTGGCAGTTGAACATGAACTCGTGGCACTGGACGGTCAGGCCGATCATCTCGCCGGGGGTGATCGCCGCGCCCTTGGCCTCGGCGGCCTTGGCGTGGGCGGCCAGGTTCGAGGCCTGGCTGTTGACGAACTCCAGCTGGTTGAAGACGCCCTTCATGGCCGGGGCCAGGGCCTCGGGACCGCCGAGCCCCGCGACCTGAGAGGCGCTGGCGGTGTGCAGGGCGTTCTGGAACTGGACGGCGTCGGTGAGGCTGGCGCCGTAGCCGACCTGGGCCACCTGGGGCGCGGCTTCCTGGGGCATGGCCAGGGCGGCCGCCGAAACGGGATCGAAGGACATGGCGTCCTCTCCTGAAAGACGCGCTTAGTTCTTGCGGGCCATGGTTTCGAGGGCGCGGCCGACGCTGTCGACCGAGGTGGATTCCGAGTTGGCCATGAAGTTCATGCGCAGGCTCTCGGCGGTCAGCTGGGCCATGACCGAGGGCTTGTCCTCGCCGCCGGGGCCGATCTGGTCGGAGAGCTCGGTGATCTTGACGGCCTGGGCGTCGAGCACCTGGCCCCACGCATGGGCCATCGCCTCGAACCAGCTGCCAGGGCGGTTCTTGTTGTTGGAGCCGGCGAGGCTGGGCGCGACGGAGGCGCTGCTGAAGCCGGAAATGCTGCTGTCGGACATGGTCGCTTCTCCTCGTATCTCTTTGGATTTTCAGAACATCAGGCGGGTGGTCGCGCCGTCCTTCTCGACGACGACGGCCTGGCTCTCGACGCCGACGATGCGGTCGCCCGTGGGCAGGGTGGAGCCGGCGAAGTAGCGGGCGCCGTCGGCGGTGGCGACGTAGCCGGCGTCGCCGCCGACCACGGCCACGACGCGCTTGCCGGGGCCCTGGTCGAACACCGCGCCGAAGCGGTCGCCGCCGGCCGCGCGGGCCACGTCGAGGGCGCGCAGGCCCTTGACGTCGTGCAGGGCGATCTTCTCGACCTTGGACACCTCGTCGGAGGGACCCGTGACCTGCACCTGCACGCGGCCCAGGCCGTTGGGGCGGGCGGTGGCGGCCAGGCCGTTGGCCTGGAAGACGTCCTCGACGTTCTGGGCCAGGCCCTCGCTGGTGACGACCTCGACGCGGGCGGGCAGTTCGCGCGAGCTGACCAGGCGCGCCAGGCGGGCCTTCTCGGCGTCGCGGTTGAGCACGCCGGCGATGACCAGCTTGCCGTTCTCCTCCGGCTTCACGGCCAGGGCGCCGTAGCCTTCCTGGCGCAGCAGGGCGTGGACCTTGGAGGGGCTGGCCTCCTGGCCGCCGAAGCGGGGCACGTTGGCCACCGCGTAGGTGACGCAGGCCAGGGCCGCGCCGAACACCAGGGCCGGCACGAGGTGGGGCGTGGAGCCGACCACCTGGACGCCGCGATCGAGGGTGCGGCGCAGCAGGCTGCGGCCGTCCTCGAAGAAGTCGCCCTCCTCCACTGCCGGCGCGACGGCTTCGGCGGGGCCGGAAGCGGCCAGCAGGCGCTCGGCCTCGCGCCAGCGGGGGCTTTCCTCGACGCCCAGGGCCAGGGCGTTGTCGCCAACGATCAGCGGCACGTAGCAGGGCAGCACGGCGCGGGCCGGGGCCTCCAGGCGATGGCCGAGCATCTCGACCTGGCCGGCCACCACCTCGATCTCGGCGGACTCCTCGCCGGCGGTCAGGCGGACGCGCACGCCCCTGGCGCTGGGATCTCGCAGGACGATGTCGGCGTCGAAGCCGTGGCCGAGCTCGGCGCTTTCGCCGGCCGGCAACGGCAGGACGGCGCCGGCGACGCGGCCGGACAGCACCTTGACGACCAGCGCCTCGGACGGCGTGGCGGCGGGGATTTCGGTCGGTTCTTCGGACAGCAGGGCTTGATCGGTCATGGGCCTAGCTCGGATTGGGGATGGGTTTCATCGTGCCGTAGGGTTCCTGTGCCGGAGGCGGCGCGGGCGGCAGCGGCTGGGCGGGTCCGCGCGGGGCCGACTTCGGCGGCGGCTTGCGGTCGGACGGCAACTTGGGCGCGGCCGGCAGGGGCGCGTTCTCGAACCCGGACGCGGGCGCGTCGTAGCGCAAGCCCGCCTGGGTGGTGGAGCGCGGCGCGGCGATCGAGGCCAGGCGCGGGGTGATCAGGAACATCCGCTCGATGCGGCCGCTGCTGCGCGACTGCACCTTGAAGAGGTTGCCCAGCACCGGGATGTTGCCCAGCACCGGGATCTTCTGCGCGCCGGTGGTGTCGGACTGCACGGTCATGCCGCCCAGCAGCAGGCTCTGTCCTTCCTGGATCAGGGCCTGGGTGTTGAGCGCGGCGCGGCGGACGACGGGGATGTTGTCGACGCTGGCGTTGGTCAGCGAGCCGTCCTCGATGGTCACGAGCATGCGGATCCGGGTCTGGGTTCCGTCGCGGGTGACGTGCGGGGTGACGCGCAGGGTGGTGCCGGCGGTGACGTTGAAGAGGTCGACGTCGCGCTCGCCGGCCAAGCGGACGTAGAAATCGCGGCTGTTTTCGAACACCGCCTCGACGTTCGACAGCGTCACGATCTGCGGTCGCGAGACGACGCGGGCCACGCCTTCCGTCTCCAGGGCGTTGAGGCGAGCGGCGAAGTAGTCGCCGTTGCCGATGATCGTCGAGGCGACGAGGCCCGTCGCCGACTTGGGCGAGGTGTTGCCGCGCACCAGGTTGCCGTCTTCCAGGCCGGCCGGCGCGTCGGGGCCGCGGCCGAACTGGATGCCGCCGTTGCCGTCGTCGAAGCGCCAGTTGACGCCCAGGTCGCGGGCCTTGGTGGTGTCGATATCGATGATCGCCGCCTCGACCTCGAGCAGTTGCGGCTCGACGTCCAGCGCGCGGACCAGTTCCTCGTAGGCCGACATGCGCTCGGCCACGTCGCGGACGATGACGGCGTTGAGACGGCTGTCGGCCTGCACCCGGATCGGGTTCTGCGGCGAGTAGACGCCGGTCTGCTCGTTGGCCAGCGGCGTGCCCAGGGTCTCCTGGCCGCCGTAGAAGGCGCCGCCGGCGTTGGGCGTGCCCAGCGTCGCCAGGCCCTGGCCGCGCAGGCCCTGGACGGCGGCGGGGATCGGCGTCTCGCTGCGGGCGGCCGCGCCGGCCCGCTCGTTGGGGTCGGAGCTGACCAGCGAGCGGATGATCGAGGCCACGCCCGGGATGGTCACCTGCTTGGCGCCGACCGTCAGGTTCACGTCGTCGGCCCAGCCGTAGCGCAGGTAGAAGACCCGGTACTGCAGGGTCGGCGACACGGCCTCGGCCTGCACGCCGCCCCGGGCCAGTTCGTCGACCTGCTGCAGGAAGCGCGGCGCACCGG
Source organism: uncultured Caulobacter sp. (assembly GCA_966252285.1). Taxonomy (GTDB): domain Bacteria; phylum Pseudomonadota; class Alphaproteobacteria; order Caulobacterales; family Caulobacteraceae; genus Caulobacter. The sequence continues at coordinate 24,209 of CBINOL010000027.1, forward strand.
TGGCCACCAGCATGTCGCCGGTGGCGCGCAGGGTGTTGCGGTTGTCGAGCAGGCCAAGCTGCCGGGCCGCCCGGTCGACCCGCCGCGAGGCCGAGCCCGAGATCGGGAAGCTGCGGCTGGACAGCTGGGCGGCGGTGTAAACATAGGCCGCCCCGCCGTCGTAGTAGGTGACGAGGTCGAAGGCCTTGGCGATGTCGGCGTCGATCTTGGCGGCCGGGCCGCGGAAGACGCCGTTGATGGTGCCGGTGACCTGCGAGGAGATCACCACCGGCACGCCGATCTGGTTGTAGAAGTTCTGCAGGAACTGGGCGATCGGCTGCTCGCGCGCGGTCAGGTCGACGCTGCGGGCGCCGAGCGGGACCTCGCCCGCCTGGACCTGGGGCGCCGTCGCGGCCAGGGCGGCGGCGACCGCCGCGGCCACGCCCATCCGGGCGGCGCGGCGAACAGCAGTTCTATCCTTCGGAAGCGACATTCTGTCTCCGGGTTCAGGCGGCCGCTGACTCGGGCGGCGGCGGGTCGGGATCGTTGGGCACTACGGTCAGGGGCTCGCGCGGGAAGGCCACGCGGCCGGCCACGTCCAGCCGCAGGGTCGGCAGCAGTTCGTGGAAGGACAGGACGCCCAGGTCGAAGGCGCGGGCCTCGATCAGCTTGCGCACGTGCCGACGCAGGTCGATCGCGGCGAGGACGACGGTGGCGCCGGTCTCCTCGACCTTGGCCAGCAGCGCGTCGGTGACGCGGCGGCTCATCTCGGGATCAAGGGCCAGCTGCTGAGCGCCGCCGCCGGTGCGGATGGCCTCGCGCAGGTGCTGCTCCAGCGCCGGCTCGAGCACCACGGCCCGCAATTCGCCGTCGGGGGCGTAGCGGTGGCTGATCTGGCGGCGCAGGGCGACGCGGGCGAACTCGGTGAGGGCCAGCGGATCCTTCTCGCGCTGGCCGGCGTCGGCCAGGGCCTCGAGGATGTCGCGCTGATTGCGCAGCGGCACCTCTTCCTCGGCCAGGCGCCGCATGACCTCGGCGATGCGGGCCAGAGGCAGGGCGCGGGCGGCTTCCTTGACGACCTCGGGATATTCGCCGCCGGCCCGGGTCAGCAGGTTGCTGGCCTCCTGGATGCCGACGAACAGGCCCGCGTTGCGGCGCAGGGCCTGGCGCACGGCGTCCTGCAGCTCGGAGAGATCGGCCGGATGCGAGAGTTCGCCGGCGCCGATCGGGGCCTCGAAGGCCAGCAGGCGCCAGCGCGGGCTCCCAGCCCCCTCGCCGTAGTGGAACGAGGCGCGCGGCAGGGCCACGCCCAGGCGCAGCTCGAACTCTTCCAGCACCTCCTCCAGGCCCCGGGTCATGACGGCGGCCTCGTGGCGGCGCACGGCCTCGCCGTCGAGTTCCAGCAGCAGCGGCACCACCGGCTGGGTCTCGGTGACCTTGGTGCGGGCGGCCGCGGGCGAGGCCTTGGCCTCTTCGGCGGCGGCGCGACCCGGCGCGATCTTGCGGGTCAGGCGGGCGCGCATGTCGGCGTCGACCAGGGCGCCGGTGACGATGGCCACCCCGCCCAGCAGCAGGAACACGATCACCGGGAAGCCGGGCACCAGGGCCATCAGCCAGCAGATGCCGCCGGCCACCAGGAACACCCGGGGCTTGGCCGCGAACTGACGGCGCATGGCGTCGCCCAGGTGGGTCTCGCTGTCCTCGTCTGTGGTGCGGGTGACGATCAGGCCGGCGGCCATGGCGCCCAGCAGCGCCGGGATCTGGGTGACCATGCCGTCGCCGATGGTCAGGATCGAGTACTTGTGGATCGCCGAGCCGAAGTCGAGGCCCTGCTGCAGCATACCGATGGCCAGGCCGCCCAGCAGGTTGATGACCACGATTATGATGCTGGCGATGGCGTCGCCTTTGACGAACTTCATCGCGCCGTCGAGGCTGCCGTGGAGCTTGCTCTCCATCTCGAGCACGCGCCGGCGGCGCTTGGCCTCGTCCTTGTCGATCATGCCCGACCGCAGGTCGCTGTCGATCGACAGCTGCTTGCCCGGCATGGCGTCGAGGCTGAAGCGCGCGGCCACCTCGGCCACCCGTTCGGCGCCCTTGGCGATGACGATGAACTGCACGACGGTGATGATCAGGAAGACCACCAGCCCGACCACCAGATTGCCGCCGGCGACCATGGTCCCGAAGGTGTCGATGATGTGCCCGGCGTGGCCCTCGATCAGGATCATCCGGGTCGTGGCGATCGACAGGGCCAGCCGGTAGAGCGTGGTGATCAGCAGCAGGCTGGGGAACACCGAGAACTCGACGATCGTCGAGATGTAGATGGCGATCAGCAGCAGCATCACGCCGAAGCAGATGTTGACCGCGACAAGCGCGTCGAGCGCCAGGGCCGGCAGCGGCAGGATCATCAGGGCGACGATCGCCACGACCCCGGCCACCAGGAACAGGTCGCTGAAGCGCGCCATGACGCCCTGGCGCGGACGCCTTTGCAGGCGCTTGAGATAGCCTTCGACGCTCATGGGGAATTCCGTCCTCAGAAGCCGCCGCGGGCGGAAACCAGGCCGCGGTACCGGTCGAGGACGCTGGCCACGTAGCCTTGCGTCTCGCGATAGGGCGGGATCTTGCGGCCGTACTTGATGACCGCGCCCTCGCCGGCGTTGTAGGCCGCCAGCACCAGTTCCAGGTCGTTGCCGAAGTGGCCCTGCAGGGTCTTGAGGTAGGCCGCGCCGGTGCGGATGTTGACCATCGGATCGCCCAGCTCGACGTCCGGATCGCGCACCCCGAAGCGCTTGGCCGTGGCGGGCATGATCTGCATCAGGCCCCGCGCGCCCTTGGGCGAGATCGCCCCCGGATTGGCCCGCGACTCCACGTGCATGACCGCCTGCAACAGGTCTGGATCGATGTCGAAGTCACGACCGGCGGCGGCCACCAGGGGCGCGTAGAGAGCCGGTCCGCGAGCGCCCCTGGCGATGACGACCGGGGCCGGCGCGACACGTCCAGCCGAGATAACGGCGGTCGCCATCTGGGGGCCGTCATAGAGACGGAGCTGTTCGGACACCCCCGTCGGTTGTGTTTCTTCAACGCAATCTATGCGCGCCAGCGAGAACTTTTCATTGATCGGGAGAGCGCTGCTGAACTTCAAGCCTTCGGCAGTCACGCATTCATATGCGAACACTGGACTTGAAGAAAATAAGACTAAACACACGCTCGACGCCACTACGCGGAACTTGCGCATAAATTTGTCCCTCTATGCAGCGCCCCGCCTGTGCATACTACCCATTCAAAAGCTAACTTTGGCGCATCAATCCTGTCAACCTCGGAGTTAAAACAATTTTCATACTCAGTATACTGCTTACCAGACAACATATTCTATGGCTCAGCTTAACCACTACTATGGCTAAGCTCGCCGCTTTTTAGCCACGATTGGCGCCATTGTCGGCATCTCACAGGTCGGCGAACGCCCGACGCCCTTGGCGACGACGCCAGAACACACGCTATGGCTGAGAAAAACGACGGCGGGGACAAGACGGAGAAGCCGACGCCCAAGCGGCTGTCGGACGCCCGCAAGAAGGGCGACGTTCCCAAGTCCAAGGACCTGACCTCGACCGCCGTGCTGGGCGTGTGGCTGCTGCTGGGGGCGATGACGGCGGGCTTCGCCTTCGACCGGCTGGGCGGGCTGTTCGACGAGGTGTTCGCGGTGATGGACCGGCCCTTCGCCGAAGCGTGGCCGATCGCCGGCGCGGCCGCCGGCAAGGCCTTCGTGCTGCTGACGGCGATCACCTTCGTGCCCGTGGCGATGTTCGGCATGCTGGCCGAGTTCGGCCAGGTGGGCCCGGTCTTCACCTTCGAGAAGATGAGCCCGAAGATGTCGCACATGAACCCCGGCGAGGGGCTCAAGCGCATGTTCAGCCTCGACAACCTGTTCGAGGTGGCCAAGTCGCTGGCCAAGACCCTGCTGCTGGGCGTGTTCACCTGGATCGTCGTGGCGATGTCGTTCGACCAGCTGATGGCCCTGCCGGCCGGCGAGGCCGACGGGGCGCTGTCGGCCTATGGCGGACTGACCTTCAAGCTGCTGGCCGGAACGGTGGTGCTGTTCGTCTTCGTGTCGCTGCTGGACCTGGCCTACCAGCGCCACAGCTTCACCAAGAAGATGCGGATGAGCCGGCGCGACATCCGCCAGGAAATGAAGGATTCCGAGGGCGATCCGCACGTGAAGGCCCACCGGCGGCAGTTGCACCAGGAATGGGCGCAGCAGAACGCCGCCCAGGCCGCGCGCGACGCCTCGGTGCTGGTCGTGAACCCCACCCACATCGCCTGCGCCCTGGCCTACGACCCGGCCGAGCACGCCGCCCCGGTGCTGCTGGGCAAGGGCGAAGGGCCGATCGCCCAGACCATGCGCGAGGCGGCCGAGGAAGCCGGCGTGCCGATCATCCGTAATGTCGAGCTGGCCCGCGCCCTGCGCGACAAGGCCGCCATCGACGACATCGTGCCTCAGGACCTGTTCGCCGCCGTGGCCGAGGTGATCCTGTGGGCCCGCCGGCTGAAGGACGAGCAGGCCAAGGCCGCCGCCGAAGACCCGCCAGAAGGGCCGCCGCCCGGCCCGACCTTCCCACCCCTGCCCTGACCTGGAGCCGACGTGAGCGCCATTCTCGACCTGCTGACCGTCGCCATCGCCCTGGCCATCGTGCTGGGTCTGGCCTTCTTCTCGCTGAAGCTGCTCAAGCGGGTGCAGGCGGGCCCCGCCAGCGATGACCAGATCCGCTACCTGCGGGCCCTGCCCGTGGGCCAGCGCGAGCGGCTGACCCTGGTGGCCTATCGCGACGAGGTGTTCCTGCTGGGCGTCACCGCCGGCCAGATCACCGTGCTCGACCGCCGCACCCGCTCGCCCGAAGAGATCGCCGCCGAGGCCCGTGCCGCCGACGAGGCCCGGATGCGCGCGGCCCAGCCCTCGGCCGCCATGCGCCGGCTGATAGGGAAAACCCTAGCTAGGGAACGACCCGACTACTGACGATCGACCCGCGATGGTTGTCTTGCGGCGTCAGGTCGCAGCGATGAACGCGGGACCGAGGACAGCAAGATTTCAAATCGCGGAGTTCGAAACATGTCCGGCATCTTCAGCGGCGGCGGTCTCAACATCGGCAGCCTGTTCAGCACCGTCGCCCTGGCGGCGCTCACCGGCGGCACCTCGCTGGCCTTCCAGTCGATCTTCCAGCAGATCATCAGCTCGGTCGCCAGCCAGGTGATCCAGCAGGTCGGCCAGCAACTGGGCCTGCCGCAGGGCGTGATCGACCTGGCCCAGGGCGTGTTCCAGGCCGCCACCGGCAATCCGGGCGGCGCGGCCCAGAGCCTGACCGAAGCGGTCCAGGGCGCGGCCGACACCTTCGGCTTCAGCCCCGCCGAGCAGGGCGACCTGCAGCGCACCGCCGAGGACGTGGCCCAGAGCTGGACCAACTCGATCCTGGAAAGCGTCCGCGACGGCGGCGAAGGCAAGTCGACCAAGGGCGACAGCTTCCTGGTCGCCCTCGCCAAGGCCCTGGGCAAGGTGATGGACGGCAAGATGGGTCAGATGAAGGCCAAGACCGACGAACTGGGCGGCCTGGACTCCAAGGACTCCAAGTACGGCCAGCTGACCGCCGAGATCCAGGCCCTGGGCCAGGAGATGAACATGGTCAGCCAGGCCCTGAACAACTCGATCAAGTCCATCGGCGAAGCCGGCTCGACCCTCGCCCGCAAGGGTTAAGCTTAAGCTCGACAGTAGAAAAGGCAGGCGGCCATCTGGCCGCCTGTCGTTTTCTTGTCAATATTGCACGTCAGGGTTGGAAAAACAGTGGAGCACACCGGATGAACCGCCGCCTCGTTCCCGCGCTCAGCGCCTTCGCCGCCCTGATGATCGGCCTGCCGGCCGCGGCGCAGGACTTCTCCAGCATCGGCACCCAGTACATGGACTTCGGCTCGTCGATGATGTCGGTGGGCCAGATGAACAACGTGCTGGGCTCGACGGTGCAGCGCGGCGGCCGCACCCGCTCCACCCCGGCCCGCCCCGTGCCCGGCGCCAGCCTGTCGGCCCAGCGGCGCAGCGCCGCGTCCGTCAGCACCCGCTATCGCCCCTCGCCTTCCGTCTCGACCCGCGTGCGCGGCCAGTTCGCCGACTTCGTCGCCAAGCGCGACCCGGCCAACGGCGATCGCCTGCGCCAAGCCGTGCAGCAGAAGGACCTGCTGGGCGCCTGGGAAAAGCACGTGGCGGTCGACGGCCTGCGACGCGGCGACGTCGCCGACGCCATGACCGCCTACTGGGTGCAGAACTGGCAGATCGCCAACAACGTGCCCTTCGCCAACCGCGCCCAGGTGCAGGGCGTGCGCGGCCAGGTCTCGCAGGCCCTGGGCTCGAACCCCGCCTTCGCCCGCCTCGACGACGCCGGCAAGCAGGAGATGGCCGAGGTGTTCATGCTGAACTTCGTGGCCCAGGGCTCGGCCTTCTCCGACGCCAACGCCAAGAAGAACACCACGCTCAGCCGCCAGCTGTCGGAGGCCGCCGTCGCCCGCTTCCGCAACGAGATGAGCATCGACCTGCGGCAGCTGAAGCTGACCGAGGCCGGCTTCGTTCGCTGAGGGCTCGGGAAAACCCCAATAGCGGCGGCGACGGGCCCGGCGCAGGCTGCACATGAGGAGGCCCCGGCCATGATCGTGCAAGACCCTTCCGCCGCCGCCCGCGCCGCCACGTCCCCCGCGCCGCGCGCCGGACGTCTGGACGAGGCCGTGGACCGCTTCGCGCGCACCGGCGAGGTGGACGCCGCGGCCTTCGCCGCCGCCGGCCCGGCCGACACCGCTCAAGCCCTTAAGGGCCTGCCGCCCGCCCAGCGCGGCGCCCTGGAAGGCGCGCTGCTGGCCAAGGGCCTGGGCGGCCTGCTGGACGGCGTCGGCGGCGTGATCGACGACACTGTGGGCGTCGTGGAAGACACGGCCGACACGGTGGCCGATCCCGTGGTCGAGACCCGCTCCGAACGGGTCAACGGCGACTTCCAGGCCGCCGTCCACGACGAGTGGTGGAGCCAGATGCGCGGCCAGGCCTGGATGGACGTGACCCTGGCGGTCCACAACAAGCTCGACCGCCCGGCTGCGGCGCTCGCCAACCTGACCCGCGTCGATGACGGCGGCGCGAAGGGCTAAGGGCTTCTGCCCAACTTTGAGCCCGACAAAGGCCGTCATCCCGGGCGAAGGATCGCGAAGCGATCCGCAGACCCGGGACCCAGGGGACTGGGCGCGGCGACCAGGTTCGCCACTCCAGCGGCAGCCACAGTGCGGCGCCCCCTGGGTCCCGGCTCTCCGCTTCGCTGCGGCCGGGATGACGATCACAAAGCCCCCTAAACCGCCTTCAGCTCGGCGGTCGCGCCGTCGATGATCCGCACGAACTGCTCGACGACGTCCGAACGCGCCGCGCCGGGGGCCGGCTCGCGCTGCAGGCCGGCGGCGACCGAGCGCAGCAGCGGCTCGACGATGGCGGCGGGAGTCAGGTGAGGCTTGTCGACCGCCTGGGCGCGCAGTTCGCGGGCGAAGTCGGCCAGCACCCGCTCGATGCGGCCGGCGTCCACCGGCGAGGTGGCCGACAGCCGGCCGGCCACCGACTGGCCGCTCTGGGCCGCCAGGATCCGCAGGTCGGCGCCCACCTGGGCCATGCTCGACTGGCCGTGCTCGGCCCAGACGAAGGCGGCGGCCTGGCCGCGATCGCCGCCGCGCAGCGGATCCACCAGGGCCGCGCCGGCGACGGTGGCCATGGCCTCGATCGCCAGCCGCGCGACGCCGGCCCGGGCGGCCGTGGTCGAAGGCGTCCAGGTGGAGAGATCCGCGCCCGAGGCGCGCTCGACGGGACGGATCACGACGCGCCTCCCTCGACCTTCACCACCCGCAACGCCGGCTTCAGCGCGCTCCAGCCGAGCTGGGCGCCGATCGCCTGCTGGCTGTTGCGGCCGTCGGCCAGTTCCTCGTTTTCGCCGTCGAACTGCACCACGGCCAGGCGCTTGCCGCCGCGCTCGATGGCGAAGCGGGCCCAGGGATAACCATCCAGGATCGTCAGCCGCGCGTCCGGCAGGGCCGCCGACAGGTCGGCGACGCGGTCGCCCTCCGAGATCGCGCCCGGCGCCTGGCGCACATAGCGGCCGGAAAGATCCGCCCCGACGCCGCAGCCCTGGAAGTCGGTGCTCACGCTCGCCGTCTCCGCATTGAGGGTCACCCGCGCCGTCGCGGGCCGCGTCGCCAGGTCGGCGGCGCTGAGGCTGATGTTCGTTCCTTCGAAGGGCACGACCCGCGCCTCGATGCGACCGTCCTTCAGCGCCCCCTCGGCCTCGAGCTCGCAATCGGCCGCCGTCGCCGCCCCGTCGGACAACGCGCCGCCAGACAGGCTGACACGCCAGACATCGCCCTTGGGCGTCAGCGTCAGCAGGCCGCGACGCTGCCCGCTCATCACGTACTTTCCCGCCGGTCCCTGAGTGGGCGCTTCAGCGGTGCCGGCGGCGGCCATGGGTAGGGGGGGATCGGCCGCCGCCGGTCGCTCACAACCGGCAACGGCCAGCGCGAGGGCGATGAGGGTTGGGGGAGCAAACTTCATCGTCGGGTGATCCGGAGCGGGCCTGGCGTTTCTCCGTTCAACGCCGGCCCGCCGCGGCGGTTCTCATTGACCCAGCATGGCCAGGGCGTCCTGGCGTTCGCTGGCGAAGCGGTTGGCGACCGAGACCTGCACGGCGGCCGAGGCGCTGGTGAAGTAGGCCAGCTGTCCGGCGTCATTGCGCTTGCCGCGCTCGTCGTAGATGGCGTTGATCAGGGCGCGGTCATAGGCCTTGCCGTCGGCGGGCGAGAGCCCCTGCCCCTCCACGCGCGCCATCGCCTTGACGATGGCGCCGGTCTCCGGCCCGTGCTGCACCGAGGTGGACCAGACCACGTCGCGGATCGCCGCCGAGCGGGTCGACAGGTCCAGGCCCGTGGCGTTGCTGACCGTGTCGAGCTGCACCTGGTAGTGGGTGCGCTGGATGTAGTCGTGCTGGGCGGCCTCGAACTTCTCCGGCTCGCGGGCGGCGATCGCCTTCCAGGTGGCGGTGAAGCTGGCCGAGCCTGGCGAGGCGCCGCCGAACTCGGCCGCCCACTGGCGGCCCTCGGCGGCCAGGAACTGCTGGGGCCGGCCGCGATTGCCGGCCAGCTGATAGGTGCCGTAGGAGACGCCGCCGGGATCGCCCGCGCCGCTCGACACCGTGCCCGGACCACGTCCACCGGTCTCGTACTGTTCCGACAGAGCGCCGATGCGCGCGTCGCTCGAGGCCGAAGTATCAGTCGTAGCCGTCGCTCCGCCGGGCGGCCCCTGCCTGTCGACGTTCACGAGCACGTAGTTGAAGGCCTTCTGGCCGCCGAGACCGTTCCAGAACGCCTGGAAGTCACCGGGCTTCAGCGTCTGGCAGCCGGCCGAGCCGGTGTTGGAATTGCCGCCGGCGTGGAACAGGAACGAGTTGTCGGTGCTGACGCCCTTGCCCTTGGCGTCGCTGTCGTCGATCCGGCCGTCATGGTTGGTGTCGCGCTGGATCGCGTGGCTTTCGGTCGGACGCAGCACGTTTCCCAGGCTGGAGCTCGCGCTCTTCTGGAAGGTGACCGTGCCCTCGGCGATGCGGCCCAGCTCCTTGCGGCCGTCGCCATTGAAGTCGGATCCATAGCGGCCGTCGTACTGGGCCGAAGGCTCGGTGTTGGCCGCGAACTCCTGGACCTTGCCGCCCTTCTGCAGGACGACGATCCGGTCGTCATAGGCGCCCTTGCCGCCGTTGGCGTTCAGGCTGGTCTCGGTGCGCAGGCCCAGGATCACCTGCTTGCCGGCCGCCAGATCGGCCTTGGCCTGGGCGTCGCCATAGGCGTTCACGTAACCCGAATAGAGCTCGTACTTCTGGGCCTCGCTCATCCCCTTCGTCGAGGGCAGAACGCCGGTCGCCTGCCCCGTCGTGGTCGGCGAGGTCGCGCCTGCGTCGGTCGTGGCCGGCGCCGGACGCGCGGCCGCACCGCCGCCGGGGATCAACAGCTCCTGGCCGACATTGATCAGATTGGGGTTCGACAGCCGGTTGGCCTGGGCTAGCGCCTGCCAGGAGACGCCGAACTCGGCGCCGATGCTGGAGAGGTTGTCGCCCGCCTCGACGGTGTAGCTGCGCGGCTCGGCCGCCGCCCCCGTCGGCACGGTCACTTCCTGACCGGGCCGGATGACGTTGGGATTGGTGATCTGCGGATTGGCGCGGATCAGCGCGTCCAGCGAGACGCCGTGCTTGTCGGCGATGGCCGACAGGGTGTCGCCCGACTGCACGACATAGTCGCTGGAGCGCCCGCCGCCAGAGCCTGAAACGGATGACTGGGTGTTGAAGGACACAGCGGTCATCGGGCACTCCTGGTACGGACGCTTTCCTGAGGAAGACGCTAGTCCCGGGGCCCCGGCGGCATAACTAGGGTTATCCCTAGCTAGGGACGCTCCCAGCTATCGACGCCCCCTGCCCCCGGCCATCGTCGCGCCAGTCGAGGCGCAACGGAGGCATCCATGTCCGGACTGAACGCAGCCGAGTCCATCGGGGCCTCCAGTCGCGCCGCATCCAGCGCCGCCAGCGTCTCCACCGAGGCTTCCGGCCTGGTGGCGGCCAGCCGCACCGGCGGTCAGCTGAACACCAGCGAACTGGCCGGCCAGCTTTCCGAGATCGCCAAGTCCGATCCCGCCAAGGCCCAGAGCCTGCGCGCGGAAATCGAGGCCGACCTGTCGCCCGCCGACCAGAAGCGCCTGGCCGACGACATGGACGCGGCCACGGCGGCCCAGAAGCAGGAACTGATCCTCGACCTTGGCCAGATGGCGCTGGACGTGGCGGGCCTGTTCGACCCGACGCCGATCTCGGACGGCGTCAACGGGGTGATCTCGCTGTTCCGCGGCGACTTCCTGGGCGCGGGCCTGTCGGCCGTCAGCATGGTTCCCTACATCGGCGACGCGGCCAAGCTGGGCAAGCTCGGCAAATGGGCCGAGACGGTGAGCAAGGCCGCAGACCTCGCCAAGGTCGACAGCGCCTTCGCCGCCGCCGCCAAGCCGGCGCTGGAAAAGCTGAAGGGCGCGATCGACGCCCTGCCGCTGGACAAGCTGCCCGACAGCGCCCGCCAGACGCTGGAGACCGCCAGCCGCAAGCTGGACGAGGCCCTTTCCGCCCGGCCCCGCGTCGAGCTGGAGCAAGGCGCCAAGGGCGGCTGGAACGCCAAGCTGAACGGCGAGCTGGCGCCCAACACCGACTATGTGGTCAGCGGCCGCTATACCTATTCCACCGACGCCAGCGGCCGCGTGGAGCAGGTGACCGGCACGCTGGATCTCAAGCACGCCGACCGCAACGGCTACCAGCAGACCAAGGCGGGCCAGGAAGGCGGTATCAAGGACGGGGTCGATGGCGACGAAGGCGGCCACCTGATCGCGGCGATCTTCAACGGCCCCGGCGAGCAGATCAACTACCACGCCATGGACGGCACGCTGAACAAGAGCGGCTGGAAGGTGATGGAGAACGAGTGGGCCGCCGCCCTGAAGGAGGGCAAGCAGGTCGACGTCGACATCAAGGCGGTGTTCGAGGGCGACTCCAAGCGGCCCGATGCGTTCAGGGTGGAGTACGTCATCGACGGCAAGCCCTCGACCCGAACCTTCTTCAACGACTAGATTTAGCGCCCACGCCTCCCGGAGGATTCCATGGCCGACATCGACAGCCCCGAAGGCATCTACCGCCACGTCGGCCAGGCCCTGGCCGGCAGCGTGGCCGAGCCCTGGTCGGAGATCCGCCTGCACATCGACGTCATCGACGGCTCGGTGGGCCTGACCGGCGACTACACCAAGGCCGCCGGCGGCGTCGCCGACCTCGACGTGCGCAAGCTGGACTACAGCGTGTCGAAGGCGCTGCGGAACCTGCACCGCCTGACCGCGTCCAGCGCCCATGAGCCGTGGTCGAAGGCGGTGTTCTCGCTGAAGTCCGACGGCGCGTTCGACCTGAAGTACGACTACGCGGCGGCGTAGGGCCCCTTCCCTTTCTTCCCGTCATTCCCGCCCTTGTGGCGGGAACCTCTCTATCAGCCGCAAGTGCGGATGAGGCGGGCTGCCCAGCAGTCCACTTGCGACATCCTTGTGAGCGGAACCAGGGGTTCCCGCCACAAGGGCGGGAATGACGGGAGGTATGAGGGCGGCAGCTCAGCCCCCAAGCACCTTCAATGGATGGTGCATGGGCGTGGCGGCTTGCTAGGCTGCGCCCATGCGATCGCTCATCCTGTCAGCCTTGCTGCTCGCGACCAGCCTAGCCGCGCTTCCGGCGGCCGGGTGGGCCGACACGCCGCCCAAGGCGACCGCCGAGCCACGAAAGTTCGTCGGGTTGTGCGTCCGCACGGCAAGAGACGGCTACGTTGTCCTTGAGGCCCGGGTCATGCAGCCTTCCGGCGACCCGAAGTTCGACGCCCAGGCTACGAAGGACGTGATCGGGAGCTCAACGCCGATCCCCAATCAGCGTATGTGGTTCGAGTGGCTGGCGACGGGGGTTTTGACTACTCCGCAGGACGACGACCAAGACGTGCCAATGACGTTCGACTGTTCGGCTCTGGACCGCGAGGCCAGGGCCAAGGCGAAAGTTCGATAGAAGGCAGCGATCACCCCCTCCGCCCCGGCGCCAGCAATACCCCCGCGGCCGCGGCCAGCATCACCGCCGCGACAATCGCCGAAGTCCGCAGCCCCGCAGCGATTCCCGCCCCGGCCAGCGCCCCGAAGATCGCCACGCCCGCCGCGCCGCCGACCTGGCGGCAGGCGTTGAGCACGCCCGAGGCGGCGCCGGCGTCATGACGGTCGACATTGGCCAGCAGGCCGCTGGTCAGGGCGGGGATCGCCAGGCCCATGCCGCCGGGGATCAAGGCAAAGCCCGGCAGCATGTCGAGCACGCCGCTGGCCGGACCCAGCCGCGCGGTCAGGGCGTAGCCGCAGGCGGCGATCAGCACGCCGGCGCCGGTGACGGCCCGGGCGCCGAAGCGGCCGACCAGCGATCCGCTGGCCAGGTTCGAGACGATGAAGGTCGCCGTCAGCGGCAGGAAGGCCAGGCCCGCCTTGCCCGGCGACCAGTGCAGGGTGCGCAGCATGTAGAGGCCCAGCACGAAGATCAGGCCGTAATAGGTGAAGTTCAGGGCCGAGCCGACGACCACCGCGCTCCAGGCCGGGCGGGTGCGGAACACCGACAGCGGCATGGCCGGATGCCGGGCGTGGCGCTCGAACACCACGAAGGCGAAGGCCAGGATCAGGCCGGCAATCAGGGCCGCCAGCGGCGCGCCGCCCCAGCCGCGATGACCGCCTTCGATCAGGCCGCCGACCAGCAGGGTGACGGCCGCCACCGCCAGGGTCTGTCCCGGCAGGTCGAACGGGACCTTGGGCTTGGCGGGCGCGGCCGGCGCGACCAGCAGGGCCAGCACCGCGCCGATCGCGCAGAGCGGCAGGTTGACGAAGAACACCCAGCGCCAGCCCAGGGTCTCGACCAGCAGGCCGCCCAGCACCGGTCCGGCGGCGATCGACACCCCGCCAGCGGCGGTCCACCAGCCGACCGCGGCCGCGCGCCGGCGATCGTCGCCGTGGGCGGCGTGGGCGATCAGGGCCAGGGAGGGCGGGATCAGCAGCGCCCCGGCCGCGCCTTGCGCGACCCGGGCCAGGATCAGGCTCAAAGGACCGTCGGCGAAACCGCAGGCGGCCGAGGCCAGTCCGAACAGCACGAGCCCGGCCAGGAACGCCCGCTTGGGTCCGACCCGGTCGCCGATCGCCCCGGCCGACAGCAGCATGGCCGCAAGGGCCAGAACATAGGCGTCGACCACCCATTGCAGCTGGGCGGTGGGCGCGCCGAACGCATCCCCGATCGCGTCGAGGGCGACATTGACGATGGTGACGTCCAGCTGGGTGACCAGGAAGCCGAAGCTGGCGGCGGCCGTGATCAGCGGCAGGCGGGAGGGCTGGGTGCTCATGGGACTCGTCATGCGCCGTCCGCGCCGCCGGATGCTACACGCGCCGATGAACCATTACGCCGGCGATCAGGGTAGAGTGGCGCCATGGACGCCAATATCGCCAGCCCCGCCGCCCTGATCGGCGACCCGGTCCGCGCCGCCATGCTGCAGGCGCTGCAGGACGGCCGCGCCCAGCCGGCCGGGGCGCTGGCCTGGGCGGCGGGCGTCACGGCCCAGGCGGCCAGCAATCACCTGTCCAAGCTGGTCGAGGGCGGGCTGCTGAGCGTCGAGCGCGAGGGTCGTCACCGCTACTACCGACTGGCCTCGGCGGAGGTGGCGCACGCCATCGAGGCGCTGTCGGCGATCGCCGCGCCGGTTCGGTCGCTGGAGGTTCCCCGCTCGCCCAAGGCCCGCGCCTTGCGCGACGCCCGCTGCTGCTACGGCCATCTGGCCGGGCGGCTTGGCGTGAAGGTCGCCGACGCCCTGGTGGCGCGCGGCCTGCTGACCCCGACCGACGACAAGCTCTACGAGATCTCGAACGAGGGTCGGGCCTGGTTCTGCGAACTCGGCGTCGACGTCGCCGCCCTCGCCTCCCCGCGCGGCGTCGCCCGCCAGTGCCTCGACTGGACCGAGCGCCGCCACCATCTAGCCGGGCCGCTGGGCGTGAAGCTGCTGGCGGCGATGAGCCAGCGGGGCTGGCTGGCGCTGGAGGCCAAGGGGCGCGCCGTGCGATTGACCCCGCAGGGTGCAACGGCCCTGCGCGACCTGCTGGACGTCAGCCTCGACGACGACGGCCGCGTGGCGGCCTGAGGTCATTCAACTTCCCGTCGTTCCCGCCCTTGTGGCGGGAAACCCTCTGTCAGCCGCAAAGGCTGGAGGGGGGGCGTGCTGAGCACACCGCTGGCGTCTCACTTGCCGGCGGAACCAGGGGTTCCCGCCACAAGGGCGGGAATGACGGGATTTGATGTTGGGCGCCGTGGGACAATGCTCCGGCAGGTCGCCTGAGAAGCCCGCACTAGGGAATTCCCCAGCTATCCCCTCCCCGCCGCCGCGCGCAGCATCGCGATCCTGACGAGGACGCCGAGGGACAGGTCATGCGTATCGAGGGCGGATCGGGGATCAGTGCGGCGAGCGAGCGCTTCGACACCAGCGCCAGCGCGCGGGTCGCCGTCGACGCCCAGGTAGCGGCCGAGTGGGATGCGCCCGCCTCGCGCCCGGCGATCGCGACCACGGCCCAGGCCGACGTGCGGATCTCGGCCGTCGCGGCCGGCGGCGGCAAGTCGGCCGAACTGGCCGAAGCCCGGGTGCACATGGCCCTGGCCGCCGACGTCTACAACGACACGCCCAACCCGCCGCCCGGCTGGGAAGTCGCCGGCGCCGACGACCTGGCGCGGCTGGGCCTGGACGCCACCGATCTGGAGGAGCCGGGCTCGAACTTCCGGGCGCGGGTCTATGTCGACGCCCAGGGCGACTATGTCGTGGCTTTCCGTGGCACCCAGAACGCCGAGGACTGGCGCAACAATCTCCAGCAGGGCCTGGGACTGGACTCCGGCTACTACGACAAGGCCCTGGTGATCGGCGAGCGCCTGCGCACGGCCGGCGAGGACGTCACCCTGACCGGCCACTCGCTGGGCGGAGGTCTGGCCTCGGCGGCGGCGGTGGCCTCGGGCCTGCCGGCCGACACCTTCAACGCCGCGGGGCTGCACGAGGACACGCTGGAGGCCGCGCGAGCCGGCGGCGCGTCCGCCCCGCAGGTCGACGCCTACTATCTGGACGGCGATCCGCTCAGCCGCGTGCAGGACGGCGGCGACCGCTGGCTGGGCGCGGGCCTGGGCGGCCTGCTGGGCGGCATCCCCGGCGCGATCCTCGGCGGCCTGTTCGTCGACGCCCCGCCGGCCTATGGCGAGCGGCACGAGCTGACGCCGGTCGGGCCCGAGGGCCAGTCGGCGGGCGACGCCTCGCTGCTCGACCTGCACGGCCAGGCCTGGCTGTCGTCCAGCCTTGACGCGGCCTATCGCGCGGCCGCCAACTGAGGTCCGTGACCCGCCCCGCAGCAATCGCCGCCCTGGCGGCTTCGATGGTGATGATGACGGACGCCGCGCTCGCCGCCTGCTTCGTGGGCGGAACCGCCCTGCCCGACAGCCGCGCCGCCCTGGCCGCCGCCGATCATGGCCAGGCCGGGCGCGACCTGATGTCGGCCGTGCTGAAGGGCGAGGTCGGCGAGGCCCAGCGCCGCCTGCGCGCCGATCCGGCGCTGAAGACCACGCGCGGCGGCCCGAACGGCGATCTCCTGAGCCTGGCCATCGCCCGCTGCGACAAGCCGATGGTCGCCGCCCTGCTTGATCTCGGCGTCTCGCCCGACGGCGGCGCCGACGCCATCCCGCTCAGCCTGGCCCTGCGCGCCACGGATCCAAGCTTCGCCACCCAGTTGCTGCAGGCCGGCGCCAGCGCGCAGCGGCGGGAAGCCTATTGGCCGCTGAAGGCCGCCATCGGCCTGAACTCGCTCGGCGCGGTGCGCCTGCTGCTGCAGCACGGCGCCAGGATCAACGACCACGACGCCACGGGCGCCACGCCGCTGCGGCTGGCGGTGGAGCAGCAGAACTTCCGCATCGCCGGCCTCTTGCTGGAGAGGGGCGCCGATCCCTGGGCGGTGGGCAGCAACGGCGAAACGGTCGGGACGGTGCTGGCAGGCCCCATGCGTCCGGGCGAGCCCGAGGAACAGGCCGCTCGTCCACGCGTGCTCGAGACCCTGAAGACGGCCGGTTGGCGTATCCCAGGCGGGCCCGACGCCAGGCAGACGCGCCAGCTCGTCCTGACCGGCGCCTGGCCCCCGGCGCAAGCCCGCGCCGCCGGCTGGAAGACACCGCCCCCGACCGAGATCACTGACCGCATGCGGCGCTTCTGGACCGAGAACGGCGACAAGCGGCCGCGCTGAGCGCGAACCGCGTTCGCAACACCGCCAGGCCCCACGGGTGGCGCGATCGGGCCTTGGCCGTTAAGGTTGGGGATGCTGACCACCAAGATGAACCCTCGTGTGTTCTGGGGCGCCAGCCTGATCATCGGGCTGCTTCTCGTCTTCGCCGTCGTCGCTCCGGACTTCTCCGACCGCGTCTTCAAGACCGCCCAGGCCTGGGTGATCGACACCTTCAGTTGGTTCTACGTCGCCGCCGTCGCGGGCTTTCTGGGGCTGGTCCTTTTCCTGGCGCTGGGCCCCACGGGCGCGCTGAAACTGGGGCCCGACGACTCCGAGCCGGACTTTCCCTACGTCTCGTGGCTGGCCATGCTGTTCGCGGCCGGCATGGGCATCGGCCTGATGTATTTCGGCGTCGCCGAGCCCATCCAGCACTATATCAACCCGCCTGAGGTCGAGCCGCGCAGCTTCGAAGCCGCGCGGGAAGCCATGGTCATCACCTTCACCCACTACGGCGTCCACGCCTGGGCGATCTATGCGGTGGTAGGGCTGAGCCTGGCCTTCTTCGCCCACCGCAAGGGCCTGCCCCTGACCCTTCGCTCGGGGCTGTCGCCACTGCTGGGCAAGCGCGTCAACGGCCCGATCGGCGACGCGGTCGACATCTTCGCCATCTGGGGCACGGCGTTCGGCATCGCCACCTCGCTGGGCTTCGGCGTGGCGCAGATGAACAGCGGCCTGAGCTACCTGCTGGGCATTCCCAACACCGCCTGGGTGCAGGTGATCCTGATCGCCGTGGTCATGGCCGCGGCCACCGCCTCGATGATGAGCGGCGTCGGCAAGGGCGTGCGCCGCCTGTCGGAACTGAACCTGATCCTGGCGATCCTGCTGATGCTGTTCGTGCTGGTGATCGGTCCGACCGGCTTTCTGCTGAAAGCCCTGGTGCAGAATTTCGGCGCCTATCTGGATCACTTCATCCGCCGCACCTTCACCCTCTACGCCTACGAGCCGCGGGCCTGGATGGCGAACTGGACGCTGTTCTACTGGGCCTGGTGGATCGCCTGGTCGCCGTTCGTGGGCATGTTCATCGCCCGCATCTCGCGCGGGCGGACGGTGCGCGAGTTCATCCTCAACGTCCTGCTGGTCCCGGCCGGCTTTACGTTTCTGTGGATGACGGTCTTCGGCAACACCGCCATCAGCCTGGACATGGGCCAGGCGGCCGGTGCGATCTCGCGGGCCGTGACCGCCGACCTGTCGACGGCCCTGTTCCACTTCTTCGAGGAACTGCCGGGCACGACGTTCACCTCCAGCCTGGCGATCCTGCTGGTGGCGGTGTTCTTCGTCACCTCGGCCGACTCCGGGGCGCTGGTGATCGACACGATCGCCTCGGGCGGGGCCGACGACACGCCGCGCTGGCAGCGGATGTACTGGTGCGTCCTGCTGGGCCTGGTGGCGGCCGCGCTGCTGCTGGCCGGCGGCCTGGGCGCGCTGCAGGCCGCGACGCTGATCGCCGCCCTGCCCTTCGCGGTGATCATGATCCTGCTGTCGATCGGTCTGGTGCGGCAGATGAACGCCGACGTCGCCGGCCGCACCATCGACACCGAGACGCCGCCTCTGGCCGAACAACTGAAGCGGATCCTCTCGCCCGCCAGCCGGCGCGAGATCATGCGGCAGATCGAGCGCACCGGCGTTCCGGCGCTGGAAGGCGTGCGGGCCGGGCTGGAGGCCGAAGGCCTGACCGCGGCCCTCGCCAAGGACGACGACGGCCTGAGCCTGACCGCCTCGGTCGGCGGAGGCGGCAAGCTGTTCCACTATCGGCTGACGGCCCGTTCGCGGCCCCGCCCCGCCCTCACCGCCCTCGACGCGCCGGAGGGCCGCCGCGTGCTGGAATGGCGGCTGACGGCGTACTCCGCCGATATGGCAAAACCCCGGGACGTGACGGGATTCACCGAGGATCAGCTGGTGAGCGACGTCCTGGACCATCTGCAACGCTGGCGGATGGCCTAAGTCCCCCAGAAGATTCGCCGCCGCGAATCCGAGTCGCCGCCGTGATTCCCTCGCGGAGCGGGCGGCGACTCGCATCGTCGGGGGCCGCCGGTCCTGCTTCCGAACCGCATGCGGCTCGGCCGCCAGAGCGGACGCGAAAGCCAGCCCCCTGTCGGCGAAGCGTTGGCGGAGCCCGTCCGCTAAAGTCTATTCTCCAGCAATTACAATGCACTGACAAACATCGTCGTTGCCCGAACGCCAGACATGGCGAAGCGAACGGACGAGCCCGCCGGGCTAAATCTACAATTCTGGAAGGGGGATGGCGGAGACGGAGGGATTCGAACCCTCGATACCCTTTTGAGGTATGCCGCTTTAGCAAAGCGGTGCCTTCAGCCTCTCGGCCACGTCTCCTCCTGAGAGGGAGCGGTTCGATAGCCTGTTCGCTCGCGAATGACAATCGAGGCGTGAAGGAAAATCGCGTTAACGCGACGCTCAGACGGCCACGCTAGGTTGAACCTCGTTCTCCAGTGCGCAGAAGCCCAAGAGCGATCATGAGTTCCGCCCTCGCCCGCCCAGCGGACGCTAGCCACGCGTCGGACGCCGCACGCAGCCGGCGCGGACCGTTCCGGCCGGAACGCCTGACCCCGGCCCGCGCCCGAATGCAGATCCAGAACCTGACTCGCGCCTTCCGCGTCGCCGACGCGATTCTCGCCGCCGCCCTCGTCGTCTGGGTCGCCCGCACCGGCGGCTTCGTCGCGCCGCTCGTGGGAGCCGGGGTGCTGCTGGTCGCCCTGCACGGCCTGGAAGCCTACGCCTTTGCTCACCGCGAGCGCCTGATCCGCCACCTGCTGCGCGTCGGCTCAGCCATCGGCGCCTCGGCGATCGCCGTGCAGGTGGTGGTCCTGACGCCGCTGGCGCCGGGCGCGCACGCCGTGACCGGCTGGCTGCTGGCCGCCCTGCCCGCCTTCCTGGCGCTGCACGCGATCTGGTGGGCCGTGGTCCGCCACGGTCGCCGCATCGGCAAGCTGACGCCCAATATCGTGCTGGTCGGCGCCACCACCAACGCCGAGCGGCTGATCGCCGCGGCCTTGCGCACCGGCGAGGTCAATGTGCTGGGCGTGTTCGACGACCGCGCCGCCCGCGCCCCCGAGGCCGTGCTGGGCGTGCCGGTGCTAGGCGACACCAAGGCCCTGGTCGACCACCGCATCATGCCCTTCGTCGACCGCGTGGTGATCGCCGTCGAATCCACCGCCCAGGCCCGCGTCGGCCAGCTGGTCGAGCGCCTGTCGGAACTGCCCAACCCGGTCAGCATGATCGTCGACGTCGGCGGCGACGCTGATCGCGACGCGGCCCTGTCGCACCTGGCCGACCTGTCGGGCGCCCCCACCGACGCCCGCCGGGCGATGGCCAAGCGCCTTCAGGACCTGGCGGTCGCCGGCGTGGGCCTCGTTATCGCCGCGCCGGTGATGCTGGGCGTGGCCCTGGCCGTGAAGCTCGACAGCCCCGGCCCGATCTTCTTCCGCCAGCGCCGCCACGGCTTCAACAACGAGACCATCCTGATCTGGAAGTTCCGCTCGATGCGGCACGACATGGCCGACGCCCGCGCCACCCGCCAGATCAGCGCCGACGACGACCGCGTGACCCGCGTGGGCAAGTTCATCCGCCGCACCAGCCTCGACGAGCTGCCGCAGCTGTTCAACGTGCTGTCGGGCGAGATGTCGATCGTCGGCCCGCGTCCGCACGCCATCGGCATGATGACCGGCGACGTGGAGTCCGCGAAACTGGTGGCCACCTACGCCCACCGCCACCGCATGAAGCCCGGCGTCACCGGCTGGGCGGCCATCAAGGGTTCGCGCGGGGCGGTCGACACGCCCGAACTGGTGCGCCAGCGCGTGGCCTACGACGTCGAATACATCGAACGCCAGTCGTTCTGGCTGGACCTCTACGTGATCCTGATGACCGTCCCCTGCCTGCTGGGCGACAAGACCGCCGTGCGCTGACCATGTTCTGGCGCGGCGTCCTGGGCTACCTGCCCGTCAACATCGCCCAGGGGGTCGTCGGCCTCCTGACGATCGTGCTGTTCACGCAGATCCTGTCTCCGGCCGAGTACGGGATCTATGCGCTGGCGTTCTCGGTGCTGAGCCTGACCCAGACGGCGTTCCTGACCTGGACCGAGGCGGCCATGGCCCGGTTCCTGGCTCGCGCCGACGAGGACGGCCGCCTGCCCGACCATTTCGCCACGCTCTATCGGCTGTGGATCCTGATGGCCCTGGCGATCCCGGTGGTCGCCGCCGTGGCGCTGCGGTTCTGGCCCATGGCGCCTGCCCTGAAGGTCGCCGTCGCCGCCGC